>CAZRND010000502.1:0-3415 GCA_964601345.1 uncultured Acidobacteriota bacterium | reverse complement strand
TTACCTTCACGGCCAGTGGATCGTCTGGCTCCAGCGCGACGATTACACGCCCCCGCCGACGGTGACCGTGGAGAGAGCGATCAGTATGGTGAGGTAGGCGTAATCGCTCCCTCATTTTTCCTATTGACATATGGCGAATAAAAACCGAAACTAGAAGGATGCCCTCCCTCCATGAAGTGAAACAGGAGTTTGGCGTCTTCTCCGGCTCGGACCTTGGGCCGGCGCTGCGCGGCCTGCCGGATCGCGGCATCGTCGAGGGGCTGATTTCACCGGCCTCGATCACGATCCTGGTGGGGGATTCCGGCATCGGCAAGACGCCGCTGGCCTGCCAACTCGCGCTCTCGGTCGCCGCGGGCAAGCCGTTTCTCGACCTCGCCACGCGCCCCTCGAAGGTCCTGCTCGTCGATTACGAAGATGCGCTGTGGGACTGCCACTCGATCCTCGAGCGCCAGCGCAAGCATCTCGGCCTCGTGCACTATCCCGACAATTTCCTCTACTGGCCGGCGCACTCGGCTCCGCCGGCGGGACTCTTCAACCTGGTCCGCGTGCGCGTGAACCAGCGCGGCACAGTCCCGGCCGTGCAACGGTTGATCCAGCGGCTCGCGCCCGACCTGGTGATCCTCGACCCGCTGCGCGCCTTCAATCCCGAGATGGAGACGAACAACGCGGTGGCCGCGCGACAGATCCGGACGCTGCGCGAGATCTCGGCGCGGCTCGGCACCGCGTTCCTGCTGATCCATCATGTGCGCAAGCGGCGGCTGCGCAATCTCGAAAGCGAGATCACGCTCGACTGGCTCTTGCAGGCGGCGGGCGCTCGCGCGCTCATCAATCAGACCGATTTGCGGCTCGCCGTAGCGCTGCCCACGGCCCGCCGCGACGCGGCGCTTGTGCTCCGCGGTCACGCGCGCACGCGCGGCGAGATCGGTCCTTTCCTGCTGCGCCGCACCTATGACGACGGCGAACCCTGCGCCTACGAGCGGATGCCTCAGTTGGACCCGTTTCTCGACCGCCTTCCGTCCACGTTCTTCTTCAAGGATGCGATGAGGCTACACGGCCGTCGTGACGAGTCCACGAACCGGCTGCTTCATGAGCTGGCTCGTCGCGGCCTGATTGAGAAAGTCCGGCGTGGCGAGTATAAGAAATGTGTTGTTTTGCGGGAGGAAGCGCGAATCCCTGTGGAATCAGCGTGTTGATCCTCCACGAATCCTCCGCCAGCCCTCCACGGCGTGGCGGAAGCTGGAGGACCTACCCGTTCTCCACATTCACAAACTCAAGACCTTCGGCTTTGGCTGCCTCGAGCAGCTTTTGATCTGCGGCGATGAATCGGGACGGCTCACCGGAAATCTCCGCCAGTTCCAGGGCGGAGGCGAGATGAATGGCGTCAAATCCCCGGAGAGGATGTCGCTGGATCACGTCGCGGGCAAGCTGCAGCACGGAGTCTGTGAGCGGTGCCTGCACATAGGCCGGCCATTCCTTCTCGAATTGCCGGCAAGAGAGCTCGTAAGCCGCCGGACCGAGCGCACGCTCCCGTTTCCTCCTGCACAACCCGGAGTAGACCTCCGCATAACTCACTTTCGAGGTCGCCACAAGGGCCGTCTCCGCTAAGCGGTCTACTAGAGGCGATCCGGGCTCCACGGCAAACCTTTTGATGAGAGCGCTGGTGTCGAAGTAATTCAACGGCGGTCTTCGATAATCGCGCGCGAAATCAAGGCTCCGCGAACCTTCACTTTGCGGATTCGGGCGAGGCGTTTCCGAGTAGGCAGAACGATCAAACCCTCGGCCGCCGCCCTGGCTAGGCGGGCTTCGAGAGTGTCAGACGGATCCACGGACTGGATGGACTTGAGGAGAGCCACCGGCTTGCCTCTCTCTGTAACGACGATCTCCTCGCCCTTCTTGGTGCGTCCCAAGTAGCGGCTGAGCCCATTCTTCAATTCGCGCACGCCGACGGTCATGTAGCTACTGTAGCTACATGAACAGGCCGGCGTCAAGTTCCGATTACGCTGGGATTTCTTTGAACAGCTCCTCGACCTCGCCCTTCGCCGCAGGCGACAGGGGAGTGAGCGGCAAGCGCACGGGACCGCCGTAGTATCCGTTGAGGTCCATCGCGTACTTGAGTCCGGCGATGCCGTGTTTCGGTCCGGTGAGTGACGAGGCCTTCGCGATGTGACGTTGCGCGGCGAGCGCCTTGGCGTGATCGCCCGTCTTCCACGCTTTGTAAATGTCGACGCAGGCCTGCGACGCGGGATTCGCAAATGCCAGGATCGCGCCCACCGCTCCCATGCACAGGTTCGGATAGAGCGTCGGCGCGGAGCCCACCAGCACCTGGAACGACGCCGGACACTGGTTCACCATCGTCCCGACCTTCTCGATGTTGCCGCTGCTCTCCTTGATCCCGCAGATGTTCGGATGCGCGGCGAGTTGCGCCACCCAATCGGCCGGCAGATCGACGCCGGTGACTTGCGGAAAGTTGTAGATGAGAATCGGAATCTTCGACTGGTCGGCGACGGCGCGGAAGAAAGTAAGCTGCGCGTCGGCCTTATTCATCTGCCCCTTGTAGTAATGCGGCGTGCGTACCAGCGCTGCGACGTAGCCGAGCGCGGCGGCCTGATTGGTCATGTCCACCGTCTCGCGGACCGATTCTTCGCCCGTGCCGGCGATCAGGATCTTGCCGGGCGCGGCGGCGGCGCGTATCGTCTCCCAAAGCTGCAGCTTCTCCTGGCGGTTCAGATACACCGCTTCGCCGGTCGAGCCGGTGGCGACGTAACCGGCCAGGTCCAGGCGGTTCCACTTCTCGATGTTGGTGCGGGTCTTGTGCGCGGAAAAATCGCCGTTGTCCAAGAACGGCGTGCAGACAGGAGGAAAAATACCGGATAGATTCATCCGAACAGTTTATCATCGCGAGATGGGTCTCGAAGCTGTCTCGACGGGCAAGAACAAAGGTAAGGCGCTGCTCGAAACGTCGGAACTGATCTTCCGCGGCGAAGGGCGCGTCGTCATCCCGTTCGCCAGCATCACCTCGGCCGAAGCCAAGCGCGGCCGGCTGGTGGTGAAGCACGCCAAGGGTTCGCTCACGCTGGAGATTGGCCCGCAGGCCGAAAAGTGGGCGCTGAAGATCCGTTATCCGAAGCCGGTGATCGAGAAGCTCGGCGTCAAGCCCGGTCTCCAGGTCGGCTTCGTGGGCGATTTCGCCGAGTCGTTTCTGAAACAAGTGCGGGAACGCGCCCCTATTTCGACGACGATTTCCAAGACGGATTGCGACATCATTTTTCTTGCCGCCGAGGATTTGGGAGCTCTCGATCAGCTCACGCCGCTGCAGAAGAAGATCAAGAGCAACGGCGGGATATGGGTCGTCTATCCGAAAGGGCAGAAGCACATTCGCGAAGCGGATGTGCTGGCCGCCGGCAGGGCCGCGAAG
>CAZRND010000501.1:0-3465 GCA_964601345.1 uncultured Acidobacteriota bacterium | reverse complement strand
GAATCCTGATCATCAACATGCGGCCTTTTTCCTTGCTCACGTACATTTTCCGTGGCCTTTGGGACGGCATCCCCGTACTCATCTGGCTGGGGCTTGGTCTTTTTCTTTACGCTCAGATCCAGGAGCGGACGGGGCTGCTGAACTATCTGGCCCTGATGTTCGCGATAGCCATCGTGGCCGGCGTGATGCGGGCCCTGCGTCCGGTTCGCAAAGCCATAATGCTCGCCTCCTATAAATGGATGCTGGGATTTCCTTGGCGGCCGATCAGAGAGCTGGGCATTTGGAAGTTGCTCCTCGTGGTGGAACGCTACTGGCCCGGTTCGTATTCCGATTACATCGGCATGGTATCCTTCTCGCAGGTTTATCAACCCATGGGCCAAAACGAGCGTCTCACCCTTTGCAAGATCCTGTGGCGCACGGACCAAATGGCGCCGCCCCACCTGGCCAAGGCGGCGCGCAATTTCCTTCGGGAAGTGGATGCGCCGCTCAATCCATACACGCCACCGCGCGTACCAAAAAAGAGCTAGGTTATGAAAAAACTCCTCCTGCTCGGTTTGCTCGCATTGAGCGGCCTCGCCGCAGGCGGCGGAATTCCCGCCACCGATAGCCGCCTGATCGTGCGCGATACCAACACGCCCTGGACGCCGCCCGAATTCGCGAGCCGCGCGGATTGGGAGACGCGCGCCAGCAGCCTGCGCCGGGAGGTCCTCTTCCGCGCCGGGCTGTGGCCGATGCCGCCCCGCACTCCTCTGCATGCCCGGATCTTCGGCCGCAAGGAACATCGCGGCTTCTCGATGGAGAAGGTGTACTTCGAGAGCTTCCCGGGATTCTTCGTAACGGGAAATCTCTATCGGCCGCTCGGAAAGACCGGCCCCTTCCCCGGCGTGCTTGCGCCGCACGGGCATGGCGCCTACGGACGGCTGATGAACGACGATCTGTTCAACGAGCCGGGACGCGCCGCCAACATGGCGGTGCAAGGCTACGTCGTCTTCACTTACGACATGGTCGGGTACAACGACAGCAACCAGGTTCCGCACAGCTTCGCCTCTCCGCGCGCCCAGCTCTGGAGCTTCAGCGTGCTCGGCCTGCAGCTTTGGGACAGCATCCGGTCGCTCGACTTTCTCGAGTCGCTTCCCGACGTCGACCGCTCGCGGCTCGCGGCCACCGGCCCATCGGGCGGCGGGACGCAAACGTTTCTGCTGACCGCCGTCGACGACCGCGTGAAAGTGTCGGCGCCGGTCAACATGATCTCGGCGTACATGCAGGGCGGATCGAATTGCGAAAACGCCGCCGGGCTGCGGCTGGATCACTCGAACATCGAGATCGCTGCGCTGGCCGCGCCGCGCCCGTTGCTGATGGTCTCGGCTACCGGCGATTGGACGCGCGACACGCCGCGCATCGAGTTTCCGGCCGTCCGCAACATCTTCCGCCTGCTCGACGCGGAAAGCCGCGTCAGCACCGTGCAGTTCCACGCGCCGCACAATTACAATCGCGACAGCCGCGAAGCCGTCTACGCATTTTTCGCGCGCTGGCTCCTCGGCAGAGAAGACAAGCCCCGCGAGACGGGAGTAACCATCGACTCGCCCGCGGACCTGTTGGTATGGCACGGGCAAACCCAGCCGCCCGGCGCCAACGCCGAGTCGCTGCTTGCTTCCTGGACAAAGCTGGAGGTCGATCCGTCCGCGTTGCGGATCGCCGTCGCCGCCGAGTGGCCGGAAAAAGTCCTGAGCGAAGTGGAAGGCAGCAAAGTGCTGCTCTCGCGCGGACCGGACCGCGTCGAGGGACGGCTCGCGCTGCCCAAAGGCAAGCCGCGCGGAGCCGTGCTTCTGTTTGGCGACGAGGATGCCGCGCTCACCCAAGAAATCGTGAAGGCCGGGCGAGCCGTCTTCACGGTCCAACCTTTCCGCGAGACGCGCGACACGCAAGTCCCGCTCTTCACCACATACAACCGCACCGCCGAGCAAATCCGCGTGCAGGACATCCTGACGGCCGGCTCATACCTCAAGAGTCAGTACGGCGAGGTCGATCTAGTGGGAGGCTTGAGTACGCTTCTGGCCCGCGCGATCTCCTCCAACTTCCGGAAAACGGTTACCGACGCGGCTCGATTCCCCAGCGACGACGACAACGCCTACGTCGACCGCCTCTTCATCCCTGGAATTCGGCGCGCCGGCGCTTTCCGTTCGCTTCCTGCCGACGGCGTGATGATCCACAACACCGGCGGGCTGTTTCACGCTTCCGGAAAACTGGTGGATACGCCGCTCGGGGCGCAGGCTATTGCGGAGTGGCTGAAGTAGCGACGGGACGGAAGATCAGGATGTGCTGCCAGGGCAGCTTTTCGTTCACGCTGTCGAACTTATAATTCTCCGCTTCCAGCTCCATTCGAACTTCCGCCACGGTCATCTTGTGTTCGAGCCGGATGGGAACCTTCGGGTCTTCTTTGCGGAATTCCAGCAGAACGAGGCGTCCGCTCGGTTTCAGCGCGTCGTGAATCTTTCGCAGCATCTTTTGCGGCTCGGAGAACTCGTGGTATACGTCGACCAGAAGGATCAGGTCGCAACAGGCGCGAGGCAACTTGGGATCGTCGATATCGCCAAGCACGGTCTCGATGTTGGTTACTTTTTCGGCCGCCATTTTCCTTTTCAGTATCTCCAACATCTGCGGCTGGATGTCGTTGGCGAAGACTTTGCCCGTCGGCCCCACGCGGCGGGCCAGGCGCTTGGAATAGTAGCCGCTGCCCGCGCCGATGTCGGCGACGATCATGCCCTTTTGAAGATCGAGCGCATCGAGAGCCGCCTCCGGCTGCTCTTCGGCTTCGCGCTCGGGCCGGTCGAGCCACGGCGCTCCGCCGACTCCCATCACGTGGGCGTAGACGCGCCCGCTGACGGGATGCTTCTCCTGGCCCAAGACCAGCGGCGTAAGAAGCAGGATCAGGAAGACGATTCGTTTCATCCACAGGCATTGTACAATGTAAGGTCTAAATCGAGCATGCGGGAGCAACCATGGCCACTAGCGCAATAGCGAGCAAGATCGAGCAGTATCTCGGGGACAAAGCGGAGTTCCTGCTGAACTTCAGCGCGCCGAAGATCTCCAAAGACCGGCTGCACCTGCCGGGATCCGACTTTGTGGACCGCCTCTTCGCGGGCACAGACCGCAACAATCGCGTCCTTGTCAATCTTCAGCGCCTGTGCAATCAAGGCCGCCTGGCGGGAACGGGATATCTCTCCATCCTGCCCGTCGACCAGGGCATCGAGCACTCCGCGGGCGCCAGTTTCGCTAAGAACCCCGACTACTTCGATCCCGCGAACATCGTGAAGCTGGCTATCGAAGGCGGCTGCAACGCCGTGGCTTCGACGTATGGCGTTCTCGGCGCGGTGGCGCGGCAGTATGCCCACAAGATTCCATTCCTGGTGAAGATCAACCACAACGAGCTGCTCACCTATCCGAACAAATTCGACCAGATCATGT
>CAZRND010000500.1:0-3470 GCA_964601345.1 uncultured Acidobacteriota bacterium | reverse complement strand
GCGCATGACGAGTTTGGGAATAGTTATCAATTGGGCATCCCGACGGTCGTCGAGCCCGTCGGCGACGTCGTCGCCGAAGAGGGTAAGGCCTTCACCGAGTATGGGCGCTCGGTGAATTCGGGCGAGTTCAGCGGCCTTGCGACAGAAGACGCTCTCGAGCGGATGACCGCATACGCCGAACAGCACGGATTCGGCCAAGGCACGATTACGTACCGACTGAAAGACTGGGGCGTCTCGCGGCAGCGCTATTGGGGCACGCCGATTCCCATCCTCTATTGCGCGAAGTGCGGCATGGCGCCGGAGCGCGAAGACAAACTCCCGGTGTTGTTGCCGCTCGACGTGAAGATCACCGGCATGGGCGAGTCACCCTTGCGCCACGCGCCGGAATTCCTGAATGCGACTTGTACAAAGTGCGGCGGCCCCGCCCAGCGCGAGACCGATACGATGGACACGTTCGTGGACTCGTCCTGGTATTTCTATCGTTATCTCGAGCCCGCGAACTCGACGGCGCCGTTCGATCGCGCCGCAGTGGACTACTGGTTCCCCATCGACCAGTATATCGGCGGCATCGAGCACGCCATCCTGCACCTGATCTACTCGCGCTTCTGGACCAAGGTGATGCGCGACCTCGGACTTGTGAAGGTCGATGAGCCGGTGGATCGCTTGTTCACGCAGGGCATGGTGGTCGCCGACGGCGCGAAGATGTCGAAGTCCAAAGGCAACGTCGTCGATCCCGATAAGATGGTGGACCGCTACGGCGCGGACACCGTGCGGCTCTACGTGCTTTTTGCCGCGCCGCCGGCAAAGGATCTCGAGTGGAGCTCGGCGGCCGTCGAGGGCATCGCGCGCTTTGTGAGCCGCGCCTATCGCTTTGTGACGCGCAACGCCGAGCGCGCCCGCGCCGCGGCCGGTCCCGCGGCGGCGGAAACGCCGGCGGACAAAGACATGCAGCGCCGCGTGCATCAGACGATTCGCCGCCTCACCGGCGATTTTGAGGAGCGCTGGCATTTCAACACTTCGATCGCCGCCATCATGGAGATGGTCAACGATCTGCATACGAACGAGGCTAAGCTCTCCGCGCCGGTTCTCCGCGAAGCGCTCGAAACCCTGGCGCTGTTGCTCGGGCCGATCGCGCCGTTCCTGGCGCAGGAACTCTGGTCCGAGCTCGGCCACGAAACGCTGTTGCTCCGCGAAAGATGGCCGGTCTACAAACCGGAGCTGACCACCGAGGATGAATTCGACGTGGTCATCCAGATCAACGGCAAGGTGCGTGGACGCATCGTCGTGCCGGCAGACACCGAGCGCGAAGAACAGGGCCGGCAGGCGCTGGCCGATCCGAAGGTCGTCCAGTTGCTCGCCGGAAAAGCGGTGTTGCGCACCGTGGTGGTACCCAATAAACTGGTGAATATCGTTGTCAAGTAGGGTCCAGTAATGGAAGAGAAGCCCACCTCCACGTGGCTTGAAATCGCCTGGCGATGGGCCTTCCTGACGTTCGCGATTTGCGTGTTGGCCGGCATGGCGCTCCTCACGATGGACGCCGTTCGGCTGCGCGGCAACGAAGTCGCCGCGCTGCGATCACGCCATCCGGTGTGGGTGCTCATGGCCCTCTTGAGCCTGCTCACTCGCTATCCGGCGGTGCTCGGCGGGGCTCTTAAAGTAGTGCTGGCGACGCTCGCCGGATTCTGGGTGCTCGCCGGGGCCGCGGCGCGCAGCTATGCATTCGGACGCAGCTTTCGCGACCTGGTGTTGTTGCGCAGCATCTCCCTGGTCGCTGGAAGCGGAGCGATCGCCGCCTGCTGGGCGGTGATCATGGCGGTGAGCGTGCGCCGTTTGCCGCCGGGAGTCTCGATGGCCGTGGTGAGCCTGTTCTCGCTGGCTACGTATTTTTCCTGGCGCTGGATTTCGCTCCTGCTGGCCGTGCTCGAAGGCTCTTCCGGATGGGCCGAAGGATGGCGGAACTTTGTCGCCGCCGGTCCGTCGCTGGCGCTGAACGCGGCCACCAACTCCACGCTGAAGTGGGTGGCGCTCGCGGCGGTGACCGGTCCATCGGTTTTGTTGTTGCTGGCTTTGGCAGGTCGGGGATGGCGCGGCATTTTGGCTTGGGCCGTCGGATTCGGCTGGCTCCTGGCCGCTTCCAGCATCTCCGGTTACTTTGCCGCTTATTTGAAGCTTAGAATTAGTGAACAGGTGAAAGGACCACAATGGAACGCCGATTCTCCCAATTCGCCGGACGTCTGCGGCCCTCGGCCATCCGAAGTCTGACCCGACAGGTTCAGAGATCGGACGGCAAAAAAATGATTTCGTTCGCCGGCGGGCTGCCGCATCCGGACACGTTCCCGCACGCCGAGCTCGCCGAGATCGCCGCCGAAATCCTCGGCCGCGAGAGCGCGACGGCGCTGCAGTACGGAATCACGCAGGGTTATCCGCCGCTCGTCGAAGTAATGATCGAATACATGGCCGGACGCGGCGTGACGGGAGTGAAGCCCGAAGAGGTGTTGATTGCCGCGGGCTCGCAGCAAGCGATCGATCTGGTGGGACGTATCTTCATCGATCCCGGCGACGTGATCCTGATGGAATCGCCCGGATACGTCGGCGCGATCTCCGCGTTCCAGCATTTGGGCGCGCGGCCGGTGGGGATTGCGGTTGGCGCTGACGGCCCCGATCTCGACGCGCTCGAAGCTGCAGCCCGGAAGCATCATCCGAAGTTTTTCTACACCACACCGAACTTCGCGAATCCCGCCGGTGTCATGTTCACGCCCGAAAAACGCCGCGCCATCTGCGAAGTGGCGCGCAAGCACGATTTCTGGATCGTCGAAGACGATGCCTACGGAGAATTGTTCTTCACCGGAGCCACAACGAAGGACATGACCCCGGCCAAGGCCTGCGACCCGGATGGGCGCGTCATCTACATGCAAACTTTCTCGAAGACCATCGCGCCGGGCTTGCGCGTCGCCGCGATCGTAGGTCCTGCGGAGCCGATTGCGCTTATCGAGAAGTGCAAGCAGGCCGCGGACATGTTTACCGGTACGTTGACGCAACGGCTGGCCTTCGAATTCGTGAAGCGCGGCCACTTTGCGAAACGCCTGCCAGGACTGCGCAAGGTCTACGAGGGCAAGTGTCAGGCCATGGTCGAAGCACTGCGCAAGTACATCCCGGCAGCGCGTTTCGAAGCGCCGAGGGGCGGATTCTTCATCTGGCTAGAGTTGCCCGGCGGCGTCGATGCCCAGGCACTGCTGGCGCCCACAATGGATGCCGGCGTAGTCTACGTGCCGGGAGCGCCTTTCTTCCCGGAGGTCGAGGGTGAAAACCCCTTCCGAAGCGCGGCGCGGCTATCTTACTCCCGCGAGGCGGAAACCGATATCGTCCAAGGAATCAAGACGATAGGGGCGCTGGTGGACGCCGCCTGTCTGGTTTCTTCCCGCTAATAGTACTGATTTGCGGTAACCTGGAAAAGCCCGGATGCGTCCGAA
>CAZRND010000499.1:0-3475 GCA_964601345.1 uncultured Acidobacteriota bacterium | reverse complement strand
GCCGCGCCCAGGATCCCAGCTCGGAACAGCAGCCGACCACGGAGGAGGTCTTCGACGAACTCTTCGACGCCGTTTCCCGGGTCAAGAAGAATTTCCCCGGCGAGGGCGGGCATCTCGACTACTTCCGGTACGCGGGGCTCGAACGCGAATACGAGGAGTCGGGCGCGCCGGTTGGATACAATCCCGTCAGCGTCGAGCGCTTTCACAAGCGGTACGGCGGCAGCGGCGTCCCCGCGCCGAACGATCCCAAATGGTCCGACTGGCGGAGGGAGCAGGTCACCAACCTCGTGCGCCGGATTTATCTCGGCATCCAGGAGGCGAATCCCGGCGTCGAGCTCTCGGCGGCTCTGATTCCCTGGTGGGATAGCCCTCCGATTCTCGACTGGGTGCACACGCATCCTTACTGGCGCGTCTTTCAGGACTGGCAGAGCTGGCTGCGTGACGGTTTGCTGGACCTGGCCATCCCGATGAACTATGCGGCCCAGGCGAACGCGCGGAACCGGGGATTCTTCGAGCACTGGATCGAATTCGAGAAGAATCACAAGTACGGACGGCGGCTGGCTGTGGGCATGGGCGCGTATCTCAATTCTCCCGGCGAGAGCCTGGCGCAGACCCGGCGGGCGCTGGCTCGCTCGCGGCAGAAGAAATATGCGGACGGTTTTGCCGTCTATTCCTATTACAACAACGGCAAGGACGGCGGCGTGCTGCCGAGGTTGGCCGCGCTCGGACCAACGCCTCCCCTGCCGCCGAAAACGCCGGCCAGGGACGGCCACATCGCGGGCGTTCTTCCACAGAGCGACGGCATGATGATCGAGATCGCGCGCAAGGCGGGCCGGAACTGGGCCAAGCCGGTCCGCGTGATCAGCGATGGCAACGGATTTTTCGGCGCGGCGCACCTTCGGCCGGGCGACTATCGCGTACGAACGGAGAAAATCTCGCTCGAGGTAAAGGTCGAGGCCGGCAAGCTCAGCCGCGCTGACTTTTGAGGACATGCTTTTAAGCACGGAAAATCTGGCTTGCCACTATCGAACGCAAGCGGGCGTTGTCAAAGCGCTCGACGGCGTGACGATCTCGATCGAGGAGAAGGAAGTCGTCGCGCTGGTGGGCGCTTCCGGCTCCGGCAAGTCCACGCTGCTGAACCTGCTCGGCGGGCTCGATCGTCCGACCGGCGGGGCCATGTTCTTTCGCGGGCGAAACGTCGCGGAATACGATTCGCGCGCGCTGGCCGCCTACCGCCGCAAGGACGTGGGGATGGTCTTCCAGTCCTTCAATTTGATTGCGCATCGCACGGCCATCGAAAACGTCACGTTGCCGATGGTCTTTGAAGGAATCGCCAAGGCCGAGCGCCGGGCGCGGGCGGAACAATTGCTGGCTTCGGTCGGGCTCGCCCAGCGAAGCACGCACCGGCCCTCGGAGCTTTCGGGCGGCGAGCAGCAGCGCGTGGCCATCGCCCGCGCGCTCGCGAATTCTCCCGGCCTCCTGCTGGCGGATGAGCCGACCGGCAATCTCGACAGCTCGACGGCGACCGGCATCCTCGAGTTGCTCCTTTCGCTGAATCGCGATCAGGGCAAGACGCTGCTGCTCATCACGCACGATGAGAACGTCGCCCGCCTGGCGGGACGGCGCATCCGTCTGCGCGACGGCAAGGTGACGGGAGAATCATGAAGGCCGCGGACGTCCTCGAACTCGGGCTCCTGAATCTGCGGCAAGCACGTTTGCGCACGCTCCTGACCACTCTCGGCGTGGCCATCGGCGTGGCGGCGCTCGTCGGCATGGTCTCGCTCGGCGCGGGCTTGCAGGACAATCTCAATACGCGGCTGCTGAACATCGGATTCTTCAAGAGCATTACGGTATTTCCGCGCGGCGAATCGCGCGCCACCTCACAGCCGCCGCGCGTGCTCGACGACGTGGCCATCGCCGCCTTGCGCCAGATCCCCGGAGTCCGGCGCGCCGAGCCGGATATTCGCCTGCCGCTGCGCATCGAGTTCAACGGCAAGAGCACCAACTCGCCGGCCGTGGCGCTGCCGATGGAGTCGGCCGACGAGAGCGCCTTCAAGGACATGCCCTTAGGCAAGTTCTTCTCCGCGGAGGATGCGCACGAGATCATCCTGAACACCGAGTCCGCTCGCGATTTGGGCTTTGCCGCTCCCGGCGGCCTGGTCGGGCGGACGGTCAAGGTCACCGTCGCCTTCCGTCCGCCGGGATTGAGGGGCGGCGCGCCGCCGATTCCTGAGTTGCCGCAGACTCAACTGGACCTGAAGGTCGCGGGCCTCGTGACTCGAGAGCGCGCCATCTTCGGAAACTTCGGATCGCAAGTCTACTTGCCCTTGCAAACCGCCCAGGAGCAGCAGAAGAAAATCTTCGAGCGCTTCCCGATGGCCATGGCGTTCTTTCGCGGCTTCAACAGCGTGACGGTGCGCCTCGAATCGGCGCGCGATCTGGACCGCGTCGAGAAGACTATCGAGAATCAGGGATTCCGCACGATCTCGATCGCCAGCGCCATCTCGCAACTGCGGCGCGTTTTTCTCGTGGTGGACATGATCCTGGCGTTTGTTGGCAGCATCGGGCTGACCGTCGCGTGCCTGGGCATCACGAACACCATGGTGATGGCGGTGCTCGAGCGAACGCGCGAGATCGGCGTGATGAAAGCCGTCGGCGCCGAAGACCGGGACATCCGCAGTCTGTTCCTCTCGGAAAGCGCGGTGATCGGAGCGGCGGGCGGCGTGCTCGGGCTGGGTTTTGCCTGGGTCCTCGGGCGAACGGTCAACGCCGGGGCCAACTTCTATTTCGTAAGCCAGGGATTCCAGCCCGAGAAACTGTTTATCATTCCCCTCTGGCTGATCGCCTCGGCGATGGGATTCTCGGTGCTGGTGAGCATCGCTTCCTGCCTATATCCCGCCGCGCGCGCCGCGAAGATCGACCCCACGCGCGCGCTCCGTCACGACTGAACGTTTTCCGCGAAGTGGCAAGCGGCGAAGCGACCCGGCTCGATCTCGCGCAGCGGCGGCGTCTCGGCCGCGCAACGCTCGGTTGCGAGCGGGCAGCGCGTCCGGAAGAGGCATCCGGTGCGGCCGTAGGGCAGGTTTCCAACCTGCCCCACCGAAGGCAGGTTGGAAACCTGCCGCACGGACGGCGTTGAGTTGCGCAGGAGTTTCGTGTAGGGATGCAACGGACGCGTGAAGACCGCTTCGGCCGGGCCGAGTTCCGCGAGGCGTCCGAGGTACATGACGGCGATGCGCGTCGAGATGTGCCGAACGACCGGCAGCCCGTGGGTGATGAACAGGTACGTCAGCCCGTACTGCTGTTGCAAATCCTGAAGCAGGTTAACGATCTGCGCGCCGACCGAGACGTCGAGCGCGGAGACAGGTTCGTCGGCGACGATGAGCTTGGGACGCAGCGCGAGAGCCCGAGCAATGCCGATGCGCTGGCGCTGGCCTCCGGAGAACTCGTGCGGGTGGCGCGGGAGATAGGACCG
>CAZRND010000498.1:0-3494 GCA_964601345.1 uncultured Acidobacteriota bacterium | reverse complement strand
CGGATTTCACGATCAAGCAGAAGCCCGCATTCGGTGTCGCCGGGTGGACCAAGGACGACGCCGACGTTCTGCTCTACGACAAGCTCGACATCTGGCGAATCTCGCCCGACGGCGCGCGCGCGGTCCGCCTCACCGATGGCGCCGCCGAGCAGGTGCGTCATCGCTACGTGCGGCTCGATCCCGACGAGGAATTCATCGACCTCGACAAGCCCGTCTACCTGAGCCTGTTCGGCATATGGAACAAGAAGTCCGGATACGCCAAGCTCGCCGCCGGGCGCGAGGAGCGCCTGCTGTGGGACGATCGGGCTTACCTGCGGCTCGCCAAGGCCTCGGACGCCGACGTCTACGGATACGTTTCGGAGACATTCGCCGACTCGCCCAACGCCTTTATCGCCGGACCAGGACTGCAGGACGGCAAACAAGTCACCAAGACCAACGCGTTTCAAAGCAATTACGCGTGGAGCCATTCGGAGCTCGTCGAATACAAAGCTCCGAGCGGCGAGCGATTGCAAGGCGCTTTGTCTTATCCGGCAGGATACGAGGCGGGGAAGAAGTATCCGATGATCGTCTATCTCTACGAAAAACTGTCGGATGGCCTGCACCGCTATAGTTCTCTCTCGGAGCGCAGCTACTACAATCCGAGCGCGATCACCAGCCACGGATATTTCCTGCTGCAACCGGACATCGTCTTCAAGCCGCGCGAGCCGGGCGTCTCGGTGGCCGAGTGCGTAGGCGCGGCGGTAAAGCGCGTCCTGCAGACGGGCATGGTGGATGAGAAGAAGATCGGCGTGGTGGGCCACTCCTGGGGAGGTTTCGACACCACGTATCTCGCCACGCACACGAACATCTTTGCGGCGGCAGTGGCGGGCGCACCGATCACCGATCTGGTGAGCAATTACGGCAACCACCACTGGTCGAGCGGCATCGCGGAGACCGATCATATCGAGACGGGGCAGCAGCGCATGGAAGTGCCGCTGTGGGAGGACCTTCAGGCCTACATCCGCAACTCGGCGATCTTCAACGTGCAGAACATGACCACGCCGTTGCTCATCGAAGTGGGTGACAGCGACGGCACGGTCTTCTATCACCAGGGCGTTGAGCTCTACAACATCGCGCGGCGCGCCAAGAAGGACGTGGTTCTCATCGTCTATGCCGGCGAAGATCACGGCCTGCGCAAGAAGGCCGACCAGATCGATTACCAGCGCCGCATCTTCGCCTGGTTCGGGCACTACCTGAAGGGCGAGACCGCGGCGAGCTGGATCACGGACGGCGAGACCTATCTCGACCACCAGAGAGATTTGAAGAAAGCGAAGGCGCAATGAGCACAGTCCTCGTAACGGGCGGATCGGGTTTTATCGGCAGTCATTGCATCCTGCAACTTCTTGACGCGGGACATAAGGTGCGCGCGACGGTTCGCAACCTGAAGCGCGAACCTGAGGTGCGTGCGATGCTGAGTCGTGCCGGCGCGGACGCGGGAGACCGCCTCTCGTTTTTCGCCGCCGATCTCGAAGGCGATACCGGCTGGACCGAAGCCACGGCTGGATGCGACTACGTCCTGCATGTGGCGTCGCCCTTGCCCGCCAGTGTCCCGAAGGACGAGAACGAGCTGATCCGCCCGGCGCGCGAGGGGGCGCTGCGCGTCCTCCGCGCTTCGCGCATCTCAGGAGTCAAGCGCGTGGTGCTCACGTCATCGTTCGCGGCCATCGGATATGGACGCACGCCGCAAGCGGTGCCGTTCAACGAGCGGGATTGGACCAATCTCGAAGGCACGGACATCGGAGCCTACGTCAAGTCGAAGACTCTCGCCGAGCGCGCCGCGTGGGATTTCATCGGCAAGGACGGCGGCGGCATGGAGCTTTCTGTCGTGAATCCGGTCGCCGTCTTGGGGCCGGTGCTGGGAGCCGACTATTCGACGTCGATTCTGCTGATCCAGCGGATGATGGACGGCGCGATGCCGGGATGCCCGCGCCTCTGGTTCGGCATCGTCGACGTGCGCGATGTCGCGAGCCTGCATCTTCTGGCCATGACGCATCCGGCGGCGAAGGGCGAACGCTTCCTCGCCGTGGCCGGTGACTTCATGTCGATGCGCGAAGTTGCTCAGGTGCTGAAGAGCCGCATGGGCGCCGCCGCCAAGAAAGTGCCGGTGCGCGAGGTTCCCAACTGGCTCGTGCGCATCGCCGCTCTGCGCGATCCGGCGGTGAAGGTGATCCTGCCCGAGCTCGGCAAGCCGAAGAACGGAACCAATGAAAAAGCCCGCCGCCTGCTCGGCTGGGCGCCGCGATCGAACGAAGAGTCAATTGTGGCGACAGCGGAGAGCATGATCCGACTCGGGCTGCTCAAGGACGGAAAGAAATGAAAATCAAAACCACGTTGATTCTCGCGCTGGCGGCGGCACTGTGGGCACAACTGCCGGCCCCGCCGGATTCTCGCCCCGATCATCAGAACATGATGGAACAGCTCGGCATCAAGAAGTTGCGCCCCGGCCCCAGCGGCAACGAGAGTGCGCCGAATCATGCCAACTACGACGAGTCGACGGCGAATCCATATCCGAATCTGCCGGACGTGCTGACGCTGAAGAACGGCAAGAAAGTCACGACCCCCGAAATGTGGTGGAAGGAGCGGCGTCCGGAAATCGTGGAGGACTTCGAGAGGGAAGTGATCGGCCGCGTCCCGAAGGTCGTCCCGAAGGTCACGTGGACGGTGGCTGAAAAATCAGAAACGAAGCTCGGTCCGTTTGCAGTAGTCGGCAAGCAACTCGTGGGGCACGTGGACAACTCGTCGTATCCGGCGATTACTGTGGACATCCAGTTGACCGTAGTGACGCCGGCTAATGGCAGCGGCCCGGTTCCGCTGATGATCCTGTTTGGACGTGGCGCGTGGCCTCCCGGTGCGCCTCCGCCTGCTTTTCCCGGTTTTGGCCGCGGCGGGCCGCCACCCGACTTTGGACCAGGCGGGCTCAAGGGACCGATCGGCACCGACCCGCCCGCAACTCAGCAACTCATCGCCAACGGCTGGGGATATGCGTACCTGAATCCCGGCAGCGTTCAGGCGGACAACGGCGCGGGACTCACCGCCGGCATCATTGGTCTGGTGAATCACGGACAGCCTCGCAAGCCCGACGACTGGGGTTCGCTTCGCGCGTGGGCCTGGGGAGCGGCGCGGGGGCTGGATTACCTCGAAAGCGACTCTTCCGTGGACGCAAAGAAAGTCGGCATCGAGGGCGTCTCGCGGTATGGGAAGGCGGCGCTCGTCACGATGGCGTTTGAGACACGCTTCGCCGCGGTGCTGGTTGGTACTGGTTCTCAAGCCCCTCTCGATTTTTTACGAGCAACCGAGACTTGACCACCAGCAGCCAACCAGTAGCCGGGGCTCACACGCAGAAGTCGGAGCGGTGGCTTGATAACCAGGGGCCGAGGTCAAGCACCGAAGCCGAGCGTTAAAGAGCGGCTTGCGACCATTCAGCTCCTCGTCCACCCGTGGCTCCGAATTCAGAA
>CAZRND010000497.1:0-3540 GCA_964601345.1 uncultured Acidobacteriota bacterium | reverse complement strand
GGCGCTCGGGGGGGGTTTTGGGGTGGGGCGCCGGGAAGTCAGGGGTGGGCTGGCCGAGCACGCCGCGCAGCCCCGCCTCCTTCGTCGCTTCGCCGACCACTTCCTCGAAATAATACATGTCGGTGTAGGTGGTGGTGCCGGAGCGGATCATCTCCAGGGCCGCGAGACGCGTCCCCAGGCGCACGAAGTCGGCGGTGACGTTTTTGGCTTCGAGCGGGAAGATGTATTTCTCGAGCCACTCCTGGAGTTTGAGGTCGTCCGCCACGCCGCGGAATAGCGACATCGCTGCGTGCGTGTGCGTGTTGATGAGACCCGGAATGACGAGGCGCCCAGACGCGTCCAGCTTCTTTGCCGCGCTGTAGCGGGATTCGATCTCCCGGCGCGTGCCGACGGCCAGGATGCGCCCAGCGCCTACCGCCACCGCGCCGTCTTCGATCACGTGGTGCGCCGCGTCCATGGTGATCACCGTGCCTCCGGCGACAATCAGGTCGGCCCGGTCGGCTGCGGAAAGGCCACCGGAGACGGCGAGGACCGCGAAAAGGAAGAATCTTTTCATTTCAGGAACGAACGGTCAAAGGCTCTCGGAAACAACTCCCGCATGGCGATTTCCTCGCGGCGTCCAGCCAGGTTCGCCATGACGACGGGAATGTCGCCGCAGAATTCCCAAATGATCTGGCGGCAAGCCCCGCAGGGCGGCGTCAGGACATCGGTATCCGTCACGACCGCGATACGCACGAAATCGCGCTTGCCCTCCGAGAGCGCCTTCCAGATCGCCACGCGCTCGGCGCAGACTGTCAATCCGTAAGTAGCATTCTCGACGTTGCAGCCCGTGAAGATCTCGCCATCTTTGGTTTCGAGGGCCGCGCCCACATGGAAGTGCGAGAATCCGGCGACGGCGTTCTTTCTCGCCTCGAGGGCCGCTTCGATCAGTTTGGCGTCATTCTCCATGGGCCATGAGCGGCAGAACTTTCCGGAGGAGGGCGGTCAGATCGCCGCGCACGCGCTCTCCGGTCTCCATCACTTCCTGATGCGACAGTTTGGTCGGCGAGATCCCCGCCGCGAGGTTCGTCACGCAGGAGATCGCGAGTACCCGAATTCCCATGTGCCCGGCGACGATTACCTCCGGCACCGTGGACATCCCCACCAGGTCAGCGCCGATCGCACGAAGGTGGCGAATCTCGGCAGGCGTTTCGTAACTCGGCCCGCTGAGCGCCGCGTACACTCCTTCGTAGAGCTCGATGCCCAACTCGCGCGCGGCTGCATGCGCCATTTCGCGGTAGCAGCGGTCGTAGGCTTCGCTCATGTCGGGGAATCGCGGTCCCCACTGCTCGTCATTCGATCCGATGAGCGGATTTCCGCCCTGCAGGTTGATGTGATCGCAGAGCAGCACCAGGCAGCCCTGTTTGTATCCGGTATGGATGCCGCCCGCGGCGTTGGTCAGCAGCAGCGAGCGCACCCCGAGGCTTCCCAGCACGCGCGCGGGGAAGGCCACCTGCTTCTGGGAATAGCCTTCGTAGAGGTGGACGCGTCCGGCCATGACGGCCACCGGTGCTCCCTCGACGGTTCCGAGGATGAGTTTGCCGGCGTGCCCAATCGCCGTGGAGCGCGGCCAGTGGGGAATGTCGGAGTAGGGAATCTCGACGCGGCCGGCGACCTCGGCGGCGAAGGCGCCGAGTCCCGAGCCGAGCACGAGCCCAGCCTTGGGACGCAGCGTCGTTTTGCTTTCGATGAAAGCGCGGGCTTCCGAAACTTCGCTGAACTCGCTCACGAGAGGAACATCCCCACGATCGCCGCGGTCATGAAGTTGGCCAGCGTGCCGGCGGTCACGGCGCGCAAACCGAGCCGCGCCAGGTCGTGGCGGCGCGTCGGCGCCAGCGCGCCGATGCCGCCGATCTGGATGCCGATGGAGCTGAAATTCGCGAAGCCGCAGAGCGCATACGTCGCGATCACGAACGATTTCGGATTCAGCGTGTCTTTCAGAGGACCGAGTTGCGTGAAGGCCACGAATTCGTTGAGCACCAGGCGTGTTCCGAGCAGGCTGCCGACGGTATTCGCGTCCTTCCAGGCGACGCCGAGGAGCCAAGCGATCGGCGCGAAGGCCCATCCCAGAATCTGCTGCAGGCTCAGTTGCGGGTATCCAGCCCAGCCGCCCACCGTGCCCAGCAAACCGTTCACCAGCGCGATGAGTGCGATGAAGGCGATCAGCATCGCGCCGATGTTCAAGGCCAGGTGCAAACCCTCGCCCGCGCCGCGCCCGGCGGCGTCAATTATGTTGACGTCGACCTTCTCGACCTCGATCTTGACGTTGCCGGCGGTCTTTGGCGATCCCGTCTCGGGCACGAATATCTTGGCCAGCATGATTGTCGCCGGAGCGGTCATGATCACGGCGGTGAGCAAGTGGACCATGTCCACGCGGCCCACCAGGACGTAGGCGCCCATCACCGCCCCCGAGACGTGCGCCATGCCGCAGGTCATCACCGTCATCAGCTCCGACTCGGTCATGTCGGGAAGGAAGGGACGGATGGTCAGCGGCGCTTCGGTTTGTCCCATGAAAATGCTGGCAGCGACGTTCAGCGACTCCGCGCCGCTCGCGCCCATGATCCAGGTCATGGCCTTGGCGAAGGCCGTCACGACGACCTGCATGATGCCCAGGTAATACAACACCGCGAAGAACGAAGCGATGAAGATGACGATGGGCAGCACGCGGAAGGCGAAAATGAACATCACGTTGTCGCCCGGCCCGCCCAGCGCTCCGAAGACGAACTTCGATCCTTCCTCGGAGTAAGAGAGCATCTTCATGCCCCCGTCGCGGACCTTCTCCACGACTCTGAGGAAGGGCGTCTTGAGCACCAGAAACGCGAAGGAAACTTGCAGGCCGAGCCCCCAGAGGATCACGCGCAACTGTATGGCTTTGCGGTTGGACGAGAGGGCGTAGGCCGCGCCCATGATGGCCACGATCCCGAGAAGCCCGCTCAGTCGTTCCATAGAGTCCGGCTACTGGATGATTTCGTAGATCAGGGGCCGTTCTTCGGGAGCCGTGGAAGCGATGCGGAAAGCGTCCTCGACCATTTGGGTGGCTTCTTCGAGATGCGCGGTGTCGTTGTGGTACAGCGCGCAGAGGCGCTCGCCCACTTCGACGCGGTCGCCAACCTTGCGCTCGAGGACGATGCCCACGCCGTGGTCGATCGGCGAATCGAGCTTCTCGCGGCCCGCGCCGAGCAGCATCGCGGCCGTGCCGATGTCCTCCGCCTGTATGCGGGAGATGAATCCGCCGCGCGGGGAATTCACGGCGTACTCCGCCGAAGAGGTCGGCAGCTTCTCGAAGTTGTCGATCACATCCGAGTCTCCGCCCTGGGCCTTGATAATGTGGCGGAACTTCTCGAGCGCCGAGCCGTCGTCGAGCGTCTTGCGGGCCTGCTCCTTGGCGGCTTCGTAAGCGAGGTTGGCGTCCGCGAGCATCAGCATACGGGCGCTCAGCTCCAGGCTCAACTCGGTGAGGTCGGGCGGACCCTGATTGCGCAGCGTGTTGATCGCCTCCAT
>CAZRND010000496.1:1761-3550 GCA_964601345.1 uncultured Acidobacteriota bacterium | reverse complement strand
CTTCTGAAAGATCCTTCGCTGCGCCAGCGCATCCTCGACAAGGTCCGCAAGGACCACTTCTCCGCCGAGTACGCCGTTGCCAAGACGCTGCGCGATTTCGCCAAAGTGATGACCGCCAGCGATAACCTGCTGATGGCCCAGCGTGCCAGCGATATCTTCGACCTGGAAAAGCGGCTGCTCAACGACCTGCTCGGTGAACAGCGCGAGGACCTCGCGCACCTGCAGCGCCCCGTCGCGCTCATCGCACACGATCTAGGGCCCTCGCAGACCGCCTCGCTGGACCGCACGCGCGTCCGCGCCTTCGCGACCGATGTCGGCGGCCGCACCAGCCACACCGCGATCCTCGCGCGCGCGCACGAGATCCCCGCCGTCGTCGGTCTCGAGACGATCACCACCGATGTCGCGGGCGGCGAGACCGTCATCATCGACGGCAACCGCGGCATCGTGATCCTTCGTCCCGATGAGCGCACGCTCGCGCGGTACCGAAAGATTCAGACCGAGTTCCAGGCCTTCGAGGCCTCGCTTGTCCGCGACAAGGACCTACCCTCCGTCACGCAGGACGGACGCGAGATTCACGTCTTTGGAAACATCGAGTTCCCTGAGGAAGTCCGCGGCGCGCTCACCCATGGCGCGCAGGGCATCGGGCTCTTCCGCACCGAGTTCCTCTACCTCAAGAGCGGCGTGATGCCGGACGAGAACGATCACTTTGAGGCCTACCGCAAGAGTGCCAGCAAGCTCAACGGCCGCCCGCTCACCGTCCGCACGCTTGATCTTGGCGCCGACAAGATCGACAAGAGCCAGATCTCTACCGAGCCCAACCCGTTTCTGGGCCTGCGTTCGATTCGTCTCTCGATGAAGCGCCCGGAGAACTTCCGTGTGCAGGTGCGCGCGATTCTTCGCTCCAGCGCGCTGGGTAAGGTTCGCTTGCTGCTGCCCATGATCACCGCCATCGACGAGCTGCGCTGGGCGAAGGGCATTGTCGAAGAGATCAAGGCCGAACTCTCCGCCAAGAAAGTTCCTTTCGACGACAAGATACCGGTCGGGATCATGGTCGAAGTGCCTTCCGCCGCCATGCAGGCTCACGCCATGGCGCGCGAGTGCGACTTCCTTTCCATCGGCACGAACGACCTCGTTCAGTACACGCTCGCCGTGGACCGCGGCAACGAGCACGTTGCCCATCTGTATACGCCCGCACATCCAGCGGTGATCAACCTGATTAAGAACGTCGTCGACGCCGGCATCGCGTACGACAAGCCCGTCGGCATGTGTGGCGAGATGGCCGGCGAGCCGATCTATACGATTCTGCTGTTGGGACTGGGCCTGAGCGAACTCTCCGTCGCGCCGCCTTCAATCCCCGAGATCAAGCGCATCATCCGCTCGCTCAAGTTCGATGATTGCAAGAACGGCGCGCTGGAAGTGCTGAAGATGGACGACGCCAATCAGATTCTCGACTATCTGCGCGAACTCGCGCGCAAACTCCTCCCCGCCGACATCAAGTTCGGCGGCATTTGAAGGCTTGGCCCTGCTGTTCTGGCGCGAAAAGGAGTGCCCATGTTTGAAAGTTGCCTCATCGGCGTGCGCAACGATATGGTCAATGCTTCGTGGGAGAAGGCCTTCGACTTGGCCAAGTCCGTCGGCGCCGAGTGCTTGGAGCTGGATGTTCCCGCCGAATGGCGAGAGTACCCCGTCTACAGTGAATCCGGGCGCAAGAAGCTCCGAGAACTCGAGTCCGCCTCCGGCGTGAAACTCGTCCTCATTCGCCCTGGCCCGGTCTGGAAACTTTCACCCC
>CAZRND010000496.1:0-1751 GCA_964601345.1 uncultured Acidobacteriota bacterium | reverse complement strand
GAGCCGATGCCCGGGAGCGATCCGGTGAAACCTGTCCCCTCCGGCGTGAAGCTCGTCTCAATCTGCCTCGGCGCGTTCTGGAAACTTTCGCCCTCCAGCCCCGACGCGTCGCTGCGAGCGCAGGCCGAGGCGCTTCTAGACGAGACCATCAAGGCCTGCGACACGCACGGCGTGCCGTACATCCTCGCGCCGTTCACCGATTGGAAAGAACCCGCGCCCTCCATCCAGGATCAGCGCAAGGGCTGGGTCACGATGCTCTCGAACCTGAACGCGCGCTTGAAAGGTGCGAAGGTGAAGGTCGGCTTCGAACTCTGCGCGCGCAAATTCGCGCATTCGGTGCAGGATGCGCTCGAGATCTTCGAGGCCGCCAAGGTTCCGGCGAACACCGGCGTCTACTTCGACACCGCGAACGGCTTTTACTGCTGCAAGCACAAGGCCGAAGAAGACATTCCCGTTCTCGCCGTCGCCAAGCGCCTCGCCGTCATGCACATCAAGGATACGAGCAACAAGCACCTCGGCGAAGGCGAAGTGAACTTCCCCGCCGTAAAGAAGGCCCTCGAAGCCGCGAAATACGCCGGACCCTTCGCCCTCGAAACCCCCGGCGGCGACGACTGCCTCGCCTCCGCCCGCAAAAATCTGGAGTTCACGAAGAAATGGCTGCGCGGATAGTAAATGTAACCAGCAAACTTTTGTTAATTGTACTCCATCGAATACCCTTCCTGATGCCCCGTCCATCCGTGCACGGCGGTCCAGAAGATCACGGCGAGCGCCTCGCCGATGATCAGACCGATAAAGAATCTGCGCCATGCCAGATACGTCCGCTGACCGCCGAACTTCAAGATCAATAGCTTGAATATCCATCCGAGGAAATACGAGAACCACATGCGGTGGATCGGCCACGTGCCTATCCACATCACGTAGCCGATCGGATGCGGCCACCAGAAAATCCGCGTGCGCAGGAACATAAAGAGCGCCATCGCCGCCGCTCCGACGCCAAGCCCCGAGAGCCGCACCCAGTCGGTGCGCGCGACGGCGGGGACCTCCGGATCGGGAACCTCTTTGCCCTTCTTCTCGTACTCGGCCTTCTTCTCTTCCCACGCGTTGATCTGCGCCATCTTCGCCGCAAGATTCTTGAACTCGCCCGGCGCGTGCGAATCGTACGCCCAGCCGAACGGTTTCGCGCCGCCCGGCGCGTTGTAGCACGTCTGGTTGTACGAATAGAACGCGATGCCGAAGGTCAGCGCCAGCGCCGCCGAGAGGCCCAAAACGAGCGGGCGCTGCCGCATCTTCATCAGGTCGCCCAGATGCAAAGCGCCCACGATGTTGATCATCGGGTTGCTGCGGTACCAGTCGAACGCGAAGACGCGGCTCCACATGCTTAAGATCAGGAAGTTCTGCCCGCCCAGGCCCACTGGAGTGAACGCCGACGCGAGCTGTTCCGCGGGATTCCCGTAAAGCTGCAGCCAGAAGACGCCGCCTTCGCACACCAGCCGCGTGACGCCTGTCACCGAGATCAGCAGGATCGCTACCGCGATCGCCGACCAGTACCAGCTCACGCCCGCCCACACCAGCCACGCCACCGAACCCAGGTAGCAGCCCGCGAGCATCCCCCAGATCAGCCGCGGAGAGATCGCCCCTTCGTCGTCGACGGTTTCCAGCCCCAAGGCCTGCCGCAGCGACTTGATCAGCCCCGTGCGCGCCCTGACGAAGCCCACGACGCGCATGAGTCACAATGCGCCTCGGCCCTCCCG
>CAZRND010000495.1:0-3555 GCA_964601345.1 uncultured Acidobacteriota bacterium | reverse complement strand
CGGCGATGATCTCGCGGCTGACGAGCGACGCCTTCATGCCCTCAGTGCCCATGGTGATGCCGTCGCTGATGGAGACGGTATTGAACTCCATCGGCGTGCCGCCCGCGGCCCGCACGCCCTCTTTGACCTTGGCGGCCAGGCTGCGCAGGTGGAAATTGCAGGGCATGGTTTCGATCCAGGTATTGGCAATGCCCACCAGGGGCTTGGCCAGATCCTGATCGGTAAACCCGATGGCTTTGAACATGGATCGCGCCGGAGCACGGTCGCGCCCGTCGGTAATGGTATGACTGCGATGTTTCAGATTCATGAAGGGATTCTATCCGGCCCGGACCGCTTTTGCACGCTATAAGCAAAATTTATACAGATCGCAATTGACATAAGCAAACTTAAACGGCTACCATAGTTAAATCCATGAATGGCTCGGAGATGTTCCTGGAGTGTCTTTGTCGCGAGGGGGTCGAAGTTCTCTTCGGCTACCCCGGGGGTGTGGTCCTGCCGATTTACGACAAAATGGTGGACCATCCCCAGCCGCGTCATATCCTTGTGCGCCATGAAGAGAACGCCTGCTTTGCCGCGGACGGCTACGCGCGGGCTTCGGGACGCGTCGGCGTTTGCCTGGCGACCTCCGGCCCCGGCGCCACGAACCTGGTGACCGGCCTCGTCAACTCCATGATGGATTCGATCCCGGTGGTGGCGTTCACCGGTCAGGTCTCCACCAAGCTCATCGGCAACGACGCGTTTCAGGAAGCCGACACCGTCGGCATCACGCGCTCCTGCACCAAGCACAACTACCTGGTGAAGAACATCGCCGACATGCCCACGATCATCAAGGAAGCCTTCCACATCGCGGCGTCGGGACGGCCCGGGCCGGTGCTGGTGGATCTTCCCAAGGACGTGCTGCTCGCCGAGGGCGAGCTGCGCTATCCGGAAGCCGTGGACCTGCCGGGCTACAAACCCAACTACGACGGCCACAGCGGCCAGATCAAGAAAGCGATCCGCACAATTTGGGAAGCGCAGCGGCCGGTGATTTACGCCGGCGGAGGCGTCATAGCCTCGGGCGCGGGGGCGCTGCTCGAACAACTCGCCGAGATCCTGGGAGCGCCAGTGAACCTGACGCTGATGGGCCTCGGAGCGCTTTCGAGCGACCATCCGCTCTGCCAGGGGATGCTGGGCATGCACGGCTCCTACGCCGCGAACCAGGCCATGGTCGAGGCCGACCTGATGATCGCCATCGGCGTGCGCTTCGACGACCGCGTCACCGGCAAGGTCGCCGCGTTCGCCAAGCACGCCAAGATCGTGCACATCGATATCGATCCCGCCGAGATCGGCAAGATCATCAAGCCCAACGTGCCGATCGTCGGCGACGTGAGCCGCGTGCTCGAGAAACTGAATACGGGACTGGCCGACTCGCGCGACGCGGCCGAGGGCGGCGCGCGGAATCGCGAATCGCGTCAAGCCTGGCTGTCCCGCACGCAGGAATGGCGCAAGCGCCATCCCTACTCGTTCAAAGATCGCCAGGATGCCATCATGCCGCAGGCGCTGCTCTCCGAGCTGGCCGACCTGACCGGCGGCGACGCAATCGTCGCCACCGACGTGGGCCAGCATCAGATGTGGGCCGCGCAGTGGCTGAAGTTCCACCGCCCGCGCACCTGGATCACCTCCGGCGGACTCGGCAGCATGGGATACGGCCTGCCCGCGGCCATCGGCGCGCAATTCGCCTGCCCCAACGACACCGTTATCGCGCTGGTCGGCGACGGCGGCTTCCAGATGAGCCTGCCCGAGCTCGCGACGCTGGTTTCGCATCGCCTGCCCGTGAAGTGCATCATCATGAACAATCTCTACCTGGGCATGGTGCGGCAGTGGCAGGACCTGTTCTACAAAGGACGCTACTCGGCCGTCGAGTTCGACGTCTTCCCCGACTGCGTGAAGCTCGGCGAGGCCTTCGGGCTGCGCGGCGTCACGGTGCGGGAACGCTCGGCTCTTCGAGGCGCTTTGAAAGACGCGCTCGCGCATCCCGGCCCGGTGCTGCTCGACGTACGCGTGGCGCGCGAGGAAAACGTGTATCCGATGATTCCGGCGGGCGGCGCGCTCGAGGACATCATCCTCGACGACGAAGCGGCGCGCAAAGCTCCGGCGGCGCGGCAGGTGGCGACGGTCGGTTCGGGCGGCGCGGGAGAAATGAGCTAACGGCGATGCTGCAGACCATCTCTCTCTATGTCGAGAACAAGGCCGGCGTGCTGGCGCGCGTGGCCGGTCTGCTCAGCTCGCGCAATTTCAACATCGACAGCCTGACGGTCGCGAAGACCTTCGATCCGAACTTCTCGCAGATGACCATCGTGGTCGACGTGGAAGAAGCTCTCATCGAGCAGGTCGAGAAACAGTTCAGCAAGCTCATCAACGTGGTGCAGGTGCTGAACCTCTCGCAGATGGCCTCGGTGGAGCGGGAGCTCGCTCTGGTGAAGATCCATTTGCCGGAGGAGATGCGCCCGCGGCTGCTGCAGGAAGCCGAGATTTTCCGGGCCCGCGTCGTGGACGCCTCGCCCGATTCCTACACGCTCGAAGTGACCGGGGACAGCGAGAAGCTCGAGGCGCTTTTGCGCGTGCTCCAGAATTACGGCCGGATTGAGGTGGCCCGCACCGGCGCGGTGGCGCTGCCGCGAGGAGCGGCTGCGCCGCGCAACGGCAACAAGGCCGCGGTCCCGGCGAGTCAAAGCGGTCCGATTTTGATTTGATCCAACAGGAGTTTGTTTATGGCCAAGATCTATTATCAAGGCGACGCCAAACGTTCTTTTATCGAAAACAAAACGGTTGCCATCATTGGATACGGCAGCCAGGGTCACGCGCACGCGCTCAACCTGCGCGATAGCGGCGTGGACGTCGTGGTCGGCGTCTATCCCGGCAGCCCCTCGGGCGAGCGCGCCAAGAAAGACGGCTTGACCGTCCTATCGGTGGCCGAAGCCGCCTCGCGCGCCAAGATCATCATGATCCTGGTGCCCGACGAGAAGCATCCCTCGGTCTACGAAGCCATCGCGCCGCACCTCACGGCGGGCAAGATGCTGATGTTCGCGCACGGATTCAACATCCACTTCAAGCAGGTGACGCCGCCCGCGAATGTCGACGTCGCCATGGTCGCCCCGAAGGGTCCGGGACATCGCGTCCGCGAACTGTACGTCGAAGGCGTGGGCGTGCCCGCGCTGCTCGCCGTGCATCAGGATCCCTCGGGAACCGCGCGGCAAACCGCGATCGCCTATGCCGACGCGCTCGGCGCGCTGCGCGCCGGACTGCTCGAGACTACGTTCCAGGAAGAGACGGAGAGCGATCTGTTCGGCGAGCAGACGATCCTCTGCGGCGGCGTCTCGTCGCTGATCAAGGCTTCGTTCGACACGCTGGTGGGAGCGGGATACCAGCCCGAGGTCGCCTACTTCGAGTGCATGCACGAGCTGAAGCTGATCGTCGACCTGCTGCACGAGGGCGGCATCACCTACATGCGTTACTCGGTCAGCGATACGGCGGAGTACGGCGACCACAACGGGGCCCCGCGGATCCGCAACACCG
>CAZRND010000494.1:0-3576 GCA_964601345.1 uncultured Acidobacteriota bacterium | reverse complement strand
CCGGTGATGTCGGCGCAACTCGGATCGAGCATGGCGTTGTGATCGGCGAAGGGCACGTGGCAGAAGATGGCGTGGTCGTTGTCCACGTCGAAAGCGGCGAAGCCGCCGTCGGCGCCCTGCATGCCGAGCATCCAGTTCAAGCCGCGATCGATGGCCCCGGACAAGCGTCCCGGCTGGGTCGAGCGCGCGCCGGCCAGCGCCAGTAGCACCATGGCCGTGTCGTCGATGTCGGGATAGAACTCGTTCTTGTACTCGAAATACCATCCGCCCGGCTGCAAATGCGGGCGCATCACTTGCCAGTCGCCGCCGCCCAGCGCTTGATAATCGAGCAGCCAGTCCGTAGCGCGGACGGCTTCCTGCGATTCGGGGGGCAGGCCGGCTGGCAGCGCGGCGTGCGGCGGAATGGCCGTGTCCCAAACCGGCGGGAAGCAGGGTTCGAGGCGCAGCGTGTCGCCTTCCTCGATCTCCAGGCGGTGGAAGGCTTCCAAGGCTTCTTTCATCACCGGATCGTCGCGGCGGTATCCCAGGCAATCGAGGCTGATGATGGCGTTCATCATGCCCGGATAGATGGCGCCGAGTCCGTCGCATCCTTCGAAGCGCTGCCGCATCCACTCTTCGGCCCTCAGCAGAGCCTGATCGCGGAGGGGCTTGAAGCGGCTGCGCTCCACGACTTTCAGCACTTGATCCACGAGCAGGAAGAAATTGTGCCAGGTGAATGGAGTGGAATCGCGCCGCAGGCGCAGGTTCTCGCGCTTGCCGCCGAGGAAAATCTCGTCGATCGTCAGTCCCGGGATCGGGCGCACCGGCTTATAGGCGTAGATCACCGAGAGCGGCACCAAAATCGCCCGCGACCACGAGGACATCTGATAAATGCTGAAGTAATTCAGGTCGGGGAGCAGGACGAGCTCCGGCGGGATGGCCGGCACGGCGTCCCACCCGTAGAGGCCGAACATCGAAAAATAGATCTTGGTGAATGTGTTGGCCGCCTGCACGCCGCCCATGCGCAGCGCTGCTTCGCGCGCGCGGCGCATGAACTGCTCCTCGGGACTGAATCCCGCGAGGCGCAGCGCGAAGTAGGCTTTCACGGTGGCGCTGACGTTGCTCGGTCCGCCGGCGTAGATATTCCATCCGCCGTCCGGAAGCTGCTTCGAGATGATGTAGTTGGCGGCTTTGCGGATTTTCTCGGGGTTCGAAGTGCCGAGGAAATTCTCCAGCAGGATGTAGTCGGACTCGAGCGTGGTGTCGGCTTCGAGCTCGCCCACCCAGTAGCCCTCCGGCGTCTGCAAGCCCATCAGGAAATCGCGCGCTGCCAGGAGAGGCGAGCGAACGGCCGCAGCGAGCCCAGAGGTGAATTTTTCCGCTATGCCAAGATGCGCAGAGGCGCCGTTTGCCCCGTTGCCGTTGTGGGGGGAAACAACGTGCCCCGCCGGTTCTGCCAGGCGGTTGACTGGGTTCATAGTGTCATCAGCTTCTCAGCGGACCCGGCCGGCTTAACCATCAACTCCGGCGGGAGCGCAAAACGCACATCCTCTTCAATCACCTCTACTTCTTGAACAGCGCCAAAACCTTCCTGCTTTTGCAAGTGAGAAATTACCTGCTGCACCAGATGTTCGGGAGCGGAAGCTCCCGCCGTCACGGAGACCGTTTGCGCGCCCGCCAGCCACTGCGGCTGGATCGAAGTCCAGTCCTCGATCAAATGGGCCGCCAAACCGGCGTGACGCGCCACTTCAACCAGGCGGTTCGAATTCGAGCTGTTGGCCGATCCCACCACCAGAAGGAGGTCGCTATTCGCTATCACTCCTTTGACGGCCAATTGCCGGTTCTCGGTTGCATAGCAAATGTCTTGGGAATGCGGGCCTTCGATGGCCGGGAAGCGCTGCCGCAAGCGGGCGATGATCCCGCTCGTCTCGTCCAGACTCAGCGTGGTCTGCGTCAAGTAGGCCACGCGCTGCGGGTCTTCCACCACCAGGTTGTCGACGTCTTCTTCGGAGCTGACCAGAACCGTGCGGCCGGGCGCTTCACCCAACGTGCCCGAAACTTCGTCGTGGTCCTTGTGCCCGATCAGCACGATGGTGTAGCTGTCGCGGGCGAACTTGACGGCCTCGAGATGGACCTTGGTCACGAGCGGGCAGGTGGCGTCTATGACTTTCAGCTTGCGGAGGCTGGCCTCTTCGCGAACGGCCGGCGAAACACCGTGAGCGCTAAAGATCACCCGCGAGCCGTGCGGCACTTCCGTCAGTTCTTCCACGAAGATAGCGCCCCGGGCGGTCAGCTCATCCACCACGTGGCGATTATGCACGATTTCCTTGCGGACGTAGAGCGGCTTCCCAAAAGTGTCCAGGGCTATGTTGACGATATCGATGGCTCGCACCACTCCGGCGCAGAAGCCGCGTGGTTTCAGCAACAGGATCTTCTTCATAGTTGACAACAAAAGCCTGCGGCGTCGCGAGCAGTCGCAAGCCCCTTATGTAAAGAAGTCATTATACCTGCAAACCCTTTTCTTGCAAAGTACTTCGCGATGAAACGCTTGGAGACCATCCAGAACATTTATCATACTTTTTGTTTCAGAAAGCAACACGTTTTATTTTGACGGCTGCCTCCGGCGCCCGCTATGATGGTAAGTCCCGTCCCCATCGTCCAGAGGCCTAGGACATCGCCCTTTCACGGCGGCAACGCGGGTTCGAATCCCGCTGGGGACGCCACCCCCCAACTACCAACCATAGTTTCAAGGGAGCAGCATAGCCGACTTGCCCCCGACAAGCACTAAAAAAACGTTCCCATCGCTTCGCGGATTTCCGCCTCTGTAAGAACGCGGTTCGAGGCCTTGGCGCGGGCGAAGATGCGCTGGCTGATTTGATCGTTGTAGGGCAGGCCGCGCTTCTCGCACCAATACTGAATATTGGAGTGGCCGGACATCGGGCCGATCTCGATCACTTGCTCGGACCCGAACAGGTTCGCCGGCACGCCAGAGTAAACCACGTTCGCCAGCGCTTCGTCCTGTTTGTGAAACGCCTTGACGATCGCCGCGGCATGAACGCCGGTGGCAGTGCGAAAGGCATCCGTGCCGACCACGGGATAATTTGCCGGGATCGGCTCGCCCAGCGCCTTCGCGATCGCCGTGCAGTATTCCTTCAGCCGCGTCAGGTCGCGGTGGATCACGCCCATCAGGCGCAGGTTCACGAGCATCAGGTCCATCTCGGTATTACCGGATCGCTCGCCGATGCCGAGTCCCGTGGCGTGGACGCAATCGGCGCCGGCCGCGGCAGCCGACAGCGCGTTGATCAGCCCGAGGCCGCGGTCGCGGTGCCCGTGCCAGTCCAGGCGAATCTTTGCGCCGCTCGGCTTGATCACGTCCTCGATGACAAACCGCACCAGGCTCGCCGCGCCCTGCGGAGTGGCGTGGCCGGTCGTGTCGCAAACGACGATGGCGCGCGCGCCGCACTCGATGGCGCAGGTGTAGACCTTGCGGATCGTCTCCGGATCGGTCCGAGTCGTGTCCTCGGTGACGAACATCACCGGCATGCCCAAGCTTACGGCGAAGCGGACGGCCTTCTCGGTGGTGCGCAAAAGAAAATC
>CAZRND010000493.1:0-3579 GCA_964601345.1 uncultured Acidobacteriota bacterium | reverse complement strand
GATGGCGGCAAGGATGAAGGGACCCCGGAACAGCAGCGCGAAGTGGAACCAGTACGCCATCAGCCCGGCCATGCCGGGCAGGGCCGAAAAAATCGCCGCCATGCCGACGGCGAGCGAGACCGCGCCGCCGGGCCGTCCCATGATCTCTTGCTCCACCAGCCGGGACAGCTCCTGGATGTGCGCCACGGGGTAACCGAGCGCGCCCAGCGCGTCGGCGGACAGCTTCGTGTTGATCGCGAAGTAATCGCCCGGCGCGAGGATCGACGCCGCGATCAGCGCGATCACGCCCACGAAACTTTCCAGCAGCATGGCGCCGTAGCCCACGATTGCCTGCGACTCGCGGTCGATCATCTTCGGCGTCGTCCCCGAGGACACGAGCGCGTGGAAGCCCGAGATCGCGCCGCAGGCGATCGTGATGAACACGAACGGAAAGATCGGCCCCGGAATGATCGGCCCGCCGCCGGCGATGAACCCCGTCACCCGCGGCATCTCGACCACGGGCGCCATCACGACCACGCCGACGGCCAGCAGCGCGACCACGCCGACCTTCATGAAGCTGGAGAGATAATCGCGCGGAACGAGCAGCATCCAGACCGGCAGCACGGAGGCGAGAAAGCCATAGGCGGCGAGCAGCCAGACGAGCGTGTGGCGCTCGAGGTCGAACCACGGCGCGGCGGCGGATTGCGCGACGGCGCGGCCGCCCACGACAGCCGCTACCAGCAACGCCACGCCGATCGCCGAGACTTCGCCCACCTGGCCGGGGCGCCACTTCTGGAGATAAAAACCCATGATGAAGCCGATGGGTATGGTCATCGCGAGCGTGAACGTCCCCCAGGGGTTATGGAACAGCGCGTTGACGACCGCGAGGCCCAGGCCGGCCAGCGCCACGACGACGATGAAGAGGACGGCGACGGCGGTCGCGGTGCCGGTGACCGCGCCGATCTCGTCCCGCGCGATCTGCGGCAGCGACCGGCCGTTGCGCCGCATGGAGGCGACGAGGATGATGAAGTCCTGAACGGCGCCGGCGAGCACCGCCCCGGCGACGAGCCAGAGAAAGCCGGGCAGGAACCCGAACTGCGCGGCCAGGACCGGGCCGAGCAGCGGGCCGGCGCCGGCGATCGCGGCGAAGTGATGGCCGAAGAGCACCCAACGGTTGGTCGGATGGAAGTTGGCGCCGTCGTTGAGCCGATGCGCAGGCGTGACGCGGCGGTCGTCCAGCTCCGCCACGCGCCGCGCGAGGAACCGGCCGTAGAACCGGTACGCGAGCACGTAGAAGCAGGCCGCCGCGACGACCAGCCAGAGCGCGTTGACCTTTTCCCCGGGATTGAAGACGCCGGTAACGACGCCGAAGGCAATCGCACAGAGCGCAGCTACGACCACCCATAAAATCGTCATCAGGCGGATGCTAACAAGAAGCGGGGTCAGAGTCCACTTATGCGTTCTTGCAGGAAAAGGGACTCTGACCCCAATTATCTTTCTTTCAGAGCGGTGACGTGCTTGTAGACCGCTTGAACCTTATCAGCTTCAGCCTTTCTCGCCGTTAGCTTTTTGATGATGTCCCGATCGATAAGAAAAAATCGGCCGTATGGCTTGTAGTACAGGTTTAAGTCTTTATCAACCCGAAGAACAAAGTTCAGGGAACGGTCATATACCAAAAATGTTTCGTCCTCTAGCGGCACAAGATAGCTGTAGATCGTCTCGACAGTTTCCTTGAATGAGTCTTTTCCTTCTCCATCCCGACACATTTCTGGGCCAATTTCGAAAGTTCTTGGTTTGTCTGGAATGTGCACCAAGGTTTTGTTCGCAATAAGCTTCCCAGCCTTGTCTCTCTTGACCAAGGCGAAAGCAAAGGCCACAAAACATTTCACATGCCCCTCAGATTCTTGCTTGATCACGCTCCCATCGGAGAAAGTAATTGCGGAAGAAAGTTTGTATTTTTCATATTGATCGCTTAACGCATTCAACTCACCGCCATGTAAATCCCATTTTTTTCCTGAAAAAAATTCAAGGGCAGCAAATGATAATTTGATATCACCATCCGCATTCCATACCCTTTTGGAATATGCCACGACTATCTCTCCATCCGGCTTCTTATATAGATTGGGCATCGCACCCGGCAGTTCATATCCCCAGACATCCGGATATGGGGGATACTTCTGCGTTGCCGATGCCGCAAATAAAGCTGCCGGGATGATAAGCAGTAATATCAGAAGCGTCCGTTTCATTCTTTCCGTCTTGCTTAGTTCAAGAGGAGAAGCCGGGTCAGAGTCCACTTTTTATACCTTTGATCCAGTCGCAGTGTCTTAAGAAGCATGGCCAGGCTGCCTCGGTACTGTCTTCCAGACTATCCCCAGCACGTTATTCAACGCGGAAACAACCGCTGCCCTATTTTCATTTCCGATAAGGACTACACATGCTACCTGGACTGCATGCGCGACGCAATGCACCGTTATGACGCAGCACTTCATGCCTACGTGCTCATGACCAATCATGTGCACATGGTGCTGACACCACGGCGATCCGAAAGTCTTGCGAGAATCTTGCAATCGGTGGGACGGCGGTATGTTCGTTATTTCAACGATACCTATCGCCGAACCGGAACTCTTTGGGAAGGCCGGTACAAATCAACGGTCATTGATAGCGCCCCATACTTGCTGTGCTGCTACCGCTATATTGAACTCAATCCCGTACGAGCCGGCATGGTGGCACAGCCTGATGATTATCGTTGGTCAAGCTATCGCATCCACGCTCACGGCGAAGCGAACGAATTGATCGAGCATCATGCCGAATATATTGCGTTAGGCTCAACGCCTGAAGAACGACAACGGTCCTATCGGGAAATGTTCACACATCCCGAACAGGACCTTCCTATCGAGACGATTCGGCACGCCACAAATAAAGCCTGGGCATTGGGCGATGCACAGTTCCAAGCCAAGGTCGCGGCACTTATTAATCACCGTGTGCGGCCAATTCCGATGGGTCGGCCCAAGAAGCAGAGAGAAAGTGGACTCTGACCCCACTTACAGCAGCGCGCGGAGGCTGTCGGCAAAGACCCAGGGCGAGCCTTCGTCTTCGTGTTTGAAGAACGCGAACGAGTCGCGGCCTCGCCCGGACGCCTCGCCGAACCAGGCCGCCCAGTCGCGCAATTGAGCGTCATCGTAGGCGCTGCGGCGGAGCCGCGCATAGCAGAAGGCGGCGGTGTGGCGGCGTTCGGCCGGCGCCTCGTCCGTGTCCGCGGCGACCCAGGCAACGCCGTGCTTGCTCAGGATTGCCTCCACCTCGGCCGTCTTCCAGGATTCATGACGGAACTCGACCGCCCAGCGCGCCGCGCCAGGAAGCCGGTCGAGAAACAGATCCAGCCGCTCGTCGTCCCGGCGAAAGTTCGGCGGCAGCTGGATGAGGATCGGGCCGAGCCGTCCGGCCGGGCCGAGCGGCGAGAGTTGCTCCAGAAAGAACTGCAGCGGCGGCAGCGCCTCCGGCTTCAACCGGTATTGATGGGTAACTTGCCGGTGAACCTTGGGGCAGAGAAAAATTTCGCGGGCGTCTGCTCCAGCCACGCCTGAACGCTCTTTTCCGTGG
>CAZRND010000492.1:0-3585 GCA_964601345.1 uncultured Acidobacteriota bacterium | reverse complement strand
GTGGCGGGCGATGAATCGCTTCACGATGTTGTCGCCGATGGGCGTGGCGAAGTCCATGAAGCTGATGCCGAAGAATCCGGCGCGCGGATCGTAGGCGCGCGTCTGGTAGTTGGCGTCGGGAAGCTGCACGAAGGAGTGATGCTCGCGCACCGTCACCGCGCCCGGTGTCGGCGTGACCTGCCGCACAAACAGGCCGGGATCATCGCTGGTGAACGTCAGCGTGGCTTCGATCTCGGTGTTCTGCGGAAAATTCTTGGTCTGCTGCAGGAAGAACGCCGAGCGCGAAGGATCGGGACGGAACGTGCCCTGGTTGGATCGCTTCATCGCGCCCACCACTTCGTGCGCGTCGCGCAGGAAGAAGGCGCTCGCGTCCACCAGGACACGATTCCCATCCTCTGCGGCCGACTCGAAGCCCCAGAGGACCGATTGCGCAAAGGCGTCTTCCACCGCCTTACGCTCGTCGGCGTTCGGACTCAGCGCGCGGAATCCATAATTGACATGGACCAGCAACACCTTCGGCCCGCTCCGCGTGAACTTAACGACGCGATCGCCGCTGAGTTGCCCGCGGTCGAGGCCGATGTCGTTCGATCCCACGCCGGCGGCAAGCGAGGTGATGTAAAGGAACTCCGCGTTCCAGCGATCGATCTCCAGCCAGATTTTGCCGGCCTTCGCGTCCCAGTAGTAGGTGAAGTAGCCCGGGACTCTGTCCATGCCCGCGGTTTTTTCCGCGATGGTAGCGGCGTGCAAGCCGGCCGAGAGCGTCAAAAGAACCAGGATGAGTTTTCGCATAACGGTCACTGAATCGGGGAATACGCCGTGGGACGCATCAACCAGCTCGTGATGCGGCTGACCACCTGCCCGTCTTTTAACGACGCCTCGCGCGCCTTGGTCCAATCCGGATCGGCGCCGAAGTCGGCCCAGGCCTTTTCGCGCGCCGCCCAGGTTTCGAAGACCAGCATGTACGTCAAGCAGGGCATGCCGCTGCCGATCACCGCTTCGCCGTAGAAAACCTGCCCCAGTCCGTGCTTGGCGAAGAGCTTGACGGTGTGATCCTGGAACCTGGCGTGGAGCGCACGGAGCCGCTTCTCGGTGTCCGATTCATAGGTGCGCAGCTCGAAGTAGCGTGCCGGACGCTTGGCCTCGACGAAGACCTGCGGCTCGGGCGAATAGGGCGCGGCCCGCAGCAAGACGCTCTCCGCCCGCTCGAAGGGAGGCAGGGCATCGGCCTCGAGCGCGTCGACGGCCTTGCCGAAATCCGGATCGCTGCCCAGCCGCTTCCACGCGGCCTCGCGCTCGGCCATGCTGGCGTAGGAGAGCAAACCGATCATCATCGGAGTCGGGCCGATCACCACGTTGAAGAATCCGGTTGGGCCGAAACCGTTCTTCTTCATCAGCGGCAACATGGCCTTTGACGCGAAGTCGTTGAGACGGCGTCCCTGGTCGCCCTGGTTGAAGCGGTAATAGCGCAGCTCGAAGTATTGCGATTTAGCCGGCTGGCCCGTGGCCTGGGTTGCGGTCGCGGCCAGCGCCGCGGCTCCGGCGAGAAATTCCCTGCGATCCATGGTGAATGTCCTCCGAAAAACATTCAACCACAGATGCACACAGATCAACACAGATAAAACAAGACCAGGTCACTGCTTCTCGAAAGTGATCTTTGTATCCACGTCGGTCTTCTTGAACTCGCTGTTGTTCAACGAGAGAGAGATCGTTCGTTTGTAGAGGAACAGAGCCCGCACGTAGAACTCGCCACCGTAGGTTGCCGGAAACCACACGCCGTCGCCGAGCTTCTTGTAGGTGACCTTGAACCCGACGTGATGCACATCGGTTCCAAGCAATGTCTTGACCAGCAGGGGAATCTTCTGCCCCAAGGATGTGGTGACCATCAGCGGCTGGAATTCCTGCGCATCGATCAACGCTTCGCCCTTCCAGATTCCGTCTTTCCCCGGCTTGGGCGTGAAGGTGACGCGATACACCTCGCTGCCGCGATAGTCTTCCTTGCCTTTGAGATGGAAGACATATCGCTGCTGTTGCTTGGGGGTCAGCGGAAACAGCTCGTTGGCCACTCCGTCTTTGGAACGCTTTTCGTTGGTCAAGTCGTCGGCGATGTCGCTGATCAGGTCGGCGTCGACGTCGATCTCCTTGTACTCGTGGTGGGGAGCCGAATACTCGTGATACTGGCCCTTCTGCTCGTACTTGCCGGAGAAGCGCAAGCGCTGTTTCTCGGTGCCCTGGGCCGTGGGCGTTACCAGGAAGTCGCTGGCTTCCTCGCGGGCCAGCTTGCCGTTGCTGCGATGCATCCGTACGAGCACGGATTGCTGGTAGATCCACTGGTTCCGGCCTTCCTCCGCCCGAGTCTGATTCTCGGCCACGCGGGACATGATCGTCTCCACCGCGGGCAACTGGAGCAGGAACGCAAGCAGGAGCGTGGCCATCACAGTCCATGTACGCAAGACAGAGTCCGCCGGGTGCAGAAAATTATGTAAACTGGAAAGATGCTTCTGGTTCTGGCGCTTCTTTTGGTGGTTCGTACACCGGTGATCGTTGAACTCTTCACATCGGAAGGGTGCTCAAGCTGTCCTCCGGCAGATGCTCTACTCATTCAACTGGAAAGGACGCAACCCGTGCCCGGTGCGGAGATTATCTGCCTAGGTGAACACGTCGATTACTGGAATCAGCTTGGCTGGAAGGACGTTTTTTCGTCCGCCGAGTTTACGCAGCGCCAGCAGAAATATTCGCAGGCCCTCGGGCTGGAAACGGTCTACACGCCGCAGATGGTGGTCGATGGCCGTATGGAATTCAACGGCGGCAACAGCGTCAAGGCGGCTTCGGCGATCGCCCAGGCCGTGCGCTCGGCCAAAGCTACCGTGCAGATCGCCCGGAACGGCGGGCATCTCCAAGTTCACGTCGAAAACGTGCCCGGCTGCGAAGCGGCCGACGTGCTCCTGGCCATCACCGAGAGTGATCTGGCCTCGAACGTCTCGCGCGGTGAAAACGCCGGGCGCGTCATGAAGCATGCCGGCGTCGTGAGGCGGCTGGTCGTGCTCGGGGCGGTGAAAGCGGCGTCATTTTCAGCCGAGCCCGTGATCCCGGTTGATAGGAATTGGAAGAGCGAAAACCTGAGAGCGGTGGTTTTCATTCAGGAACGAAGCAGCCGCCGCATCCTCGGCGCCGCTTCTACCAGCCTTGGGGCGACGCAATCCACTCGCGAGTGAGGAAATCGGCCAACGTCAGCACCAGGAAGATAATCATCCACAGGAAGCCCGCGGCGGCGACGACCTTGACCAGTTTGTCGCTGTAATACACGTGCATGAAGAAGAGCACCACCAGCGTGCCCTTGCAGACGGCGATGGTCAGCGCGACGAGCACATTGAGCGCGCCCAGGTCGATATACGCAGCGCCAACGGTAGCGCCCGTCAGGATCATCAGGGCGCCAAACACCAGGATGTAGACCCGCAGAGGGACTGCGTGGGAATGGGCTGTTTCCGACATTAGGTGACCTTCCCCCCCAGCAGAAAGAGTAAGGGAAAGAGGAAAATCCAGACAATATCGACGAAGTGCCAGTAGAGGCACGGATAACCGACTCGC
>CAZRND010000491.1:341-3589 GCA_964601345.1 uncultured Acidobacteriota bacterium | reverse complement strand
AACCAATGACGAAAGCCAGCCGGATGAACCAAGATGGAAAAGTTCGAAAGGCTCCGGTAAACATCATTGGATCCTCCATGGAATATCGCTTGGCCACGGCGCTCGTGAATGTCGCTCAGCGTGGCTTGTCCGGCGTCGATCATTCACGACCGACTTTGTCGTGAGCCTATAAAAGGACGAATTAGCCCAGACCTGAACTATGCGTGTGTATAGGCCTGCAGTCAGAACGGTTTGGACAACCGATACGGCACGGGACAAGCCAGGCTGTAAGGCGGGATCCGGGCGACGAATCTGTTGCTCGCCGGATCGAACGTCGTCGTGGCGGGATACGGCTGGGGCGGCAAGGGCGTTGCCCTGCGGGCGCGCGGCCTGGGAGCCAGCGTGATCGTGACCGAGGTCAATCCCACGCGCGCGATCGAGGCTCTGATGGACGGCTACCGCGTCATGTCCATGGGGCAGGCCTCGCGCATCGGCGACATCTTTATCACCGTAACCGGCAACAAGAACGTTTTGGTCCGCGATCACTTCGAGCACATGAAGGACGGCGCGGTGGTCTGCAACTCCGGCCACTTCAACGTCGAGATCGACCTTCCGGCGCTGGCCAAGCTTGACTCGAGCAAGCGCGTCACCAAGCCCATGGTGGAGGAATACGCCATGCGTGACGGGCGCAAGATCTACGTGCTCGGCGAAGGAAGGCTCATCAACTTGGCGTCGGCCGAAGGGCATCCCGCTTCGGTGATGGACATGAGCTTCGCGAACCAAGCGCTTTCCGTCGAACACCTGCTGAAGAACCACAAGCAGATGGAGAGGAAAGTATACGCCGTGCCCGAGCCGATCGACCGCAGTGTCGCGCGGATGAAGCTGGAAGCCATGGGCATCAAGATCGACCGCCTCAGTCCTGAGCAGGAAGAGTACCTGGCCTCCTGGGCCGAAGGAACATAAACGGACAGCTTCGCCAATTGGGCCTTGGACCGGGCGGAAATGCTCGGCGCCACATACGCCGACGCGCGCGTCATTGACAATCGCGAGCGTCTCATTTCCACCAAGAACGGTCAGGTCGGGCAGGTATCGGTAACCGAGTCACTTGGCATCGGCATCCGGGTAATCGCCGCGGGCGCTTGGGGTTTTTCTTCCACCGACAATTTGACGCGCGAGGGCATCGAAGCCGCGGCGAGCCATGCGGTCGAGATCGCCCGCGCCTCGGCCACGGTGAAGAAGCATGACGTGCGCCTTGCGCCGGAGCAGAAGATCGAAGATCAATGGTCCTCGCCGATCGAACGCGATCCGTTCTCCACGTCGATTGAAGACAACCTCGACCTGCTGCTGCGCACCGACGCCGAGTTGCGTCGCGTCCCGGGCGTGACCCTGGCCGAGGCGGCTCTGCATTTCCGGCGGATCGAGCAGCTCTTCCGCAGCAGCATCGGTTCGCGGATTCATCAGACGCGCTATCTCACCGGCGGCGGTTATACCGCACTGGCTTTTGCCGGGCAGGAGATTCAGAAGCGTTCCTATCCCAATTCCTTCGGCGGGCAATTCCAGTCGCGCGGCTACGAGGTCATCGAAGAGATGCGCCTGGTGGAGAACGCCCAGCGAGTGGGCGAGGAGGCTGTGGCGCTCCTCAAGGCCGACCAATGTCCTGAAGGCGTGTGGGACATTATTCTCGACAGCTCCCAACTTGGCCTGCAGATTCATGAATCGATCGGACATCCGATCGAGCTCGACCGCGTGCTGGGGACCGAGGCCAACTTCGCCGGCATGAGTTTTCTGACGCTCGAAAAGCTTCGCAAACTGCGCTACGGCTCCGAGATCGTCAACGTGGTTGCGGACGCGCGTCTCGCGCACGGCCCCGGTCTCGGTACCTTCGCCTACGACGACGAAGGCGTTCCGGCGCAGTGCACGAACATCATCAAAGACGGGCTCTTTACCGGATACATCACGTCGCGCGAGACGGCTTCGGCCGTCGGCGAGAATCGCTCGAACGGCTGCATGCGGGCCGATGGATGGAACCGGATTCCGCTCATTCGCATGACGAACATCAGCATCCTTCCCGGCGATTGGAAGCTGAACGATCTCTTCGATTCGACCGATCGCGGCTTGTACTTCGAGACGAATCGCAGTTGGTCGATCGACGACAAGCGCTACAACTTCCAGTTCGGATGCGAAGCAGCGTGGGAAATCAAGAATGGCAAGAAAGTCCGCCTGCTGAAGAACCCCAGCTACAGCGGAATTACGACGGATTTCTGGAACTCCTGCGACGCGGTGTGCAATCGCGACCACTGGACGCTGTGGGGCACGCCGAATTGCGGCAAGGGCCAGCCCCAGCAGGTCATGGGCACCGGACACGGCGCGAGTCCCGCGCGATTCCGAAAGGTGAAGGTGGGAGGAGCTTTCGGACAAGAGTGATGTTTTCCCAGGAACAGTGCCGGGAGATCTTCGAACGCGTCCTGCGCTATAGCGAGGCGGACGAGACCGAGATCATGATCGGGGGCGGCAAGAACGCCCTGACGCGGTTCGCTAATAACATTATTCATCAAAACGTCGCCGACGAGACACGCTATCTCTCGGTGCGCACGGTATTCGGAGGGCGCACCGCGCGCGCCACGACCAACAAGTTCGACGATGACTCGCTCCGTCGCGTTGTGGCGGAGTCGTCATCTTTGGCGCGGAGCCGGAAGCCCGAGCCCGACTTGTTGCCTATGCCCGCGCCGGAGGAGTGCCCGCGCGTGAATCGTTACTCGGACGCGACCGCGGCCCTGGGTCCGGCCGAGCGCGCCGCCAAGGTCGGTGCAGCCGTGCGGATCGCGGAAAAGCTCGGCCAGACGGCGGCGGGCATCTACGCCACGGGAGAAACGACGCAAGCCGTGCTCAACTCGCGCGGCCTCGCGGTCTGGTATCGCGATACGCACGCGGAGTTCTCCATGACCGCGATGGGCGGCAACAGCTCGGGATGGGCGAAGGCCAATTCGCCAGACGCCTCGAACCTGAACATTCAGGAGCTGGCGGAACGCGCTGCACGGAAGTCGGTGGACAGCATGGATCCGGTCGAAGCGGCGCCGGGAAAGTACACCGTGATCCTGGAGCCCTCCGCGGTGCTCGACCTGCTCGGCTTCCTCTTCTACGATTTCGGCGGATTGTCCGTGGCCGATCAGCGCAGCTTCCTGACGGGACGCATCGGCACGAAGCTCTTCGGCGAGAACATCACCATCTGGGACGACGTCGAGCATCCGCTCCAGAGCGGCGCGCCCTTC
>CAZRND010000491.1:0-331 GCA_964601345.1 uncultured Acidobacteriota bacterium | reverse complement strand
ACGACGCAGAGAAGACCCTCCACACGGGCCGGCCCTCCGACGGGGAAGGCGTGGGACGGAAGAAGGTCCTGCTCGTGGACAAGGGCGTGGCAAAGAACCTGGTGTAGGCGCGTCAGAGTGCGAAGCAGGCGAAAACGCGCCCCACCGGCCACGGCTTTCCGCTGCCGAACGAGATGGGCGAGGCGCCCATGAACATTGTCGTCGAGGGCGGCGCAGCGACGTCGGAACAAATGATCGCGTCCACCGAACGCGGCATCCTGGTGACGCGTCTCTGGTACATCCGCGAGGTCGAGCCGTACGCCAAGATACTCACCGGAATGACGCGCGACGG
>CAZRND010000490.1:0-3589 GCA_964601345.1 uncultured Acidobacteriota bacterium | reverse complement strand
CGGCAATGTACATGTTCCCGGCGGCATCGAAGGCCAAACCGGTCGGACGATACAATTTCGCGTTCGTTCCCGGACCTCCGTCGCCGGAGAAGCCGCTCGACGTCCCGGTTCCTGCCACTGTTGTAATCGTACCGTTCGGGGCCACTTTGCGCACGGCGTGGTTCGAGGTATCCGCGATGAACAGGTTCCCGGTTCCATCCAATGCCAGGCCGGTGGGGTTATATAGTTGCGCCGCCGTAGCTGCTACACCATTGCCGAAGTAGCCGGAGGCACCGGTGCCCGCGATGGTGCTGACCACGCCCGCAGCGCTGATTTTGCGTACCCGGTTGTTTTGGGAATCTGCTACAAACAAATTCCCCGCTCCGTCCAGCGCCAGTCCCTGAGGGCGATAGAAGGTTGCAAGGAGAGCGGCACCGCCGTCGCCGGAATAACCGGCAAAGCCGTTCCCGGCAAAGGTCGTGATCAGCGCGGTAGGAGCAACGAGCGTATAGACTGTGAGCGTAACAGCGCCGGACGAGCCTCCGCCCCCGCCAAGCAGGGGGTTGAAGACGGTGATCGTGACCGGTCCAGCCGAGGTCAGGTCAGAAGCCGGGATCGCCGCATTCAACTGGCTCGCGTTCACGAATGTCGTGACTCGGTCGGTGCCATTCCAGCGCACGGTCGCGCCCGGTACAAAGTTCGCACCATAAACCGTGAGAGTAAGGGAGGGTCCACCGACACCGGCGCCGGAAGGGACAGTAAAGCTTAAGGTTGGAACTGGATTACTGGATGGTGGCGGCAGGATTTTTCGGATGCGGTGATTGCCGGAGTCGGCGACGTAAAGGTTTCCGGCCACATCGATCGCCAAATAGGTAGGGCCGTTTACGAGGGCGTTGGCTGCTAGGCCTCCGTCTCCGGAGAAGCCCGCAACGCCGGTCCCAGCCACTGTGGCGATGGTCCCTCCGGCGCTTACCATGCGGATCCGCCCGTTGTTTGTATCGGCGATGTAGAGATTGCCGGAGCTGTCAAACACAACTGCCGTCGGGAAATGCAAATAGGCGCTGGTGGCGGGACCTCCATCACCCGGAGTGCAACAGTTGCCGCCGCCTGCTACGGTAGCGATATTCCCGCCGCTGTCGATTCTCCGAATCCTATTGTTGTAGCTGTCGACGATGTAAAGAAGGCCGGCGGCATCAAAGGCAATTCCCGTGGGATTGGAGAATGTGGCGTCTGCAGCTGGACCGCCATCCCCGGAAAAGCTATTGACTCCCGTTCCAGCAACCGTGGTGATGATGCCGGCGCTGTCAATTTTGCGGATCCGATTGTTGCCGAAATCGGCGACGAAAAGCGCCCCTCCCGGCCCGACCGCAATGCTCATCGGGCTGGTCAGCATGGCAGCCGTAGCAGGGCCGCCATCTCCCGAAAAGCCTGGTGTTCCGATCCCTGCGTAAGTGGTGATGATTCCCGATGAATCCACCTTGCGGATTCGTTGGCCGTAAACTTCGGAAATGTAGAGATTGCCGGAGGCATCGATGGCTAAGCCGCGCGGTCCGTTGAGTTGAGCCTGGATGGCAGGGCCGCCGTTGCCCGAGTTGACTCCTCCGCCAGCCACGGTGGTGATGATGCCGCTCGTGCCGATTTTGCGAACGCGGTTATTAGAGGAGTCTGCTACGTACAAATTACCCGATGAATCGAAAGCCAATCCTTGCGGAATGTTGAGGGCGGCAAGCACCGCCATACCGCCGTCTCCCGAGTAGCCGGCAAACCCGGTTCCCGCGGACGTAACAATAATGTTTTGGGCGTAGGCCGACACCGCCCCCAAAATGAGAGCCGCGACGAATGCGCTCCTCTTAACGCCGGTCATCGAGCCACACCGCACCTCAGATTCTGCTTGGGGGGACGCAGACCAAATATACGGCCCGCGGAAAAGCCCTGTCAACAATCGATTTATTTTCTTCAATAATTGCACGTCGATATGCCAACAATATTGGCAGCCTACAGATCTCGGAACGATACCATCTGTATCGTCTTCGCAAGCTTGCACACTGCGGGATCGGTCAGCGCCTCAAGCTCAATTTGCCGTTCGCGCTTCAAACGCGTTGGCGCGAGTTCCAGATCGTTGTCGTAGCGTCCTGGATGGCACATTAATTCCGTCACGCCTGTTGGAAGGCGCTGCAGGAAGCGGGCGAGCGATTCGCGATTGAGCTTGCCGGTGAGCCGGATCCCTCGGAAGTGGTCGACGTGCCGGCAGCCATGCGATACGATGCCGCGCCGCACCCACGTGATCGCGAATCGCCGCGCGACGGCGGCGACGGCGCGCATCACGTGCGGCAGCAGGTGCGTGTGCTTGTGCGTGTCGAGATGCGTCGGGCGGATGCCCGCCGCCTCGACGATCTCGACCTGCTCGGCGAAGATCGCCTCGATCTCGGCCGCGCGCAAGCGCGCCGCCTGCCCCAAGAACGCGGGCAGCTTGCGCGGCAGCTTTTCGTCGGGCCACAGCACCAGATGCACGCCCACGTCGAGCGTGGGCGTGCGCTTCGCCAAGGCAACGGCGTGTGCGAACGCCGGACCACGGGCCATGACGGTCGTCGCCGTCAGGATGCCCTTCAGATGCGCCTCCACGATGCCTTCGTTGACGCCTCGGGTGAGTCCGAAGTCATCGGCGTTGACGATCAGTCGGCGGTCGGCGGCCATCTGCTTTTTAATTGGAAAACGTTACCAAAGGAGTATAATGCTGCCGAGTGAGCGAAAGGGGAATCCTTATGAATCGTCGTAACTTTGTGAAGGCCGGCGCCGCTCTCGGCGGCGTCACTATGATCACCAACCCTGCGAGCGTCTTTGGAGCCAACGACCGCGTCCGCGTTGCTTGCGTCGGAATCCGCGGCCAGGGCAACGCGCACATTCGCCAATTTCAGAGGCTAGAGAACGTCGAGGTCGCGGCGATCTGCGACGTGGACGAGAACATCATCGCCCAGCGTCTCGCCGAGATCGACAAGGCCGGCAAGCCGAAGCCAGTCACCTATACGGACTACAAGAAGCTGCTCGAGAACAAGGAAATCGACGCCATCTCGATCGCCACTCCGAACCACTGGCACTCGCTGATCGCGATCCACGCGCTGCAAGCGGGCAAAGACGTCTACTGCGAAAAGCCCTGCTCGCATAACGCCTGGGAAGGCAAGCAGCTCGTCGCTGCCTCCAAGAAATACAACAAGCAGGTCATCGTGCACGGCAGCAACTCCCGCTCGGCGCCCGCGATCCGCGAAGCGATGCAGAAGATGCAGGAAGGCGTGATCGGCGATGTCTACATGGCTCGCGGCCTGTGCTTCAAGTGGCGCGACACCATCGGCAAGAAGCCGCAGGCGCCCGTACCCTCCGGCGTCCATTATGATCTGTGGACCGGTCCCGCGCCGCTGAAGCCGTACACTGAGAATCGCTTCCATTACAACTGGCACTGGTTCTGGGACACCGGCAACGGCGACATCGGCAATCAGGGCGTGCACGAAATGGACATTGCGCTGTGGGGATTAGGCCGGACCGGGTGGCCGGCTTCCGTCGCCTCCACCGGCGGCAAGTTCGTGTGGAAGGATGACCAGGAAACGCCCAACACGCC
>CAZRND010000489.1:0-3591 GCA_964601345.1 uncultured Acidobacteriota bacterium | reverse complement strand
GGAACTACAACGTGGCGCTTTGCGAGCGCGGCATCCGGACCTTCGGAAGCTACACGCCCAACACGCTCGACATTTCCGCGATCCCGGTGATCCACAAGCTCTCGCACTTGCCGATCCTGGCCGATCCGTCGCACGGCACCGGACGTCGCGACAAGGTGGCGCCCATGGCGCGCGCCGCCGTGGCGGCGGGCGCCGACGGCCTGATGATCGAAGTGCACCACGAGCCGGAGAAAGCGCTTAGCGACGGCGCGCAGGCGCTGACCCTGCCCATGTTCCAGAAGCTGATGGGCGAGCTGCGGATGATCGCCTCGGCCGTGGGCCGGAAGATCGGATGAATCGCGTCGCCATCATCGGCGTCGGCTTGATCGGCGGAAGTTTCGGGCTGGCGCTGAAGGCTCGCGGATTCACGGGAAAGATCGCGGGCGTGGCGCGGCGCGCCACGCTCGAAAAAGCGATCGCGCGAAAAGCCATCGATGAGGCGCATGAGGAGATCGCGCCGGCGGTGGCCGGCGCCGATCTCGTCCTGATGGCCGCGCCGATCCTCACTATCCTCGATCAACTCGAAATCGTTCGCAAAGGCGTGCCGGCGACGGCGCTCGTCACCGACGCCGGAAGCACGAAGAGCGCGATCGTCGATCGCGCTCGCGAGCTTTACGGCGAGGGTCCGATCTTCGTCGGCGGGCATCCGCTGGCCGGCAAGGAAAAGACCGGCGTCGAAGCGGCCGACGCCGATCTTTTCAAAGGCGCGCCCTGGGTCCTGGCGCCCTGGCAGCGCGCTCAACTCGAGACCGCGCCCGCGCGCGACTTCCAGGACTGGATCCGGAAGATCGGCGCGCGCATCGTGGTACTCGATGCCGAGGTGCACGATCAAATTGTCGCTTGGACGTCGCACCTGCCGCAGATGGCCGCGACGGCGCTCGCCGCGACGATCGCCGACAACCTCGACGATCCCGAGGACCTGTCGCTCTCCGGCTCCGGCCTGCGCGATACGACGCGCCTGGCGGAAAGTTCCTATCGCCTATGGCGCGACATTTGCCATACCAACAGCGAGAATCTCGAAGGCGCGCTCGACGCGCTGATTCAGAAACTCCAGCACATGCGCGAGAACCTGCGCACGCGATCGCTCGAGGAGGAGTTCCAGCGCGCCGCCGGGCTGCGCGAGAAAATGCGGAGGCCGCAATGACGCCGAACAGCATCGTTATTCTCAGCTTGCAATCGCCGAAGGAAAAAATCTGGGGCGAATTGCTGGCGATCACCGCCGCCGGGATCACCATTCGCGGCATCGATCTGAACTCGTTCGACGAGCTGCTGCGGCAAGCGGGGGCCGGAGAATCGGGCAGCGGCGCTATCTCGAAGGCGTTCTATCCCATGCACCGCGTGGAGCGCATGACCGAGGACGAAGGCAACGCCGACATCCCGTCGCTCGCCGGCCGCTTCCAAAAACGCGTCGGCGTTCCCTTCCAGGAGTTTTGTTTTACAGACGCCAACAATCGTTGACAATCTTTTAAATCCGCAATAAGTGAGAAGTGATACTCATGGGGTAGAGGATCCCATGACAGAACATTCGCGTATGCATCTGGAGAATCGCATGGAAGGACGCTTGGCCTTTCTGCACCGCATTCCCCTTTTCAGCGAATTTGACGACGCCGATTTCCGCGAGCTGGAGCGCCTGGCTCAACTGAACACCGTGGCCCGCGGCGGTTTCATCTACACGGCCGGCGATCCGAGCGAGCATATTTACCTGCTGCGTTCGGGACGCATCAAGGTTTCGAAGTCCACGCCGGAAGGCAAGGAGTGGATTCTGAACTTGATCGAGGCCGGAGAAATCTTCGGCGAGACGTCGCTGGCCGGAGAAGAATCCCGCCAGAACGCCGCCGAGGCTCTGGAGGACGCCGTCTACTGCTCCGTGCGCCGCGAGCAATTTCTGGCGCTCGTGGGTCGCAAGCCGTCGCTGGCCCTGCGCCTCCTGCGCCTGGTGGGGGAACGCCGCCGTCAAATGGAGACGCGCGTCGAGTGGGTGCTCTTTGCCGGCGTGCACCGGCGCCTGGTCGAGTTGCTGATCGATCTCGGCCGTCGCTACGGCGTGCCCGCTCCGGAGGGTCTCGCTCTGCGCGTGCAGCTCTCGCAGAAAGAGATCGCGCATCTGATCGGCTCGACGCGCGAGACAACTTCCTCGACGCTCAATCATCTGCGCAAAGAGGGATTGATCTTCATTCAGCGCCGGCGGCTGATCATTCGCAGCATGGACAACCTGGAGCGCGCCCGGGGCAACGGAACTTCGTTCCCCGGCCTGGCGCGCCAGGCGGCCGTCACAGCCTGAACTTTAGGACCTTTCGTCCCACGACGGCTGCGCCCAACACAAGGAGCAGATCGCCCGCGATGTTGAGCGGCGCGCCCTTGAAGTCGGGGCGCGGAAACGTCGGCTCAGTGTGCGGCTTCAGCTTTTCCGTGGCGATGAAGTGAACGGGCAGGAAGAGCACAACGCAAAGCGCCGCCGCGGCGATCGTGATCCATAGGGAACGCGCGGCGACCTCGCCGGCTTCGCCCATGCCGAGCGTGCCGGGCTCGGTCTTCTTTTGACCGAGCGTTGGGAAGACGCTCGTAATCCAATCCCAGTTGAGCGCCAGGTGAGCGCCGACAACCACGAAGGCGGTGTTCGCAAAGAGGCTGTGCAGGTCGTCAAACAAGCTCAGGTCCGTGGGCTTGAATCCCACCGCCTGGCTCACTACTTCCGAGATCAGCACACCGGTGAACGCGGCCAGCGCCATAGCGATAAAGAGCAGGCCGTTCAGCAGAGCGTTCTTGCCCGGACGGCGCAGGGCCGCGACGATCCAACCCCAATTGAGCAGAAGGTGCACCGCGAGGAAGGCAAGAATCGCGATGCCCGCCCATTCGTGAACGGGCAGGCTGGTGATCCTCGGCTCCTGCAGAGCCAGAACGAAGAGCAACAGGATCACGTCGAGCCAGAAGAGGAAACGAGACCGGCGCATCGGACAACAGCATCATATAATACGCGCATGACTCGCCGGACCTGTTTGCTGACGCTCGCGAGCACGCTCGCTGCCGCCGCCGGGCGGCTGCCGGCGAACCGCAAGATCAAGTGGGCGCTCGGCTCGAACCTCTGGAACTACTTCCCGCGCGTTCCGTTCACCGACATTCTCGACGTCATGAAGGACACCGGATTCATCGGCATCCGGTTGACGCAGTTTCCGCAGATCCTCACGACTTATGGCATTTCCGCCGAGCAGATGGAACGCGAAGTATCGAAGCGCGGCCTGCAAGTCATCACGATCTCGTTCAACGGCGCGGCGGACGACGCGGCGCAACACGCGCAGGTGCTCGAGCGGGCCCGCGAGGCAATGCGATACCTACAGCGCTTCGCCGCGAAACACCTTGTCGTTTTCTCGCCCCGGCGCGGGCCTGACCGCGCGGCCTTCGAGACCATGTGCAAGTTCTACAACCGGCTCGGCGAAACGGCGGGCGAAATGGGATTCAAGGCCGGACTGCACAACCACCTCGCGCAAATGGTGCAGGACCCCGCCGAAATCGACCGCTGCATGAAGCTGACCGACACTAAGCTCTTCCATTTCT
>CAZRND010000488.1:0-3610 GCA_964601345.1 uncultured Acidobacteriota bacterium | reverse complement strand
TGTCGAGGATCTCGTCACGCGTCAGTTCGCCTGTGGCGCTCGAGGTGCGGTGCAGTGCTGCAACAACCGCAGCCGCAGGCTGGCTGCCACCGTCACCACCGTCACCGTGATCGAGCAGATACGCCGCGAGGCCGACGGGAGAATCGGCGATCCCGTACAGAGTCTGGGGCCGGCTCGCCATCATCTGATAAATGGCCAAGTGCTTGTACGTGTAGGCGAGCCCCTCGTAGGCATGTCTCTCGTCGGCTGAGAGACCGGATGGAGGTGGGGCACCGGTGACGGCTGCCTTGTCGATGTCGGCAGGGACCGTGCCCGGCATGTTGGTGTGGATGGCGAGCAATCCCGCGGGAGCTTGTATACCCATGTAGTCGACGACGAACGCCCCCCAGTCACCGCCCTGCGCCACGTAGCGGGTGTAGCCGAGGCGCTTCATCAGCTCCGCCCAAGCACGGGCCATGCGCTCGGGACCCCAGCCGGTCGTTGTCGGCTTTCCGGAGAACCCGTAGCCCGGCATGGACGGGATGACGACGTCGAAAGCGTCTTCCGCTTTCCCGCCGTGCGCGGTCGGATCGGTAAGCAGCTCGATGAGCTTGACCTGCTCAAGGATCGAGCCGGGCCAGCCGTGCGAGATGACGAGCGGCAACGCATGGTTGTGTTTCGAGCGCACGTGCATGAAATGGATGTCCAGCCCATCGATCTTGGTAATGAACTGCGGGAAGGCATTCAGCTTCGCTTCCGCCTTCCGCCAGTCATAATCCGTCGCCCAGTGGCGCGCGAGCTCCTGCATCGTCGCGAGCGGTACACCCTGTGTGGCATCTGTGACGGTCTCCTTCTCCGGCCACTGGGTCGCCTGGATGCGCCGGCGCAGCTCGGTGAGCGCCGTTTCCGGGAACTTCACACGAAACGGGCGGATCGCGTCGGGGTTGGTTGAGCTCGCGACGGACCTCGCTTGCGTTGCTGTTGCTGGGGTCATGTCGATTTCCTTATCGGTGGTGGAGTCCCTACCGCTCTGGGCCTGGCCGCGGATTGCGGTCAGGGCGACGACAAGAGCGCAGGCCGCGAACCAAGTGGCAAGACGGAGGTGACGGCTTACCGTCGACCGATACATTGTTGGTTCTCCATTGACCTGGTTTGTTCTCGTTTGCGGGTCGCCGGCAAAGGCGGGCAGGAGAACGCCAGCGTCCGACGCCAGAACTGCGCGCGTTCTCAATGACGTAGTTGCTCGCATGGCATTCTCCTGTGTGGGGGTGGGTACAGCGTTGCGGACTTCACGCGATAGCCGCCTTGTGATCTTGGCGGCTGTCGCGATCGTTATCTTTCGAAATGTCGCGGCATCGCATTCACGCGGCTGGCTATGCAACGCGAACGACTGCAGCCAATCTTCGGCTGCGACTCGCGCTTGCGCTACGCCGTGGAGTCTGGCGATGGCGACGAAGAAGCTCGTCATCTCCTTCTCCGCTCCTGCGAGGAGCTCGCACTCGTTCTGCGGCAGCGCAGATGTCATATCGATCATCACGAGCGTGATTGTCGAGCCGCATCGAGAAACGCGAAACCGTAGATAGTCGGAACTGGCTACCCCTAAATCGTGAAGAAACGTCTTCCGACTTTCGGGGGAGACAACCAAACCGCCGAACCGATTGTCACTAACGTACCGGCGAAGGAGGGCAGGAGAGACTCCAGCTATTGACGCCACAACTGCTTGCGGCGGTCTCGCTGACGTCGTCGCTCGCATGTCATTCTCCTGTGGGGATAGCAGAGTTACTGGGCCCTGGGGTCCTTGTGGCGGCCTCACCATGCCGAGCGCGAGGCTGAGCGTTGAGTCAAAAGGACTCGGGTGGCGACCAAGATCCATGCAGCACCGACGCCAGGCGACACGAAGCGCGAATAGACCCCGTCGGGAGCCCAGACCCCGCTGCTCAACCACGTTGTGCCGCCCAACAGGACGAGCACGACAGCCGCGACACCAGCAGCGAAGAGCGCATTCGAGATCAGCCCGGCACGCCAGAAACCGAATGATCCGGCCATAATGAGCATCGCGCGCGGGAATGAGGTCAGCACCACGCCGGCCCACGCGAGGTCATTCAGTCCCGAGGCGAGCACGCTGCTTCCCGAGCCGGCGATCGAATACGCAAGCGCTGCTACCAGCGCGACGAGCAGCAGGAACAGCCCTCCCACTGCGGCACTGGCAGCGGTCGCGGCCGAGCCCCAACCGTCTTGCGCTGCATCCGCCAACGTGGTCTTGAGTGCCGCCGCGAACCACATGAGGTTGAGGATTCCGAGGCTGGAGAACACCGCAGCGATGAGGATCCGCGCCTGATTGCCGGCGTAGAACGCAACGAGGGCCTCACCCGACGCGCCGACTTGTGGCTGCGAGCCATAAATGACCTAGGCAAGGACGAAACAGCCGTTGGATTGGATACCGGCCGTGCGCCATAGGCCCTCCCAGAACGCGGGGGTGGTGTAGGCGCTGGTGTGCGGGGTCGTGGCAATGGTCGATGCACTCATAACTTGTCTCCCTTCGAATCTCGCGCGACGCGACTCAATGCACCGGATAAGGTCGTGGAGTTTCGCCAACGATTGTCGAACGGCGCGCTGCAAGCCGAAACGGTAGAAAGTCGGAGCGCGACATCCATAAATCGTGATGGTGCGAGTCCCCGACTTTCGGGGGAGAAGAAGAAAAAGAAGAGTTTGACGTTTACAGCCACCCAGCAGCGATGATCTGACCGATGTCTCCCTGAGGATTCTCGCGGACGCCGTACAAAGCGCTGGCGCTGGCCCATAGCACTGTCCGGGCCAGGTGGTTCGGGTAGCGCGCTATCTTGGCGTTGAAGAATGCGACGGCGGTCTTTTCGGTGTGCAGGAGTTCGTCGGCATCGTCAAGATATTGCCGGGTTTCTGCGATGGTGCGCTCGGCGTCGTCGTCAAGCCGTTTGTCCTGGTGGCCAGCGACAATATGTCGAGGTTTGAGGGCCGCGACCTTGTCGATCGCTCGCCGCCAGGGCCCGAGGCCTCCGACGGGCACGCTTTCCCCGAGCCACATATGGGCGCCGTTGTAGATCACATCCCCGGCGACGACCAGCTCAAGGTCCGGTACATGCAACACGGTGTTGTTGTCGGTGTCGGCGTGGCCCACTTCGACGATCTTCAGGTCATGCCCTTCGAGCGTGAGATGGTCGCCCGAAGCTGCCACCGCTGTGACCGGCGACGGAGGTATCGCCCCCGGGTACACCTTGTCCCAGAGGAACGGACGCGCGGCCAGATCTGAGTCCATCCGCGCGATCGATCCCGCGGTGGCGACGACACGGGCGCCGAAGCGTTGTGCCAGCAAGCCTGCGGCGAATCAGTGGTGGCCGTGACCGTGGGTGATGTAGATTTCCGGCAGCTTTCGCCCCTTTCGGGCGACCCAATCGCCGAGAGCACTTGCCTGGGCCGTCGTGAACGCAGGGTCCGTGAGCACTGCGTTCTCGCTCCCATAGATGAGGGTGCTCGCGACGGGAGAGCCTAGCTTCGGCTCTCCGTTGGGAAGGAGACCGTTGTCATTCAGCGGTGGGTCGTTGACGAACACTTCGTAAGCGAGATCCATGGTTCCCTTTCGTGCGACTTACTCCTG
>CAZRND010000487.1:718-3619 GCA_964601345.1 uncultured Acidobacteriota bacterium | reverse complement strand
GCCGACGTTGTTCGCGGGGCTATCGAAGCATGTCGACTTGAAGCTCGTGAGCCGGACAGAATTTGCTTCGGGGGTGGTGGCGATGCGGTATAAACCGAGGTAGCTATGGCGCGCGGCTGGGAAAGCAAATCCGTCGAGTCGCAGATTGAGGACCGGGAATCGCGCGGCTCGAAGCCTGCCGAAGAGCAAGTGAGCCCCGCCGAACTCGAACGCCGTCAGAGGCTCGCAAGCCTGGAGCTGGCGCGCAAGCGCGTCCTGCACGACCTCGACACCAACCACAGTTACAAGCTCGAGAAGTTGCTCCGCGCGTCGCTGAAACATCTCGACGAAAAGATCGCCGAGCTACAGCTTGTCGTCCTTGTCGCCCTCCTGATCCTGGCCGCCTCCACTCTCCACGCACAACCGACGCCGAAGTGGGAAGTGGCTTCGATCCGGCGTGTGACGGCAGCGGCGGAGGGCCCGACGGCGGCCGAGGCGGCGGCAAGGGCGGCGGCGGTGCGACCGGGATGTCGCCCGGAACCTTGCGGATGAATTGCCAGCCTCTCGTGGGACTCATCCAGGCAGCGTATGACCGGTTCGAGAACGGACACTTCACGATGAGGCGGATGATCCCCATCGAGGGAGGCGAGCCATGGGTGCGCTCCGAACGCTACATGATCACGGCGAAGGCTGAAGGCGCGCCGCATCAGGAAATGATGCGCGGACCCATGCTGCAAGCGCTCCTCGAAGAGCGCTTCCAACTGAAGATCCGCCGTGAGACGAGGCAAGTTCCGGTCTACGAATTGAAAGTGGGTAAGAGCCCGCACAAATTGCAGCCGTCCAAGGAAGGAAGCTGCGTGCCGTGGGATTTTGAGAATCCTCCGCCGCCTCCGCCGCCGGGATCGCGCGATACAATCCCTCGAGGTTGCGGCATGGGGCGCGGCACAAGAGAATACTTCGAGATACTTGGCGCGACGATGGCCGACGTCGCCCGGCAGCTCTCCGCATTTCTGGACCGCGAAGTGATCGACAAGACCGGAATCGAAGGCAAGTTCGACTTCCGCGTGAACGGGTCTGTGGAAGAGCTCTTTCCGCGAATGCGGCCGCCGGTGGAAGATCCATCGGTGCCTGTGCCACGGGATGACGCCGGACCTGGGATTTTCGAGGCGCTGAAACAGCTCGGACTGAAACTCGAATCGGCGAAGGGTCCCGGCCGGTTCCTGGTGATCGAACGCGCCGAAAAACCTACGCCGAACTAGAGTTCGCTGACTACTCTTCCTTAACGACCTGGATCTTGACGGTCGCGCTGACGTCTTTGTGGAGCTTTAGCAGTACGTCGTGATCGCCGAGCGTCTTGATGGGATCGTCGAGTTGGATCTTGCGGCGGTCAATCTCGAAGCCCTTTGCCGCGAGCCCCTCGGCGACGTCGATCGACGTCACCGAACCAAAGAGGTGATCGCCCTCTCCCGCCTTGCGCCGAATGGTGAGCGCTAGACCGGTGAGCAATCCGGCGAGTTTCTCGGCATCGCCGCGCTCTGTAGCTTCGCGGCGCACCGCGGCCAGTTTCTCCTGCTCGACGACTTTGCGATTGCCGTCGGTGGCGGCTACGGCCAGCTTGCGAGGCAGCAGAAAATTACGGGCGTAACCCTCGGCCACCTTCACCAGGTCGCCGCGGTGCCCCAGTTTCGGAACGTCCTGACGCAGAATGATTTCCATAAAAGATCCTTTTCTCTACATCTCCACCGCGAAGGGCAGCAACGCGATGTTGCGCGCCTTCTTGATGGCTTCCGAGACCCGCCGCTGATGCGGCGCGCACACGCCGGTAATGCGCATGGGGATGATCCGCCCGCGCTCGGCCACGAATGCATTCAGGAGTTTGACGTCTTTGTAATTGATGTCGTCGATCTTCTCGACGCAGAACTTGCACATCTTCTTGCGGCGGAAGTACTGCTTTTTTCCGCCGGGGCCGCCCGGTCCACCCGGCCCTCCCGGTCCGCCGGGCCCGCGGCGTGGTCCGCCGCTCCGCTCGTGCCGGCCGGAATAATTGGAATCTGCCATGTTGTCCCCTTTGTCTCTCATGACTACACCGCCTGCGACGCCGCTTCAGGCGCCGCGCCCGCCGCCGGGGCGGCTGCTGCCGGCGCAGTCGCCGCCGGTTTCTTTCTTCGCGCCGCGCGTTCCTCGCGCTTGCGCTTCAACTTTGCCAGGCGCTTCAACTCCTCGTCCACGCGGACGGTGAGGAACTTGATCACCTGGTCCTGGACCTTTAAGCGCCGCTCGAACTCGCGCACCGTCGTCGGGTCGCATTCGATGGTGAAAAGAATGTACTGGCCTTCGCGGCAGCGCTTCACCTCGTAGGCGAGGCGACGGCGGCCCCACTTCTCGGCCTTTTGTACGGTTCCGCCGGTCGAAGTAACGATCCCATCGAACTGGGCGACCAGCTTGTCCACTTCTTCCTCAGGAAGATCGGGACGGACGATAAACAGGATTTCGTAAATACGCATTTTTCCTCATTTTCCCCGGACCCCGTCGGCTTGCGCCCCAGGTCGGATGCCTCGCCCAATCCGGCGAAGCAGTCCGGGAATTGTTATTCGCGCTCGGCTTCTTCGGGCGGGCGGCGATTGAAGTGCGTCATCGCCCGCGCCGTGCCGTCGCGCAGGATAGCCCGCACCGCCTCGGCGGCGCGATCCACCCATTCCCCTACCTGCTTTTCGATCGATCGTGGGAAAGGCCGCAGCAGGTAATCAACGGCGTCTCCCACGGGGTGATCCGGGCCGACGCCCAGACGCACCCGCAAAAACTCCTTCGTGCCCACAGACTCGATCACCGATTCGAGACCGTTGTGTCCACCGGCTGTGCCGCGCTCGCGGATGCGGATCACGCCGAGCGAAACACCTTCCGGGGAGAACAAGTGAATGCCTC
>CAZRND010000487.1:0-708 GCA_964601345.1 uncultured Acidobacteriota bacterium | reverse complement strand
GGACCAACGCCCAGACGCACGCGCAAAAACTCTGTCGTTCCTACAACCTCAATCACCGATTCGAGGCCGTGATGCCCTCCGGCGCTGCCCCGCTCACGAATGCGGATCACGCCGGCCGGCAAATTCAACTCGTCACTCACAAGCAGCAAGTCCGAAGGTTGCGCCTCGAACTTCGCTAGCAGCGCTCCCACGGCCTGCCCGCTCAGGTTCATGAACGTGAGCGGTTTGGCCAGCACGACGCGGCATCCTTCAATGCTGGCGTGCGCGGTAAGCGAACTCGCCTCCGGGCGTCTCACTTGCGCGCCCGCTGCCTCGGCCAACCGGTCCACCACACGAAACCCAAGGTTGTGCGGCGTGGCCTCGTACTCTTCGCCCGGATTTCCCAGCCCGACAATAATTCTCGGCGCTGGACCGCCGTTGGGCATGGCCTACTTCTTCTTGCCTTCGGGCTTGGCCTCGGCCTTGGCCGGAGCCTTGGCGCCGGGTTCCGCCTCGCCCTCTTCGCCTTCCTTGTCCGCCTTGCCCCGCTTGATGACTTCGGGCTCGGCCGGAGCGGCAGCAGCGGCTTCGGCTTCCTCGGGCTTCTTCTCTTCTTCGATCTTGGCGAACACGATGTGCGCGACCACGGCGTCCGGAGGAGAAGTGAGGCGGACCTTCGGAGGCGCCACCAGGTCCTTCACGCGCAGATTCTTTCCAACCACCAGCTCG
>CAZRND010000486.1:0-3651 GCA_964601345.1 uncultured Acidobacteriota bacterium | reverse complement strand
CCCGCGAAGGCGGCGGGATCGAGGGATGAGATGGCGACGCCCGGACGCAGGGGGCAGGACAGTATCGCGCCGGTGCAAACACCATCCGCTCCGGCCCCGGCGCGGCCCCGCATCGGTACACACAACTGCGCGGAGCCGAGCCGAAACTGCCGGGACAGAGCGTTTACATCACCGGCTACACGCCCTTCGATCAGACGATAACGTTTGAATGTACTTAGAGGTCCGTGAGAGAATGTCCGCCGGACTTCAGGAGAGACGAACGTGTCGGATTGGACATTTGCCCAGGAAAATCCAGCGGAAGAGCTGGCTCAACTTCATTACTTCACTATTAAGAAGAAGCAGGGCGGCAAGGACATCGAGTTCGTGATCACGGTGAAGGAATTCGCTACGCCGAACCAGCACCACATGATGTTTCTCGCCCAAGCCGACAAGCAAACCAACCAGAAGACCGCGCCCTACACGCCCACCGGCTGGGGCGCCACCATGTTGGTGGCGCTCAGCGAGTGTATACGGGGCATCCACCGCTTCCCCTACGAAGGGGAATAGCTACGCCTCGGCCGTAAAGCGCACCTGCGCCTTGCCCTTCTCTACGTCGATGGTCATCTGGCCCATGTTGCGAACCAGTTCATCGACCGTCTCGGGGTTCAGGTTCGTGAGACCCAGGTCCACGCCTTCGTCGCGAAGTTTCTGACGCAACTTCTCGCCGAACATCTTCGGAAACACGGCGCCCAGCCGCACGCCGCTCTTGATGAGAGCGACCGGGATACGGATCGTCACCTCTTTGCGGATATGCCCGTCTTCGAGGGACTTCAGCACGTCCATGCGCAGAAAGCGAGGCAATGGCCCGGCCTTCTCCTTGGGTTGGTCGCCTTTAATGCGCCATCCCCAAACGCGCTGCTGTTCCTCGGCCGGAGCCTCCGGCTTCGGCGGCTCCATCGCGCTGAGCAACTGCGCGCCCTCATCCACGGTGATCTTGCCCTGCGCGACCATCTCCAAAATGCGTTTGGTTTCTTCGTTCACGATTGGATCTCCCGTTTTTGAATTTCTTCCAGTATGTCTTTCACGCTCATCTCACCCTTCTCCAGGCGATCGAGAAGCTCGGTGTTCGACTTCTCCGCGGTGGCAAACTCAGCGAAGGGAAGCTGCTCGCCGATCCGGTTCAGGCGGTTCTTGATCGTCGGGTAGCTCACGCCGAAAAACTTCTCCATCTGCTTGATCGATCCGTGGCAGCGCACAAAGGCCGCCACAAAGACCTGATCCTCGATCGTCAGTTGCGCCAGCGGAGGCAGCGAAAACGGACCTTCGATGACGACATCGCTCTCGACGACCCGCACCCGCTCAACCTCGATAGCTGCGCCGGCGGTAAGCTTGGTTAGGACCTCCCAGCCCTTAGACATGAATAAATCATACAGCAATACTTAAGAAAGTCAATATGAAAATTAAATAAATTAAGTTCTTGACCTAAAGCCCATTCTGTCTATAATTTCCGGATGTTCCTACTACTTCTTTTGGTCCTTCTTCAGGGCCGTGGACAGGTTCAAGGTCCCGTCACGGTGCTCAAACCGGCGCGCGTCTTCGACGGCGAAGTGATGCACGAGGGCTGGACAGTGCAGGTACGCGGCGGGCGCATCGAGTCGGCTGGTCCCGCGGGCGCTGCACCTTCAGATGCGAAGGTTGTGGACCTGCCCGGCGCGACCCTCTTGCCGGGCCTCGTCGAGGGGCACTCTCATATACTGTTGCATCCTTACAACGAGACGACGTGGAACGACCAGGTTGCGCACGAAGGACTGGCGTTGCGAGTGGCGCGCGCGGTGAATCACCTGCGCGCGACGCTGATGGCCGGCTTCACCACCGTCCGCGACCTCGGCACCGAGGGCGCGGCGTACGCGGACGTCGAGTTGAAGCAAGCCGTAAGCCAGGGGATCATCCCCGGACCGCGTGTGCTCGCTTCGACGCGCGCGATCGTCGCGACCGGCAGTTACGCGCCCAAAGGATTCGCGCTCGAGTGGCATGTTCCGCAGGGCGCGGAGGAGGCTGACGGCGTCGACAGCCTCACGCGCACGGTGCGCGACCAGATCGGTCGCGGCGCCGACTGGATCAAGCTGTACGGCGATTACCGCTGGGGTCCGCAGCCCGGCGCGCGGCCGACATTCTCGCTCGACGAGATGAAGCTGGCGGTCGAGACGGCGCGCAGCGCGGGCGTGCCAGTCTCGGTGCACTCCTCAACGCCCGAAGGGATGCGTCGCGCCACACTCGCCGGCGCGGAGACCATCGAGCACGGCGACGGCGGCACGCCGGAGGTCTTCAAGCTGATGGCCGAGCACCATGTGGCGCTCTGCCCCACGCTGGCGGCGGGCGACGCCACCACGCAATACGCGGGATGGCAGAAGGGCCAGCAGCTCGAGCCGCCGGGCATTGCGCGCAAGCGCGCCAGCTTCAAGGCGGCGCTCGACGCCGGCGTGACGATCCTGAGCGGCAGCGACGTCGGCGTCTTCACGCACGGCGACAACGCCCGCGAGATCGAGCTGATGGTGAATTACGGGATGCCCACCGTCGACGCGCTGAAATCGGCGACGTCGGTCGCGGGCCGCGTCCTGCACATGGATATTGGTCTCGTGAAAGCCGGGATGCTCGCGGACCTAATCGCGGTGGATGGCGACCCGACCAAGGACATCTCGGCGCTGCGGCGCGTCAAGTTCGTGATGAAGGCCGGGACGGTCTACAAGCCTTAGCAGGGCAGGTTAGAAACCTGCCCTACTTGCAGCCCGGAATTCGGAACGACCCGATCTTCGTCGTGTACTGTGTCGCGTCCTTCTTGAAGTAGTCACCCACGTACCAAATGGTGCAGTCGTCGGAAGGATCCATCGCCGTGGTGGTGTAATCCTCCCATCGGAAGGCGTTCTTCTGGGAATCCTCGCCCGCCACAAGAATCGTCTCCCGGAACGTCAGCAGGCCGAGCGGATCGCTCGCCAGCCGCGCGGCAAAGTGCTGGCCTGGAAAGTTCGGCGTTCCCCCAAACGAATATCCGATGCCGATGTTGCCTTTGCGGTCGATCGCCAAGCTGCCCATCCAGCGATAGAAATTGTCGGGCGCGTAGGTACCCTGCTGGTGCAGGACCGGATCGCGATTCTTGTCGAGACGAAACTCATACCAGCGGACGCCGCCCGCGCCCGCGGCCGTGTCCACCGAATGCAGCCCGGCGATCGACTCGATGTTGCCGCGCCTGCGGTAGACGAGCCGGCTCATGATCTTGTCGCCTTGCGCATCAAGTTTGCGCTCGGAGTTCGGCTGGGGAACGCAGTTGGTCAACTGCCCGCCGCAGAGATAGTGATAGGGCGCGACGGGAATCTTCACCGCCTCGCTGACCTTGGTGTTCGCGGGATTGTCCCAGTCGACGTGGAATTTCCAGACGAAGATGCCGTTGTCCTCTAGGACTTTCTTGGGCTGCGTGCCGCCCGCCGCCATCATGATGTTCGGGGCTCCTGGGGGCGGGATTTCTTGTCCGTCGATGTCGGCGTTGTTCAGGAAGTTGACGCCGTCGATGATCACGCACTGCTCTGTGGCCGGCAGCCCTTGCAGCATCTTCGCGCGGTCGGCGACGCAGGCGTGCTTCTGGATCACCTCGTCGCCGGTGCTGGTGGGGATGTAGTA
>CAZRND010000485.1:0-3658 GCA_964601345.1 uncultured Acidobacteriota bacterium | reverse complement strand
AAATAATAAAGGGTTCCAAGCGACCACTCCGGCAGGCGATTGGCCTCGACCTCGGCACTGGTCTTCCGCACGTCCGTCCCCGGCTTCTCACCGGGTAGGCGACCGAGTTTCCTCGTCCAGTCTTCCCCTCTCCCAGCCCCCCTTGCGGGAGACCTGCCCCCGGTTTTTCGCCGGGGATTGAGGATCAGGGTTGTCGACCGAGGTATCTCCGACGGGTCCGCCGCAGCCTTTCGACATCGGCTTGCCCCGTCAGATCTTCTCCTGCCTGAACCTCACAGCCAACCTTTCGCTCGGCCGTTCGGTGTCCTGAGGGTCCTTCGTTGCTTCCCACGCAGAGCCTTGCGGCCCCACCCAGGCTACTCGAGGTTTCCTTGGCGTTCTCCCTACTGTGGACCCTTGCAGGTCCGGTTCGGTGTCCGGGCGCTCCCCGCAGTTCCTCTCTCCTGACCTTGCGGCCCTGAAATCAGCCTGCGCTTCTTACCCGGCTCTCTTCGCCCGCCGCATCGATACAGCGCGCGCTTCGCCACTTCCTCCCCGAGCCTTTCCATGCTGGTCAATCGTTAACCGAAGCTCCCGATCGCTCGCACGGTCCAGCGGGATTTCCCCCAGGTTCTCTGCCAGCGCCAATTTTATTTAGCGCCGGTCGTCGGCAGGTTCCTCTCGATTCCTTCCGACTCGGAACCTTGCGATTCCTAGCCGGCCGTTCAGAACCCTTTGCCTTCGCCGAGAGCTTCTTCCTACTTTCGAGATCTCTCGGAACCCGGCAACTGTTTTACTCCTCGATGAATCTTGCGTCAAGATTTTTATTCCTTGTGTTTTCAACAACTCAGAATTTTCCTGCACCACAACGCAGCAGCAACTTTTCCTTCTTTCTTTCTTCACAAGCTCAGAATCTCGCGAGTGCCTCCAAACCCGCATAAAATGGGCCTCAAAACGCATCTCGCGTTGCGCGCGGCGCGCGCAACGAAACATTATTTCCTGGAAATGACTTCGTGCTTGATGAGAAAGCCGCCGAGCCGAGCGTCCACGGCGGCTCGCAGTTCTTCGTGCTCCACCGACACCTGCACGAGCACGCCGGCACGCGGATCGAGAATCGCGTGCACCGACACGCCATCGAGATCTTTCACACGCTCGCGAAAAACAGCTTCCGCGGCCCGGCGTCGCAACTCCGGCTTGAAGATCTTGCCCACAGCGGTCAACGGCATTTCCGAGACGACGAAGATGCGTTTCGGAACAGCGGCCGCTTCGGGAATTTTTCCGGTGAGAAAAGCGGCCAGGTCGCGCTCCTCGAGCTGCGCGCCGGGCTTGGGCATCACGAAATCGATCGGCAGCTCTACCGCCTATTCATCCGGCTGCCCGATGGCCGCGCAACTCTCGACTCCCGGACAGGTCACCAGCCGTTCCTCGAGCATCGAAGGATCGATGTTCTGAACGTCGCGAATGATCAAGTCCTTGGCCGCGCCGGGGAGTAAGATGTAGCCGTCCTCGTCGAGATAGCCGAGGTCGCCGGTGATCAGCCATCCGTCGGCGGTGAAGGCCGAGGCGTCGTGACGCGCGTCCTTATAACCGGGCGAGACGAATGGGCCCTTCAGTAGGATCACGCCCTGCTCGCCTGCTTTGCAATCCGCGCCCGGCGAGCCATCCGGCTCGACGCGCGCGATGCGCATCTGCGCGTAGGGATCGCGCAAGCCGGCCGCGCCGATGCGCGGCGCGGCTCGCCGCGGGCTGAGCGCTCCGCCCGCGGAAGATTCCGTCATGCCATAGATCTGATACAGCCGGACGCCCGCCGTGGCCTCGAACCGCCGGATCGTCTCGATGGGCGTGGCCGCGCCTCCTGTCAGCGCGCACTCGAGCGACGAGATGTCGGCATTCCCCAAGGGAATGCCGGCCAGCGTGCCGATCGTGGTCGGGACCGCGCCCACCACCGTCACCTTGAAGTGTTCGACGAGCTTCCAGTAATTCGCGACCACGTCCCGATTGCGATGGCCCTCAGCGGTCGGCATGAGCACGGCCGCGCCGGCGGCCCAAGGTCCAAGCGACATGAAGCAGCCGCCCACGTGAAACAGCGGAAGGCCGTTGGTCTGGACGTCGCCGCGCCTCGAGAACACGTTCTCGAAGCATCGCGCGATGTACACCTGATTGCGATGCGTCTGCATCGCCAGCTTCGGTGAGGCCGTGGTGCCTCCCGTGTGGAAGTACGCAGCCGGGTCGTCCGGGACAATCTTGCGCGTCCGGCGCGTGGAAGGCGAGCGGGCCAGTTCAGCTTCGAAGGCGCCACCGGTCATCAGAACATGCTGCAATTCCGGCACGCGTTCGCGCAGCGCATCGGCCTTCTGGCGATGTTCGGGCGCGGCCACCAGCACCTTCGTGCCGGCGGCGCGCAGCAACTCGGCGATCACTTCGACCGATAGAGCGGGATTGATAGGATTGACGATCCCGGCTGCCTCCGCGCCCCAAAGCGCGAAATGCGTCTCGGGAACGGCGGGCAGCAGCAGCGATACGACGTCACGCGGCCCGACACCCAGCCGCTCGAACAGATTGGCGACCGCGGTGACGCGCTCGAACAGCTCAGTGAAGGTCCAGCGCCTGGCGGAATGAAAGTCGAGCGCGTTCTCGAGGAAGATCAGGGCCGTCTCATTCGCAAAGAGACGCGCGGACTCCTCGAAGATCTGGTAGACGTTGTCGCAACGGGCGAATTTTTCGTAAGGCTGTGCTTCGATCTCAGCGATGATTTGCTGCCCAGTCAAGCAACATCACGCGGGTTGCGAGGTGGGCGCGGGCCGGCTCAACAGCCGGGTCCGGTGGCGCGCAAACCAGAGGCGCATGCGGTCGAGATAAAGATAGACGATCGGCGTGGTGAAGAGCGTCAGCATCTGGCTCACAATCAGGCCCCCGACGATGGCGATCCCGAGCGGGCGGCGCAACTCTGCTCCCGTTCCGCGTCCGAGCGCCAAGGGCAAGCCGCCGAGCAGCGCGGCCATCGTGGTCATCATAATGGGGCGGAAACGCAGCACGCAAGCCTCAAAGATCGCAACTTCGGAGCTCTTCCCTTCCCGGCGCTCGAGGTCCAATGCGAAGTCGATCATCAGGATTGCGTTTTTCTTTACGAGCCCGATCAGCAGGATGATGCCGATCACCGCGATCATGCTCAGCTCCGTCTTGGTCCATAGCAGCGCCAGGATCGCGCCGACACCAGCCGACGGCAGCGTCGAAAGAATCGTAATGGGATGGATCAGGCTCTCATAGAGAATGCCCAGCACGATGTAAACGGCAATCAGCGCAAAGGCGATCAGCCAGGGCAAATTGGCTGTGGAGTCGCGATAGGCCTGCGCGGTACCCGAAAAACTGGCCACCACGTTGGCCGGCAATCCGATGTCGCGTTGCGCGTCCTGGACCGCAGCCACGCCGTCGCCGACCGCCACGCCGATCGGCAGATTGAAGGAGAAAGTCACGGATGGGAACTGCCCCGGGTGGTTGACCGCGAGGGTGGTGTTGGTCTGTTCGAACCGGGTGAACGCGCTCAAGGGCACGTCGGGTCCCCGGAGGGAACGCACGTAGACGCGCTTCAAGGCGTCGGGGCTCTGTCGGAACTCCGGCAGCACCTCGAGGACCACGTGGTGTTGGTTCATCTCGAGGTACTGGGTGGCGGCCTGCCGCT
>CAZRND010000484.1:0-3667 GCA_964601345.1 uncultured Acidobacteriota bacterium | reverse complement strand
TCGCTCCCAGCTACGACCTGAACAACCGCCTGCCCACCCCCTGGAACGGCGGGGCCGGCGTTGGATAAGGGCCTCCGGTGATGAGAAGCGCCGCACCGATCCCGCCGATCAAGGCGCATGCGGCAGTCTGATACAACACGCCCTGCCATTCGCCGATCGCGCCGAGCGCTCGCAGAAGATGCGGGAACGCCGAGCCGAGCGTCAACGCTCCGATCAGCAGGCCGATGCCGAGACCGCGGTCCTCCTTCGTCCACGTGGCCATGATCTTCATCCCCACGGGATAGACGCCGGCCAGCGCCACGCCGGTAAGAAAACGGAAGAAGAGCGCGGCATCGAGTCCTTTGGCGAACGCGGGGATGGCGGCCGTCGCCGCCGCTGCGAGCGCGCTCGAGGCGGCAAAGAGCCAGCGCGAGGGAAGGCGGTCGGCGAGATTCAGCAGGGCCGATGCGAACGCGCCGGCGACAAACCCGATCTGCACCGACATCGTCAGCCAGGCGCGCCCCGAATCGTCGAGGCTCCATTCCGAGGCGAGTTGCGGCACGACGGCTGAGGCGGAGAACCACACCGACATGCCGAGTAACTCGGCCGCCGCGAGCAGCAGCAGGTTCCGCCATTTCAGAGACACAGAGCAAGAAGAATACCAAGAAATTGGAATACAATATCCTTCCCGTGTTTCTGACGACTCTCATAGAGGAACCGCCCGTCGCGGAGGCGGAAGCGGAAGCGCCGGCCGCCGCGGAAGAGCCCGCGCCAAAGCGACTCGAAGCGCGCGCCGGCGATCTTGCGGTGATCGGGACGCTCGACGGCATCGAGGACTACGTGCTCGCGCCCGCGCCGGCCACCGGCGCCGGCCAGCGCCTGCGCGCACGGGCATTCCGCGTCAGCGTAATGTCACAGCTCATTCGCGAGCGAATCCAGAAGCTGGCCGGCGGCCTGCAAACCATTTCTTCGACACCGGGCCATTTCGTGCTGGCCGGTCCGGCCACGCCGGATGAGGAATCGGCGCTGGCGCGCTTCCAGAAGGAACTCGATCCCTGGGCCTTTGCGCATCCCTGCCTTCGCGGGGAGATCGAGTGTCACGTCGTCTGGGCGCGATGCGATTCGGCGACTTTGCCGTCGGACGCTCTCGATCGCGCGTTGTCGCAGCGCCGTCGGCGGCCCTTCCAGGATGCGCTGTTGAACGGCGGACGATGGGACACCTCCGTTTTCTACACGGCGCCCGCCGAAGAGCAAGGCGTCTGTCCCGGCTGCGGGCGAACCGCCACACTCGGCGCGGAACTGTGTCCCGCCTGCTGGGACGATGAGAAACTCGGCCACAAGCTCGCGCACAGCAAGTTCTGGATGCTCGCAAGCGGAGAAGAGGCCGATGTATCAGGACCCGGCACGGGCCTGAGACTTTCGGATACCGAGGGCGTCGAGCTCGCCGCGGGCGATTGGCCGCTCCCGCGGCATACGCTCGATTTCGAGGAGCTCGCCGCGCGCGCTCCCGGCCGTCAAAAGCTGCTCGGCTATCTGACTGCGGAGGCGGATGGCGCGGCCGATCTGCAGCGCGGACTCGCTGACTTTCCCGAGGTCGTTCCGGTCTTCGGCGGTGTGGGGCACCTGCTGGCCGCAGGACCGTGGGACCAAGCGCTGCGATTTGCGTTGAAGCTGCGCGAAGGCGGCCCATCCCCGCTTTCCGCGGGAATCGCGCTCGCCGCGCCGCATCGCAACATGCGGGCCGCCGCCCAGGATTCCCGTGACGCGCTCGCGCTCGCCAGAAAAGCGGGGGGCGATCGCCTCGCTTTTGGCGGCACGTCGCTGACCTGGGACGAGGCCCAGCGCCTCGCGGAATCCAGCTTCCGTATCGCCGGCTGGATGGCGAGCGGAGAGATCGCCGGCGAGACGTTGCGGCGCATTCTCGATATCCATCGCGCGAGCCGCAAGCCGGGCGGCGGCTGGACGCTACGGCATCTGCCGCTGCTCGCCTACGAATCGCAAAAGGCGAAGGATCCCGGCGTCCGCAAATGGATCCAGAAGCTCGGCGGCTCGGCAGAGTGGCTGCGCATGGATCTCGTGGCGTGGCTGGCGCTGCTGGCCGGGGAAAATCATGGGGGAGGAAGGAATGGGTAACATATCGGAAGCATTCAAGTCGGCGGGCTTCGAGTCCACCGAAAAACCGGAACCCGAGAAACCGGCGCCGGAAGCCGGCAAAGAAGCTTCAGAGAACGCCGCGCCGGGTCCTCAGAAGTGCGCGCAGTGCGGCGCGGAGTTCACGCCGAAGCACTCCAAGCACCGGATGTGCAACAAGTGCGCGGAGGAACGCTATGCGGCTCGCAAGGCGGCCATCGCTGCCGGGACCGCCGAACCAGCCAAGGAAAGGGCGCCGCGGCCGGAAAAGCCGGTGCTGCCCGAAAAGAAGTGCGCCAAGTGCGGGACGATGTTCGTGCCCAAGAGCAGCAAGCACCGCTTGTGCATGAAGTGCGCCGATGAAGAATTTGCGCCACCCGCCGTGGGGCAGGTTTCCAACCTGCCCGCCACTGGTTCCAGGTCCGTCGCGGGTTTCCCGCCCGGATATCTGGCCAGCGGATACTTCGCCGCCGCCGGCAAGACGCCGCGCGACGAGGTCTACGGAAGCTGGGCGCGGCAGATCGCGCGGCTGCTGGTGAACAAGAAACTCAAGAGTCACCAGCTTCGCGTTTTCTACAATCACGTGAAACGCGCCGGAGACGCCGCCGCAGCGGGCAAGGACATCGCGGAGGTCCGCGCCGACGTCCTCAAGGTAAAGGGCTACGCCGCCGAGCGTCAGGGACGCGGCCACATCCCGGCCGAATTCCGCGAATTCCTGGAACGCAACGCCGATCAGGTGAAGGACGCCGGATCGCTCGGAGCATTTGTCGAACACTTTCAAGCTGTGCTCGGATACGTCACGGCGGAACACAAGAACTGAAGGAACTGAGGAGACTTGATGAAAAAGATGATTGGCTGTGGCCGGCTGACCGGCACCATTCACGTGCAAGGGTTGCGCATCGGCGGTGTTCCGCCGGGTCTTGAGATCGGCGGGGCCGTGGACCTCAACGCATTGCGCGACCCGGTGACGCACCAGCCCTACATTCCCGGTTCCTCGCTTAAAGGCCGCTTGCGCGCGATGCTCGAGCGAGAAGCGGGCAAGTCCTCTCCCGGCGGCGGGCCGTGCGATTGCCGAAGCTGGGATTGCATGATCTGCCAGATTTTCGGCGCGCACCACACGGCTTCGCCGCGCGGCTCGGGCGCTCCGCCCTTGCCGTCACGCATCGTGGTGCGCGACGCGCACCTCACGCCCGCTTCGGCAGCGCGACTGAAGGACCTGGCCGCCGAGAGCAAAAACTTCTTCGAGGAAAAGGCTGAGAACCTGGTGCGCCGCGACTCCGGCGAAGCCAAGGACCCGCGCTGGCAGGAACGCGTCTGGGAAGCCGACTTCCAGATGGAAATCCTGCTGCACGTCTACACCGACGACAATCCCGAGGAGATGATGAAGTACATCCGCCACGGGCTGGGCTTGATCCAGGAAACGGGATCGCTCGGCGCGGGCGGCAGCCGCGGATCGGGACAAACCAGTTTCCGGGTGCAGGAAGATTGGCTCAAGCTGGCCGAAATCACGGTATGAAAGCAATCTTTTTTCGGCTGCGCCCCTGGGGCCCGTTGGGAG
>CAZRND010000483.1:0-3673 GCA_964601345.1 uncultured Acidobacteriota bacterium | reverse complement strand
GGGGGGATGGCGGGGGGGGGAGGCGAACGGACGGGTGGATTGGAGGCAGGTTCGGTCGGGGGGGCGGGCCCGGACCAGCTCCGCCGGCTTGATCACCGGAACCGGATTGAAGACGGGAAGGCCGACGAAGCGGTTTTGCCGCTTCGTCGCGGTCATCATCTCGGTGATGGAGAGCGACGATGTATTGCTGGCAAACACCGCCTCCGGCTTGGCCAGAGTATCGAGCTTGGCGTAAACCTCGCGCTTCTGCGCGAGGTTCTCGATGATCGCTTCGATGACGATGTCGCATCCGGCCAGCGCCGCCAGATCGGTGGACGGTGTGACGCGCGCGCGAATCGCGGCGCGCGTCTCTTCCTTGAGCGCGCCTTTTTCCACCTGCCGGGCCAGGTTCTTGTCGATCATCTTCAGCCCGCGGTCGAGCAGCTCCTGGCTAGCCTCCACCACCGTCACGGGGAATCCCGCGGTGGCCGCGACCTGCGCGATGCCCGAACCCATCAATCCGCACCCAAGGACGCCTGCCGATTGGATCATGGTTTCTTCACGCCGTGGGAGAGAGCATCTTTCCGGAGCCCAATCCATCCTTGTGCGCCGCGGCCATGGCGTCTTCGGCGCGATTGATCAGCTCCGTCACGCAATCGATGATGTCGTAGTTCGGATCAAGGATCGGTTCGGCCAGGCCGTACGTCAGCGGCGGGACGACTTTGTCATTCAGCTTCACGGTAGACATGAGCTTGCGCATCTTATCCATCACTTGCAGCGCCTCGGCGCCTTTCGTGTCCGGCATCACCACCGCGAGCGTGGTGCTGTCGTACTTGACGACAACGTCGTTCTGGCGCAGATGCGAGGTGAGCGACTGCCCGATCTCATCCATGTATTTGTGGACCGGATCCTCGCCGTGGTCGCGCACGAGTTCATTGTCTTTGCCGAACTGCACCAGGGAGACGCACATGCTGCCGCTCTGCTTCATGGTGCGCTGCGCTTCCGAGATCAGGCAATCGATATACGAGGTGCGGTGCAGCATGCCGCTCTTTTCGTCGGTCACCGAGAGCGACTTCATCAGGCTGCGGAGTTTCACGTGGGAGGCGGCCATCACCACCTGGTCCGCCACGGTGCGCAGCGATTCGACTTCATTCGAGTGCCAGCGGCGCCGGTTGTCGCACTGCTCGAGCACCAGCACGCCCATCGGCTGATCTGCTTCCATGAGCGGCAACGCCAGCAGCGAGCGGATCCCCAGGGCCTTCACGATCGGCGCGATGGGCGCCAGCTTCGTGGAAGACTCCGCGTCGTCGATCGAAACCGGGGCGCCGTCGGGAGAGAGCTTCATCGTGGCGTGCACCAGCCGCACCAGCGACAAGGCCTCCGATTGCTTCATCCCCGTGGCGCAGTACTCCAGCAAGGCCGAGGGGGTCTTTCCGGGCAGGCAGAGCGCGGCGACGCACTTGCTGACTTTCCAGGTGCGTCCCACGTCGTTGACGGCGGCGAAGAGCACGTTTTTGACGTTGCTCTGGCGGAAGATGTTGCGGGTGATCTCGCTGACGCGAGCGAAGTCGACCGTTGCTTCTTCCGTCGATTCGGCCTTCGGCGCGGCGGGAGCGGCCAGACCTTCCTTGACCGCCATTCCAGCCTGCGTATAGAGGTTGCGCAGTTTTTGGTTCTTGGCTTCTTCCCCGGGAAAAACTTTTTGGATGCGCTCCAGGCGTTCGACGGCGCGCGCCTTCAAACCGTACTGCATGAAGATCTCGGCCTGGAGAATCAGATCTTCCAGGACATTGCCTTCGCCCGGCGGAGGCATGGCGCCGGGAGCTGGCGCCGCGCCGGCGGCTGCCGCGCCCGCTCCCGCTTCTCCGCCTTCTCCCACGCCGGACAGGCTGCTCAAGTCGGGCCAGTTGCCGGCATCGGCGGCGGTGTCGGCGATATTCGCCGGCGCGCTTGCGGGCGCCGGATCCTCGAACGACGGGATAGCCGGAATATCTTCCTGCGGCGGCGGAGGTGGGGGCGTAAACGACGCCGGCGCCGAGGCCGACGAAGCCGGAGTGGACGCAAATTGAGTGAAGCGCGACGCGATGCTCTGATAACGCCGGTTGTCGATCTTGCCGTTCAGCCGGTTCAGACGCTGCGTGTTTTCCGAGTCGTAGGGATCGGTATCCACCATGTGTTCCAGAAGGTCGGCCGTCTTCAAGAAGTTTCCCGCCGCGAAATACAGGTCAAAAAGTTTTCTCTGGCTGGCGTTGAACTGCGAGTCGAAGTTGAGCTGGTTGTAGATCGACGCCATGAACTCAAGAACCTCGGTCGAGGTCTGCAGCGCTTCGGGAATGCTCTCGTACAACTCCAGAAACTTCTTCTGCTGGTCGGCCTTGAAGAGGATTTCCTTCAGGTAACGAAGCACGTCCACGGCCAGCCCCGGCTGGTGCGTCTCGAGGAAGCCCTGCACCGACTGGATCAGCAGAGGATGCGTTTCCGGGTGAGTCGGCGCCAGAGGCGTCAGCGCGGAGGCGGCCTTGTTGAAATCCTTGGTGGCGAGGCAAGCCTGCGCCAGCATCTTCAGGAATTCGGGATCGAGGTTGTGCAGGCTGACGTCGTCCTCCGCCAGCGGCCCGAGCAGGCCGAGGGCCCCCTTCGCGTTGTTGATATCGAGATAGGCGCGAGCCAGCTTGCCGATGACCTCGCGATTCTGCGGCGAGATCTTGTGGGCGCGCTCCAGCAATCCGATGGCTTCGGCCTGGCCACCGGACTTGGCTTTCTGGATCTCCGCCGCGCGCATGTAGGCGGACGCGGCCACGTCCACGCGTCCCGCATCCTGAGCGGCCTCGCCGAGCAGGCACTGCAAATCGGAGTTGCCTTTTTCCAGGTTGGCCAGGCACATGATCGCTTCGAGAGCTTCGGCCTTCTTGCCTTGTTTGCGAAGCTGTTCGGCGGCGTTGTGGTAGATTTCCGCTGCTTCCTGCGGTTGCCGCTTCTCGAGCAACTTGGCGAATTCCAGGTACTGCGCGGGTTCCGGCGTGGTGAGCTTGGCGAGCTTGCGGAAGACCACCGTGGCCCGAGCCGAATCCCCTTTCTCGCGCTGCTTTTCGAAGAGATAGGTGAAGCACTCGATCGCCTTCGGCTGTTGTCCCAACCGCTGGTAGAGGTCGGCGACGATCTCCACCACCGGATCGTTTTCAGGATCCTCCTGGAGAGCCACCAGGTAAGTCTGGATGGCTTCTTCGAGGCGGCCCTTCAGGGTCAGCTTCTGGGCCTTTTCGAGATGTTTACTGACATCCGGCATGGCGCGGCGAACCTTCTATTTTATAGAAACACAAGACGATTTCCCAGACATTTGACATACCCCCCGATGCCTTGCGACAATTTGATCTTGCCGTCTCACATCCGGAATTTTTCTATCATCGCGCACATCGACCACGGGAAGTCCACGCTGGCGGACCGCCTGCTGGAACTGACCGGGGCCCTGACGGCCCGGGAAATGTCGGCCCAAGTGCTTGACAGTATGGACCTGGAGCGCGAGCGCGGCATCACCATCAAGTCCCACGCCGTGCGCCTCCACTATAGAGCACGCGACGGCCAGGAGTATCAACTGAATCTGATCGATACGCCGGGGCACGTCGACTTCAGCTACGAAGTCTCGCGAAGCCTGGCGGCCTGCGAAGGGGCCCTGCTGACCGTTGACGCCCCTCCC
>CAZRND010000482.1:0-3673 GCA_964601345.1 uncultured Acidobacteriota bacterium | reverse complement strand
GGCTGCGCCACCTTCGGCGCCTGTGCGGTGAGGGAGAGAGCGAGAACGAGAGCAAAAAGAGCAGCGAGCGTTATTCGACGCATAAAACCTCCAGAGCTGTCATCCTGAGTGCAGCATGGTCACGGCGCAGCCGGGACGATCCGAAGTCGAAGGATTCCCTATAGAACCGCGGAGCCCGGTAGCTATAGGGATCCTTCGACTCCGGCCGCTTCCAGCGGCCTCCGCTCAGGATGACGAACATCACTTCTTCACTTCTTCAAATACTTCGCCAAAAACGCGTAGATCTCCAGCCGCGACTGCCGCGCCAGCGCCGTATCCAGCCGGTTGAAATGGTGCCCGCCGGGCGCGTTCTGGTAGATCTTCGAGTCGAACTGTTTCCCATTCGCCTTGAGCGCGTCAATGAGGTGCTCGACTTCCATGACGTTGACATCTTCGTCGTTCGTGTTCGAGTGGACCAGCAGCGGTGTATCGAGCTCCGCCGCGTGGAAGTACGGCGAACGCCGCCGATACTCCATCGGATTATCTGCCGCCGTCTTGCCGATGAATTCGGCGAACGTCGTCTGATAGCTCGCGCCCTTGTATCCCATCCGCATAACGAGGTCGCTCACCGGGCAGCCCGCGTACGCGACTTTGTAGTCCTTCGGCCAGCGGAAGATGTTCAGCAGCGTGTGATACCCGCCGTGGCTCCAACCCATGATGCCGACGCGCGCACCGTCCACGTGCGCCAGGTTCTCGACCGCCCAATCACGCGCCGAGTGCGTATCGTCGATCTCCGCCCCACCGTAATCGATCTGGTCGTAGTACTCGCGCCCGTAGCCGGTCGACCCGCGATAATCCGGCGCAACCACGATGTAGCCCTGTCCGATCAGCTCGCGCACGATGCGCGGATACGCATAGCTCGTATCAAAGCTGGCATGCACGCCGCCGTGCACCAGGATGACCAACGGGACTTTGTCCGCGGCCTTCAGCCCCTTGGGGACGAAGGTGTAGGCGTAAAAGATGAACGGATTGCCGGCGCCCTGCCCGGTCGAGTTCGCCATGCGGATGGGCTTCGAACTAGCGATCGCGACCTTGTCCACGTCGGCCACGTCGCCCAGCTTCAGGTGCCACAGCACATCGTCCGCGGTCTTACGCGCTTCGGCGATCGCAAAACCGTCGCTGCGCACGGAATTCTGCAGCGCCGTCACCTGGGCGTTCACGTCTTGTGGCGCCTGCTGCCGTGCCGCACCGCCCTGCTGCCCGAGCGCCATCGCACCTAGCGCCATCCAAGCCAACGCCCATCTAGTCGTCATCCACCCTCCAAGCTGGTGAACGTTAATGTTTGTGGCACTGGAGGTCAAGGAATCCGGCTCGCTAGTTTGCTCTTGGCCGACGACCAACGACCGAAGACCAACGACCGCGCTAGTAATATTCCAAATCGCGATACGCTGGCCACCACTTTTGTCGGGCTGACTTTCGCCCTTTCCCCGCTATAATTGACGGTTCCCGGATAACCGGAACCGCGCGTAGGGCTCGCGGCCCGAACAGCGCTGAACTATGTCCCGAGGGCTTGCGTATCCCAGAGCGTGGAACGCAAAGCGAAGAGCAGATCGATGAACTGGAAAAAAATAGCCATTATCGGCGGCGCAGCCTTGCTGCTGATCATCATCGTCGTCGTCAGCGTGGTGCAGAGCCGCAAAGGCGTCGTCGCGGTGCAGACCGGCAAGGTCGCGAAACAGGACGTGGCCACGGTGGTCACCGCTTCCGGCCAGGTCAAGCCGAAGCTGTCGGTCAACATCGGCGCCAATGCCATGGGAAAGATCACGCGCCTCTTTGTCAAAGAAGGCGACCACGTAAAGCAAGGCCAGATGCTGGCCCAATTGGAGAACGTCCAGTCGCAGGCTGACGTCGAAGCCCAGACCGCCGCGGTGTCGACCGCGCGTACGGATGCCGTCGCCAGTGACGCCGCTGTCCGCACCGCCGCCGCCGACCTGAACCGCGCCAAGAGCGACGTGGACCGCACCAAGTTGGAATACGACCGTGCGGCTGAACTCTACAAGGCGCAGCTCATCCCGAAGTCCGACTACGACGTCAAGCGCACTGCCTACGACTCGGCCACCGCCGGTCTGGCGCAGGCGGAAGCCCGCCTGGCACAAGCGCGCGCCCAGAAGGAATCATCCGAGCGCCGCATCAATCAGGCCAGCGCTACGCTCACGCGCGCCAGCGACATCCTCAGCAAGACCAGCTACCGCGCGCCTTTTGATGGCGTCATCACCAACCTGCCGGTACACGAGAGCGAAACGGTGGTCATGGGCATCCAGAACGCGCCCGGCTCCACTTTGATGACGCTCGACGATATGTCCATCGTCACGGTCGAAGTCAAGGTGGACGAGACCGACATCGTCAACGTGAAGCTCAACCAGCCCGCCGAGATCACCATCGACGCGCTCCCCAAGCAGACCTTCAAGGGCAAGGTCACGGAGATCGGCAATATTGCGGTGCTGCGCTCCACCGGCGTCGCCACCTCGCAGAGCCTCGCCGGCAGCACCGAAGCCAAGGACTTCAAGGTCGTCGTGACCATCCAGGACCCGCCCGAGAACCTGCGGCCCGGCCTTTCGGCAACGGCCAAGATCACGACGGCCAGCAAGCAAGACGTCCTGACCATCCCCATCCAGGCCATCACCATCCGCCGCGAATCGGAGCTGAAACCGAAGACCACCGGCACCGGTGTGCAGGCCGCCGCCCCCGCGACTCCGAAGGATGACAAGGAAGTCACGGGCGTCTTCGTCATCAACCCGAAGACCAAGAAGGCTGAGTTCGTCGCCGTCGAGACCGGCGTCACCGGTACCACGGACGTCGAGCTGCTCAAGGGACCGAAGCAGGGCGACGAAATCATCACCGGCAGCTACCGCGTGCTGCGCACGCTGAAGAACAACACCAGCGTCAAGGTGGACAACTCCGGCCCGGTGCGCGAGGAGAACAAGAGCTAGAAAAGCGCCGTTGGTCGTTAGTCCTTGGTCGTTGGCTAACAGAAACGTATTCGGGGATTTGCCAAAGACCAAAGGCCAATGGCCAACGACGGTTTTCTGGAAACATTTTCGGAACCAAACCGTCCAATATCCGTATATCTGAAGGGGAACGAGTTTTGGCACCTGAGGAGAAGGACAAAATGGCCACCCAGTTAGCGCCGGTCCTGGACGCGGCAGAGCTGCGTCCGCAGGCGCCGCCGGAATCCTGCATCATCTGTACCGAAGACCTATGGAAGACCTACGACATGGGCTCGGAGCAGGTGCATGCGTTGCGCGGCGTGGACCTGCGCATCGAGCGTAACGAGTACGTGGCCATCATGGGTCCCTCAGGTTCGGGCAAATCCACCCTGATGAACCTCATCGGCTGCCTCGATTCGCCCTCCAAGGGCCGCTATTGGCTCAGCGGCCACCTCGTCAGCGAATTGGATGACGACGAATTGGCGCGCATCCGCAACAAAGAGATCGGCTTCGTCTTCCAGACGTTCAATCTGCTCGCCCGCGCCACCGCGCTGCACAACGTCGAGCTGCCGCTCATCTACGCCGGCATACCGGCCGAGACGCGCATCGAGCCCGCCAAAGATGCGCTCCGTAAGGTCCACCTCGAAGCCCGCATGAATCCCAAGCCGAACGAAGTCTCCGCCGGCCACCCCCAGGCCCTCGCCATC
>CAZRND010000481.1:0-3701 GCA_964601345.1 uncultured Acidobacteriota bacterium | reverse complement strand
TCGAATTTCCTCGGTGTCCCGCCGCCTCCGCCCTTGCCGGCCGTGCCCGCGCTCAAGGAAAAGAGCAGCACCGGACAGGCGCTCTCGATGCGCGAGCGTCTCGCGGCGCATCGCGACAATCCGGCGTGTTCGGGATGCCATCAACTGATGGATCCCGTGGGATTCTCGCTCGAGAACTACGACGCGATCGGGCGTTGGCGCAACACCGAGAACGAGAAGCCGATCGACTCCGCGGGAGGCCTGCCCGATGGCAGCCGCTTTGCGGGCGTCGCGGGACTCCAGAAGGCGCTGCTCTCGCATCCCGACATGTTGGCGTCGACGTTCACCGAAAAACTACTCACTTACGCTCTCGGACGCGGTATGGAATACTATGACCAGCCGGCCGTCCGCAAGGTCGTGGGACAGGCTCAGGCCAACGACTACCGGTTCTCGTCTTTCGTCGTTGGGATTGTCGAAAGCGCGCCGTTTCAGATGAGGAGGTCGCCGTGAGGATCGTCACCAAGAAATCGCTGCCTCGCCGGATGTTCCTGCGCGGCGTCGGCGCGACCATGGCCCTGCCGCTGCTCGACGCCATGGTTCCCGCGATGACGCCGCTCGCCGCCACGGCCGCGCAGCCGGTACGACGGCTCGGTTTCGTTTACATTCCGATGGGCGCGCACATGCCGTTGTGGACGCCGCCGGGCACGGACCTCGCCAAGCTTTCTCCGATTCTCCAATCGCTCGAGCCGCATATCGGGCATATCACCGTCATCAGCAACATGGAATTGCGGAACGCCTATCCCGGGACGCACGCCACGTCGAACTCCGCGTTCTTGAGCGCCGCCACGGCGAAGTGGACCGAGTCGAGCGATTATTACCTCGGTACCACGGCCGATCAGATTGCCGCGCAAAAGATCGGCGGTGAAACGCGTCTGCCGTCGCTCGAGATGGCCATGGACCTTCTCACCGTGGTCGGCCAGTGCGATAACGGATACGCTTGCGTCTACCAGAACAATCTTTCGTGGTCGTCGCCCACGACGCCGTTGCCGGCCGAAGCCCATCCGCGCCTGGTTTTCGAGCGGCTGTTCGGCGACGGCGGCACAGCGGCGGAGCGTCGCGCGGAAATGCGCAAGAACTCCAGCCTGCTCGATTCCATGACCGAGGGTATCGCTCGCCTGGGCAAAGACCTGAGCGCCGGCGATCGCACCAAGATGACGCAATACCTCGATACCGTGCGCGAAGTGGAGCGGCGCATCCAGAAAGCTGAGTCGCATCAACCCGCGGAGGGGCAGCCCGATCCCGATCGTCCGCTCGGAGTGCCGGTGGGATACGGCGATCATGCGCGGCTGATGTTCGATCTGCAAGTGCTCGCCCTGCAAGCGGACCTCACGCGCGTCATCACGTTCCAACTCGCGCGTGAAACCAGCAATCGCACCTACCCCGAAGTAGGCGTCTCCGAGCCGCATCATCCCTTGACGCACAATGGCGGGAATCCGCAGAAGCTGGCAGAAGTCGCCAAGATCAACGCCTTCCATGTGTCGCTCTTCGCCTACTTCCTGGAGAAACTGAAGTCCACACCTGACGGCAATGGCTCGCTGCTCGACCACTCGATCTACCTGTACGGCAGCGGCATGGGCAATCCGGACGTTCACGATCACGTCAATCTTCCGACGATCGTGGCCGGCGGCGGCGCAGGGACACACAAAGGTGGGCGCCACCTTCGTTACGCTGCGCCGACGCCGCTCGCCAATCTACACCTGACGCTGCTGGAGAAGGTGGGCGTGCGCCTCGATTCCTTCGCCGACAGCAAGGGCAAAGTCTCCGAACTGCTTTCTGTATGATTGCCGCGCTGTTCTTGCTTGCCGCTCTTGCTCAGGGTGTTGCCGACCCTGACGGCACAACACCGCTCCACTGGGCCGCGCAACGCGACGATGTGAAAGCCGCGGAGCAATTGCTGCGGACGCATGCGGACGTCAAGGCCGTGAATCGCTATGGCGTGTCGCCTCTGTCGCTGGCGGCAACCAATGGCAGCGCCGCGATGGTCGAGTTACTGCTCAAGAACGGCGCTGATCCCAACACCACCGCCGGCAGCGGCGAAACCGTGCTGATGATCGCATCGCGAGCCGGGAAGACCGCTGCGGTCAAGGCGCTGCTCGCGGCCGGCGCCAAGGTTGACGCCAAGGAACCGATGCGGGGCCAGACCGCCATCATGTGGGCGGCGGCCGAGGGCAACGTCGAGGTCATCGAGACACTGATCGCCGCCGGCGCCGACTTCCGCGCGCGTCTCGATTCCGGATACACGCCGTTGTTTTTCGCGGTGCGCGAAGGCCGCATTCCGGCGGTTCGCACTCTGTTAAAGGCCGGCGTCGACGTGAACGACACGATGCAGCCCAAGCAAGCTCGCGGGGCCCGGCTCGGATACCAGGGACCTCGCGCCGGCACCACGCCGCTGATGCTGGCGGTTACGAATGCTCACTACGAGCTGGCCGCATTTCTTCTCGACGCCGGCGCCGATCCCAACGCCAATATACCCGGATACACGGCGCTGCATATCATCACCAACACTCGCAAGCCGGGCGTTGGTGACAACGATCCTTCGCCGGACGGCTCCGGAAATCTGAGCAGTCTCGACCTGGTGAGAAAGCTGAAGGAGCGCGGCGCGAACCTGAACGCGCGCATGACCCGCAAGGTGAACTTCGGCTTGACCAGCCTGAACACGATGGGTGCGACGCCGTTTTTCCTGGCTTCGAAAACTGCCGACGCGGAGTTGATGAGCCTGCTGGCGTCACTGGGCGCGGATCCGAAAATCCCCAACGCCGACAACGCTACGCCGCTGATGGCCATCGCGGGACTCGGCACGCGCTCGCCAGGCGAGGACGCCGGGACGCCGAGCGAAGTGCTCGAAGCGATGCAGGTGGCGCTCGACCTGGGCGCGGACGTCAACGCCGTCGACAACAACGGCGAGACGGCGATGCACAGCGCAGCCTACAAGAATTTTCCGGAGGCAGTGGAATTTCTGGCGGCGCACGGCGCCAAGATCGAAGTTTGGAACAAAAAGAACAAGCAGGGCTGGACGCCGTTGATCATCGCCGAGGGCTTCCGCTTCGGCAACTACAAGCCGTCGCCGGATACCGTCGCCGCCATCCACAAAATCATGCTGGCCGCAGGTTTGCCCATCCCGCCGCCGACACCGAATCCGCGCGCCAATTCCGACTACAAGTAACGGGCGTATACTTTCCCCCACGGAGGCAAACATGGCCAATTGGACACGCAGAGGGTTCGTTCAGTCGCTCTCGGGACTAGCGGCAACGTCAATAGCGGCGCAGAAAACCAAATCCATAAAGATCACCGATCTCCGGTGCGCCATTATCGGCCGGAATCCCGTGGTTCGCATCACGACGGATCAAGGCATCTCCGGGTACGGACAAGCCGAATCCACCAAGGCGTATCTCAAGCCGATGGTGCTTTTCTATAAGGATTATCTGATCGGCGAAGACCCGACGGATGTGGAGCGAGTGTTGCTCAAGATCCGCCGGTTGGGTGCGTTCAAGCCGTGGGGATCGGCGGTGAGCGCGATTGAGATCGCGCTCTGGGACATCGCGGGGCAGGCCGCCGGAGTGCCGGTCTACAAGCTGCTGGGCGGCAAGAACCGCGGCACAGTCCCGGCTTACACCGGCGGAGTCCGTTTCCACATGGACGGGCATACGCCAGCAAAATAAGGC
>CAZRND010000480.1:0-3720 GCA_964601345.1 uncultured Acidobacteriota bacterium | reverse complement strand
GGGGGGGGAAGGTCGTGACCGCGAGCGGGGCGAAGGTGGAGTAGGAGTTCCTATCGCGCAGCGGGCTGGGCCGCGGGTGCAGGCGGCAACGGCCCGAACGCGATATCGGACTGCGCGGCGAGCCAGGCGATCACTGCCCACGCTGCTACGTTCGGAGGCAGCGTCGCCGGATCGATCTTGTCGAGCGTGTCGTTGGCGGTGTGGTGGTAGTTGAAGTAGTCGGTGCCGTCCTGGCTGGGATGAACCGTCGGCCAGCGATTGCGCGTCACTCCGAATTCCGCATCGGCGCCCGTGCTCGAGGCGTTGTCGCCCGCCGCGAGATCCAACGCCGCCAGCGACCGCAGGATCTGCTGCACCACCGGGAGCGCCGCCGGCAGCACGCGCGAAGCGATGCGCCACGGCCGGCCTGCACCGAAATCGCTTTCGCCGACGAGCTGGTGCGTCACTGTCTTGTATCGCTCGGCATAGTCTTTCGCGCCGTCGAGCCCGTTCTCCTCGTTGCCGAAGAGCACCACGCGGATCGTGCGCCGCGGTTTCACCCCGCCGTCGAGGATCGCCTTGGCGGCGGCCACGACGATGCCGACCCCGGCGCCGTCGTCGATCGCCCCGGTAGCAAGGTCCCAGGAATCGAGATGCGCGCCGATCATCACGATTTCCGCGGCAAGATCGCCGCCCGGAACCTCGGCGATCACGTTGTGCGAGGTCACGGGCACTTCCGTCTCGCTCGCGACAGCAACCCGGATCTTCACGGGACCGCTCGACGCGAGGCGCGCGATCAAGTCCGCATCGGGGATGGACACGGCGACCGCGGGAATCTTCGTGACGTCCTTGTCGTACGTGACGCTCCCGGTATGTGCGAGGCGATCATGGTCGGTGCCGATCGAGCGGATAGCGACTGCGACCGCGCCTCGCTTCGCCGCTTCCGACGCGCCGCGCGTGCGCGCTGCGACGGCGCTCCCGTAGTTCGCGCCGAACCGCCGCCGCTCGGTCTTCTGGTCGATGAACACGATGCGGCCTCGCGCACGTTCGCTCGTGTCGGCGCGCAGCGCGGCAAGGTCCGCGTAGTACGCGATCTCAGCTTCGAGCCCCTCGGCCGGCGTGGCGACGGAATTTCCGAGCGCGGTCATCACGAGGTGCTGCGGGTAAGGCGCCGTGACCTGCGCGTAGCCGGGGCCGCGCCGCCACGCTTTCATCGCGAATGGCTCGGCGCGTACGTTCGAAAAGCCGAGGCGCTTCAGCCGTTCGACAGCCCAGGCGACGGCGCGAGCGTCACCAGGAGAGCCCGCCATGCGCGGCCCGACTTCGCTGGTGAGCGACGCGATGAGGTCGTGGGCCAGCGGCGAAACGAGCGCCGCAGTGCGGATTCGATCCGCTTGCGCGAGATCCGCGGCAGAGAGATCCGCACGCGCATCGAGCGCGCCGAGCACGATGAGGGATGCCACGAGGAATCGGTTCAATTTCATCTCGCCATTCCTCATTTCGGCATCGGCGTCCGGGAATACAACCCCATGGGGTGGCCCGAGGGATCGGCGAAGAGGCAGATCGCGCCCGGGCGGCCAGACAAGTTGAACGGGAATCCCGGAACGACCTTGGCGCCGAGTTCCGCCGCTTTGTTGCAAGACTCCTTGACGTCCATCACCTGCACATAGACGACGCCGTTGAATGCGGCGATCTGCCCGTTGGCTCCGCGGATCGTTCCGATCGATTGCCCGCGCGAAACGATCTCGACCGCCTTGTTCGTCCCGGGAACCGGCCCGAATTGCCAATCGAAGAGCTTGCCGTAGAACTCCTTCGACTTCTCCACGTTGGTCGTCGTGATGTCGAACCAGGCGACGCGGTCGTTCCCCACGTCGATCGGCATCGACTTGGGTTGTTCGGTAGTCGCGCACCCCCCTGCGAGGGCGAGTGCCATGGCTGCCAGGATCTTCGTGCGCATCTCGACTTGACCTCCGTTGTTCGCTGGTTAGGTTTACTTTCTCGTCACGGCGACTTCGACATCAGCCATCATCTTTTGCAGCTCTTCCTTTGGGATTAGCTTCCCATTGACCACAACAGCAGCGATTTTCTGTGTGTTGCGAATATTCTCGAGCGGATTGGCCTCGAGCAACACAAGGTCGGCAATCTTTCCCTTTTCAATGCTACCGAGCGAATCCCTCAAACCGAGGTATTGCGCAGGGTTATGCGTGGCCGTCTGTAGCGCCTGCATGGGAGTAAGTCCGGCCTTCACCAACAACTGGAGCTCTTCATGCAAACTGAAGCCGGGATACAAGTGCGGGTTATACCCATTCGTGTCGGTCCCGGCCAGGAACTTCACGCCCTCCTGGTGCATCGGCCTCAACAACGCCATACGCCTCCGCTGGATCCTCTTTACGACATCCCAATCTTCCGCACTGAGCTCCCTGCTGAATAGATTCTCCTTCGGGTCCCACTCCTTCGTCAGGCCAGGCGACATGTATTTCAGCCGAGGATCCGTGCCTGAACTCGGATGTTCGGACTTGAGCCAGCCCTCGAAGAGAACGAGTGTGGGACATTGCCACGTGTTGTTCTCACGGAAACTATTGAAAAGCGCCTTCGCTTTCTTGTCACTGTATGTGTCCAGGTACTGATTCGGGCGCACGAACCAGAGCAGGCGAACAAGCTGGGAGTCTGAAACACCCGGCTTTGTGACGAACTGTACTAGGTCTTTACTTAATTCCTCTTCCTTTGTCGAGCAAGCCTCCAGAACGCCAAACAAATGCTCGATGCTTTGTTGCCCGGCCTTGGAGGCCTTTAGCGCGCCGACCGACAATGGCACATGGCCAACAAGAGGCATGTTCTGTTTCTTTGCCTCATCAGCGACAGCCAGATAAGCGTCGCTCGAAAGCAGGTCCAGCACTTTTGTGAAATCCGCTCCTTGGCTCTTGAATCGGCTTACGGCTCGTCGACCCTCGGCTTCGCCATTGACCGGAACAAACCCAAGTGTTGCCAGCCTCGGCCCATCCAATATCGGGCTGGCCAGCACTATGCGTGGCCCTAGACGCTCTCCCTGCCTGATCTGTGTGCGCCACCGGTTAAGCTGCTCGAAGTCCTCCACGGTGTTGCCCATATCGCGTATGCCAGTGACACCGTTTGCGATGAAGAGGGGAAAGAAGACCTCTTGATTGCCGACATGCACGTGCATATCCCACAAGCCTGGAATCAAGTATTTTCCAGAAGCATCTATCACCTGCGCGTCTCGGGGCAATGTCAGATCGTCTGTCCTGGCAACGGCGCCAATGCGGTCGCCAACGATGACAACCGCCATGTCGGATTTGGCGGGAGCGCCAGTCGTATCGATGACCGTGACATGGGTTAGGACCAGCGACCCTGAGGCGAGGTCCTGCTTCGACTGAGCAAACGCGGAAGCAGCCAGAAGGAAAATGAATGTCAGATGTTTGATCACGATCCTCATTACCAATCTCAGCCACGAAGCCTCTGACGACGTTGACTGTCGCCGTACCTCGACGGAAGCGGGCTATATGCTGGAAATGAAATCGCCGAGGAAACTTCATGCATCAATCTGTGCGACGTTTTACTCATTTCAACCCTCAGGAAAAATAGTCGAACTGGGGACTGTTCAATAAAATAACTACAGAATGACAGATCAAAGACAGAGAGACTGATATGTGACACGGACGTTTGCGATGTGCCGCTTTACTCTGGGGCTACAACCCGCAGCTTACCGCCGCGCAGGTGAAGAGT
>CAZRND010000479.1:0-3732 GCA_964601345.1 uncultured Acidobacteriota bacterium | reverse complement strand
CGGCGCGATCGCGGGCCCGGCGCGTCGATGCAGCACAACCACGAGCATCGCGTAGCAGGAGAGCAGCCAGCTCCAGAAGAGCAGCGAGCCCTCCTGTCCGGACCAAAGCGCCGCAAATTTATAGAATCCGGGCAGCCCGAGGTTGCTGTGTGCGGCCACGTAGCTGATGCGGAATTGGTCGGTGAAGAGGAGGATTTCCAGGCAGACCACGGCGAGCGTGATCAAAGCCCAAATGGCGATGGTGGCTCGCTGCGCGCTACGAATGAGGAGGTTTTTCTTTTGCCACGCGCCGAGCACCGACCCGAAGAGCGAGTAGACGGCGAGCGCCAGCGCCAGGAGGAGGGCGAAACTCCCTACATTTTCCATATTTCAGTGCTACGTCTTTGCGGCTACCGGTGCGGGCTTCGCTTCGTACTTTGAAGCGCACTTGGCCTGGATCTGGTTCGCTTCGAAAACGCCCGCCGAGGTCAAGCGGCCTTCCGCCAGGGCCTGGGAATTGTCCACAAACGTGTCGGGCAGGGGCTGCGTTCCGGTGTAAACCACCGAAATCTGACGGCCCTCTTCCACCAGCAAAAACTCCACGCGGTGTCCGTTGCGTTTGATACTGCCCGGCGCAACGTTGCCGGCCACGCGCAGTCGCTTGGTGTGCGCGCTATCACCCATCGCATTGAGTTCTTTTAAGGTGACGTAGTACGTTTTGCTCTCTACTACCCCGCTGTAAGCAAGCCACGCCAAGGTCACCAAGACAACCGCAATCGCAGCAGTGAACTGGACTCGTTTTTTGCTCATGGCTAGGCCCAACTATAGCACAGTTGGCGGTGAATTCGGCAGGGATGCGCACGGCGCCGGCATGCAAGGAAGTCCTTGCACGCATGCAGATTCTTGCGCGGAATACGGTTCTGCGTTTCGAGCGTTCAGAACAACTTGCGCTCACGTGGTCGTGGAACTTTACGTGCAAAGAGTTTCAGGGACTGGGGGTATGCATGCAAATTCCGCTCGTTAAGGCCGTTTGCGCGCTGCTGGACAGCCACGAACTTCAACTTCTACGAGACGCGGTGGAGGACGAAGGCGTCGAAATCCGGACCGCCGTCACTCCAGGTCAAGCCGCCGAGTCCGGCTGTCCGGTGATTGTCTGCGACACAGACCTCCATGGTCCTGCAGCTCCCTTGATGCCGAGATTCCAGGCCCGGTCGGAGGCGCGTGTGATCCTGCTCTCGCGGGTGGCGGACAATGAAATGTGGATTTCGACTCTGGACCTGGGGGCCTTCGACTTGTTATCCAAGAGTTGTAGTCCGAAGGAAATGCGCGCGGCGGTCATTGACGCCCTGTTTTCCGGTCCGGTCGCGTTGACACCTTCCGTTCAGCAGTTGGGCTGCCGAAGCTAGCAGTTTCATTTACAATTGAGCGATGCTCAGGGGATCGTTGCCGGGGGTGTTGTTCGTCTGCCTGCTGGGCTCTGCGGCCGTTGCTCAGACGCCTTGCTACACCGCACCGGTGACCGCGATGACGGTGCCGGCTTCGGCGCGCACGACTTCCTTCCTTATATATAAGGGTGCGAACTGCGCCTGGTTCCTCCCTCCGCAGGGAAACGTGGTCAGCAACGCCACGTGGATGACCATCAAGAACGATACGTGGTGGGGATACAGCGGCGACGGCGTCTTCGCGTTCGACATCGCGGCGAATGCCGGAGCGGCCCGCATCGGGATGATCACCGCAGCAGGCATCACGTTCACGATCCGGCAGATGGGCGCGTCGGATGCGCTACCCGTCACAGGGCAGGCCGTCCCGGCCCTGGCAGCGCTCGATACGTTGATGACGCGGGACATGGCGGAGTTCGGCGCAACGGGCGGCGCGCTCGCGGTCACTTACAAAGGACGGCTGGTCTACGCCCGCGCGTTTGGATACGCCGACCTGACGTCGCTCGAGCTCGTGCAGCCCGATTCGCTCTTCCGCCTCGCCTCGGTCAGCAAGCTGATGACGATGGCTTCGATCGCGAACCTCGAGAAGACGAATACGATTACGCCGTCGTCGAAGGCCTTCACGATCCTGAATCAGTTGACGCCGCCGCCGGGAACTTCGGTGGTCGACCAACGCTGGTACGACATCACCGTCGACGAGCTGATCAACCACACCGGCGGATTCCTGCGCACGAGCGTGGATCGCGCGCTGACCTACGATTATCTGGTCTCAGCCACTAAGGCTCTCTCGCAGACCATGCCCGGCGACAACCTCAGCGTGATCCGTTATGCGATGAGCAAGCCGCTCGATTACACGCCGGGCGCGCCGCCGAATCCTTGTCCTGACTGCTACTCGAATTTCGGATACCAGATCCTCGGCCGAATCGTCGAGAAGGTCACCGGCATGACCTACGAGAATTACATCAAGAACGTGATCATGGCGCAGGTAGGGGTCCTCCGCACTCGCGCGGCACGATCGTATGCGGATCAGATTGCGCCGGGCGAGGTGAAGTATTACTCGAGCGGATCGGAGATGTGGGGAGACTCCGTGTTTCCGGACAAGCCGGGTCCGGCGCTCTCGACTTACGGGGCGTTTGCTTACGAGCACTTCGATTCGTTTGGAGGGATGCTGTCGAGCACTATCGACCTACTCAGGTTCTATAACTACTGGCTGAATTGGGGACCGAATAGCGGATTCTTTGGCTCTCTGCCCGGAACGAACACCGCGCTCTTCACGCATGCTAGCAATAACGACATTCGGTATTCATTCCTGTTCAACTACCGCTCCGACCACAACCGGACGAACAGTTCCCCTTGCACCTCCGCCAACCCGTGCGACCTTCAGGTCGCCGTGCGGAGCGATATCGACAACGCGCTCACTGCGATCTCCAACTGGCCGGCGGGCGATCTGTTTCCGCAGTTTGCAAGTTCGGCCCCGGCTTGCACGTTCACGCTTTCGCAGGTATCGGGTTCCCCAGCGTCTGTAACGATGATGGTTAATACCGCGGCTGGCTGTCAGTGGACTGTTGCGAACTATGGGTCCTGGGCGGCGCTTGACCGAACCTCCGGTACCGGGCCGGGAACTGTGCAAATTACCCTGGTGTCTGATACGCCTGGAGGACCGCTCTATATTGCTGGCCAGCCCTTCGGCGCGGTGATAGTGGTGGCCGTTCCCCTTCCATCCTTCACCGCTGCTAGCGTTACGAATGCCGCAAGCTTTAGAGCGGGAGCGACGCCCGGCGGAATCACCGCAATCTTTGGAACCGCGCTGTCCCAAGTGAAGGGAGTCGCCGAGGGCAGCGGATTCCCACTCGTGCGCTCGATCCAAGGAACGTCGGTCACAATCGGCGGAGTTCAGGCGCCGCTGTTCGCCGTGGTCAATCAAGACGGACTCGAACAGATCAACCTACAAATGCCGTATGAGCTCAGCGGACAAGCGAGCGTTCCGGTCGTCGTGACGAATAACCAATTGTCAAACCCGGCAGTCACCGTTCCTGTACTTGCGGCGCTACCTGGAGTCTTTGCGTACGGCGGCGGCCTCGGGATTGTCTTGCACGCTGCAGACAACTCGCTGGTCACGGCGACGAATCCCGCGGCGAAGGGCGAGGTCGTGGTGATCTACGCCACGGGACTCGGTCCTGTGACGAATCAGCCCGCTACCGGTGCGGCGGCGGGCGGAGGAGCGAGCCTGGCGTACACGACCACGTTGCCCACGGTCACAATCGGCGGGGTCAAAGCCGATGTCTCATTCGCTGGCCTCACGCCGGGCTTGGTG
>CAZRND010000478.1:0-3758 GCA_964601345.1 uncultured Acidobacteriota bacterium | reverse complement strand
CAAAGCCGGGACCCAGCCCTCGCCCCGCTGCATCACCCATCTCAAGCCGCCCGGCCGTGTTGACGAAACTCTGGTGATCTAGGGCGGCGAATTCGGGCGTACGATCTATTGTCAGGGACGGCTCACGCCCACGAATTACGGCCGCGATCATCATCCACGCTGTTTCACGATTTGGATGGCGGGCGGCGGCATCAAGCCGGGCCTGGTCATTGGACAAACCGACGACCACTGCTACAACATCGTGGAGGACCCCGTGCACGTGCACGACATCCAGGCGACGATGCTGCATTGCCTGGGCATCGACCACAAGCGCCTCACTTACCGCTACCAGGGGCGGGATTTCCGCCTCACCGACGTTTCCGGCGACGTATTCACCAAGATTTTGGCTTGAGTCTTAGAGCGCGTCCATCTTCCGGAGGATTTCCTGAAAGCGCGGATGCCGCCGCATCTCTGCGTAGTCGAAGTACGTGCGCCCAAACAGGAATAGTCCCGCCTCGCGTTCTTCCCAGCCTTGCTCGACCAGGTTCATGGCCTGCTCTTCTTCGCCGGCTGCCCATGCGTTGAGGGCCAGGTTGAACGGCGTGATGTATTCCCGCGACCTGCGCTCTAGCAACTCCTGATACAACGCGCGCGCCTCCGCTTGACGGCCCCAGCGGTGCAGAGCCATGGCCCACCCGCCGAGGACCATCGCATTCCGCGCTGAAATCGCGGCGACGGTCGCAAAGACCGCCACGGCCTCCTCGAACCGCCTTCCTACGCTGAGCGCCAGCGCGAGTGACCAGTGAGCCAGGAACGATTCCGGATCGGCTTCGATCGCCGACCGCGCATATTGTGCTGCTTCATCGCCCCGCCGCATCGTCGTCAGAGAGAAGGAGACGATGGTCATGGCATACGCTGAGAGAGGATCGCCGGCCAGCGTCGCGCGCGCCTCGGCCAGCCCCTCGTCGAACTTCCCCCAGGTCCATTGCAAAAAGAACAGTGCGTACCACGCGCGTCCCTGGATGTAGTTGGGATTCAGCTCGCGGGCGCGCACAAATTCCCGCTCCGCCGTACGCCGGTCGCCCTCGTGGAGCAGCGCGGCGCAGGCCAGCGCGGAGTGCGCCTCGGCGGAGTTCGGATCGAGCTCGATGGCCTTCCGCGCCGCGGTCATGGCCTGCAACTTGGCCTCTCGCCCCCGCACCAGGCCGAAGTACGCCAGCACGGTGTAGGCATCGGCAACGCCGGCCCAGGCGGGCGCATAGCCGGGATCGAGTTCCGCGGCTTTCCGAAAACTTTCGAACGCCGGCTGGATGCTTTTTCCCCGCTGGTAGAGCAGCGCGCGCCCTTTCAAGTAAAGCTGGTACGCTTCCATGTTGGTCGTGGCTCTGGGGACCAGGCGCGCCTCCGCGCCGCCCGCCAGCGTCACGCGTAACTTCTCGGCGACGGCCTTGGCGATTTCGTCCTGCACGTCGAAGATGTCCGCAAGGCTGCGATCGTAGCGCTCCGACCAAAGACGGTATCCGTTGGCCACGTCGTTGAGCTGCACGTTGATCCGCAACCGGTCGCCGGCACGCCGCACGCTCCCTTCGAGGACCGTTGTGACGTGCAGCTTTTCGCCGATGGCGCGCAAATCTTCGCCTTTCCCTCTGAATGAAAACGCCGACGTGCGCGCCGCGACGCTCAGTCCCTTCACGTGCGTCAACGCGTTCAAAATTTCCTCGGCGATGCCGTCGCAGAACCATTCCTGGTCCTTCGCCTCGCTCAGGTCGGCGAAGGGCAGCACGGCGATCGACGTGTATGTCCCGGAAGCCGGCGCCTTCGACGATTCTCCTTCGGCCAGCGCCTTGGCTTTTGCGAAGCCATTCATCAGATCGTCGAGCAGTTGCTCGTCCCACTGCCATTGCGCGAAACTCGCGCGCGCTTTTTCCGGCTCGAGCAGGACCGAGCCGAGTTTGGCGAGCGCATCAAACGCGGCCCGCGCCTCGCCGCGGCGCCCCAACTGGCCGGCCGCCGACGCCATGCAGATATGCGATAGCGACATGGCCGGCATGTTGAAGCGCTTGGCGATCTGCAGCGCTTCTTCATAGGCGTGCTGGCGGTAGGCGTTATAGAACGACGGCCAGTGATAAAAACCAGGGTGGTGCGGGTTCAGATCCATCGCGCGGCGGACGCGAGCCACGCCTTCCTCCCAGTCTCCTGCGTACGCCAGGAACATCCCCGACGTGGCCAGGGAGGCAGTGTTGAGCGGATTCAGCGAGTCGGCGCGTTCCGCGGCAGCCCGCAACCCCGGTAAATCGCGCTCGGCAAACGCCAACATCGCCAGCGCAGTCCATCCTCGCTGGCAGGTCGGATCGACTTGTACCGATCGCTCGGCCGCCGCCCGCTGGCGTCCCAAGGCGTCGGGCAGCCGGTTGACTACGCTTAAGGTTTCGTGGCCGTACAGCACGGAGAGCACCGCCCATCCTTCGGCGTGAGAAGGCTCGCGCTTCAAAGCGTTCTCGAAGGCGCGGCGGAGCAGAGCGTGCTCCTCGACCTGGAGCTGCATCAGAAAGAGGTGATAGCGCAGAATCAGCTCTGGGATCGTCAGCTCTTCGATTGGACGCTGTCGCAACGGCATCCCCATCGCCCGCCCCAGAACACCGGAGGGATCGGCGACAGTGGCGACAATGCGGCCCGCGATATCGTCCTGCAGCGCGAAAATGTCCGTCGATTGCGTGTCGCGCGTATAGGTTTCGGCCCACATGTGCGCGCCCGTGTCCGCGTCCGCCAGCCGCACACTCACCCGAATCGTCGTCCCCGCCTTGCGCACACTTCCTTCCACAACATAGCGCGCGCCCTGTACCTCACGCGATACCGTGAGGAAAGAAAAGCGAGAAAATCCCGCCGGGATGTCGTCGCTCAATCCGCTGGCCAGAGCAGAAGCCTCCCGGTCGTCGCCCGGCGCCGTGAACGGCGCCACGGCGATCGCCATGGACCTGTTCATGTCCGAAAGAACCTTGTCGAGCTTGCTGGAACTGGCAATCACGCTTCCAATGACCGGATCGGCCAGCGCCTTGGCTTTCAAGAATCCTTCCATGTAGTGCTCCACCAGCCCTTCGTCCCAATGCCAAATGGCGAGCATTCTGCGCGCTGCTTCCGGCTCCACCAGCTTCAGATTGCCTTTGGCCACGGCATCGAGCGCGGCCCGCGCTTCTCCGGCCCGCTCGAGCTGCCCCGCTGTGGCCGCCACATCAAAGGCAGCCCTGGGCCACTCCGGCATGTTCATTCTCTTCAGCACCGCCAGCGCCTCTTCGTACTGGCCGCGCCGGTAGTGGTCCACCGCGAATGCATAGTGATACCAGCCGGCGTGGTTGGGATTCGGCGCCATCGCCTGACGAGCCACTTCGAGGCCGCGCTCCCAGTCTCCCGCATTCGTCAGGATCAGTCCCGCCGCGGCCACCGAAGCTGTATTCAGCGGATTGAGTGAAATGGTTTTTTCGGCGGCCATGCGCACCGCCGCCAGGTCCCGGTTATAGGAGTGCAAAAAGGCGAGCTGCCTCCATCCGTCCTGGCACAGCGGATCAATCTCGATGGCCCGGTCCGCCGCCTGGCGGCCGCGCTCGAGCGCATCCGGGGCTACGTTGGGACTGTAGCTATATCCGTGGCAATAACACCCCGCCAGGCAAGCCCAGCCCAGCGCGTGCATCGGCTCGCGCGCGAGCGCTTTCTCGAAGCCGGCCAGGAGGCGTTGGTGCTCATCGGGCCGGAAATTCTGGATGAACGCAAAGAACCGCAGCACC
>CAZRND010000477.1:0-3793 GCA_964601345.1 uncultured Acidobacteriota bacterium | reverse complement strand
ATGTTTACCGGCAAGCGCGCCTTCCAGGGACAGACGCTGACCGACCTGATGCGCGCGCATCGCGACTCCCCGCCGTCGCGCCCGTCCACAGTCATTGGAGAGATGGACGCGCGCACCGAGCGCGTGATTCTGAAGTGCCTGGAACGCGATCCGCGGTCGCGCCCGCATAGCGCGCAGGAAATCGCGTTGACGCTGCCCGGCGGCGATCCGCTGGCGGCCGCGCTAGCCGCGGGCGAAATGCCTTCGCCGGAGATGGTGGCGGCGTCCGGCGGCGAAGGAACGCTGCCGCCGGCCAAGGCGGCGATGTTGCTGGGCGGATCGCTACTCTGCTTCGCGGCGATGCTGGCGCTGGCGCCGTGGAGCACCGATCTTGGACTAGCGCCGATCGAGAATCCGCCGGAGGTGATGGTTCATCGTGCCAAGGAGCTGGCACGCAAGTTCGGATACAACGATCCGCCCGGCGACTCCGGATTCTGGTACCAGCGCAACATCGCATTCCTGGAGCATCGCGCGCAGACGCTCGATCCCGGTCAGCAGGCCGGAGACCTAAAGCGGGCGCAACAAGGCCACACCAAGTTCTATTTCCGCCAGAGCCCTGCGGATATGCTGCCGCGCGAAAATCGCCGTGACCTTTGGACCGCCGGCCTGCTGCTCACCTCCGAACTTCCACCGCACGCGTTGTCCGGAATGGTGATGGTGGTTCTCGAACCGGATGGATCGCTCGATCAGTTCCTGGCCGTGCCGCCCCAAGTCGCGGTGGCGTCGGCAGCAGATCGGACGGCGTCTCTTCCGGATTGGAACGCGATATTCGCCGAGTCGGGACTCGATCCGCGTCGCTTTCAGCCCGAGCCGGCGGCGTGGGTTTCGCCCGTTCCCTTCGACAACAGCCTGGGCTGGAAGGGCAGCTACCCGCAGGACGCGAACGCAGTGGTCCACGTCGCGGCGGCGGCCTTTCGCGGGCGTCCTGTGTATTTTCAAGTGATCGCGCCGTGGAACGCTCCAGAGCGTGAGAAACCCGTGCGTGATTCCGGTCGCGACACCCTATCGCGGATTGCCCTGGTCGTTTTGTTGATCGCCCTGCTCGCGGTGGGGGTCTATCTGGTCTGGCACAACGTGGCGCAAGACCGCGTGGACTTCAAAGGGATGGTGCGGATCATCATTTTCATGTTCTCCGCGGAAGGGGTCGCCTGGCTGTTGCTCAGCCACCATCAGTCAACGCCGGTCGGCGAATCGGCGGTCTTTTTCGCGGGCTTTCAAGCCGCGCTCTGGTATGTGTTTCTGACCGCCGGCGCATATCTCGCGTTGGAGCCCTATGTGCGACGCCGCTTTCCGGAGATGATTACCTCGTGGACGCGCCTGATCGGCGGCTTGCCCGGCACCGGGTGGCGCGACCCCATGGTGGCGCGCCACGTACTCATCGGCCTCGCGGCCGGCTCGGTATTTTCCGTGGTGCGCACATTGGGTGATGCCGCGCCGGCGTGGTTCAACCTCCGCGGCGCCGGCCAGTTGCCGCGACAGTATTTCACAACGGTGCTGGAGTCGTTGCCGGGCTCTCTGGGAATTGTCTCCGGCTATGCGGCCGCGCGGTTGGGCCAGGGGTTGGAGCTCATCTTTATCCTGTTTCTCCTCCGCGCACTCGCCAAGCGCCGGTGGGTCGCGGAAGTCGCTACGGCTTTGATCTTCAGCACGGTTGTTCACCGCCCGGGTACGATTTCCGAGCAAGCGCCGTTCGCGCTTGTGTGGGCCGCGGCGATGACCTTGATTGGCTCACGCGCTGGATTGGTGGCGCTTCTGGCCTTCGACGTTACCCAATCGATCCTGCAGGGATTTCCGCTGACGATTCATGCCTCGGACTGGTATTTCAGCCGGACGGCGCTGGGCCTGGCCATCTGCACCGGCATGGCGATGTATGGCTTCTACTTCAGCTTGGAACGGGGACGCCGCGTCGTCAGGCCTTGAAGTTCTTCAAGAACGCGACACTCTCTTTGGTCAGCTCGATATTCTGCTCGACGAAGTAGTTCTTCACGCCGCCGGTCTTTGCCGCGGCGAAGGTCTTCGCCCAGTCGATGCTTCCCTTTCCCAGGGCGACGCCGCCGCCGCGGCCGCCCGCCGGGTCGTCGAGTTTCACATCCTGCAGGTGCATGGAGATGAAACGGCCCGGATACTTCGTGAAATACTCGGCGGCGATGAAGCCGCGGGTCGCCGTGGACATTTGAAACTGGAACTTCACCAGCTTCGGATCGAGCAACTCCAGGAGGATGTCGTAGGTGCGCTTGCCGTCCACCGAGGACATCTCGAATCCCTCGTTGTGGAGACCCTGCTGGATGCCGGCTCCGGCGGCCACGGCGGCGATGTTGTTGTATTCATCGGCGGCTTTCTTCACGTCGTCCATGGTCGGATTGCTCCCGCCCAGGCTTGCGGTGATCATCTGCGTGATGCCGACTTCCTTCGCCCAGGCGATGCTCTCGGCTTGCCTGCCTCTCAATTCCCTCATGCTGAAGTGACAGCTCTCGGACTTCATTCCGTGATCCGCGAGGATGGCCTTCACTTGCTTCGCGTCGGAGAGAGAGCTGAAGTCCGCGCCATATCCGAGCGGCGAGCACAGCTCCAGCCGCTCGACGCCGAGCCCGGCCATCATCTGCACGTAAGCGGGAAAGTCCTTCAGCAGCGTCCGATGCGGATAGACCTGGCTGCCGATCGGAAGTCCGAGCGGATTGGCCTTCGCTGTTCCCGCAAGTGCGCCGCCCGCAACAACCGCTGCCGCCAGAAACTCGCGTCTCGAAATTGTCGTCATATTCTTCTCCTAACGTAGTCTAAATCCCTTTGCCCTCGGTCACAACGACCACTCGATTCGCGGGCGCGCGGAAGCGATCCACGATTCCGCTCGGCCACCGGACCTCCACATCCGCGCCAGCTGCGGCGCCCAGACCGAAGTGCACGCGCAGCTCGTTTTGTGAGATGTAACTTCCGCCGCTGCGGACCTCGTCCATCAACCGGCGGCCTCCCTCCGGAGTGCAATAAACGCGCGCGCCGATTCCGGAGCGGTTGGACTTCACGCCCACGACCTTCACCTTGAGCCAGTTTGGCTTGGGAGACTGGCGCGAGTCGCACCGCAGAAGCTGCGGCACGTCGTTCGTGCAATTGACCAACACGTCGATGTCTCCATCGTTATCGAAATCGCCGAAAGCGCAACCGCGGCCGGCCACTTTTTCCAGGATCCCAGGGCCTCCTTCCAGCGAGACGTCGGCGAAAAGGCCGTTTCCCAGGTTGCGGTAAAGGATCTTGCGCTCGCGATAACCCGATTCGGAATCCGTCTCTCCGACCTCGGGATACACGTGACCGTTGCAGACAAAGATGTCCGGCCGGCCGTCGTTGTCGAAATCGATGGAACCCACGCCCCAGCCGAGGAAGCGCGTATTTTTTCCGAGGCCGGCCTGATAAGTCTGGTCGTCAAAGGTCATCTTGCCCTGGTTGCGGTACAAGCTGATGGTGTCGCCGGCGAAATTCGTCTTCACGACATCGAGGTTGCCGTCGCCGTCGAAATCCGCCGCGGCAACGCCCATGCCCGCCTGCGGCTTGCCGTCGGGACTGTAAGCCACGCCCGCTTCGATCCCGATATCGGTGAACGTGCCGTCCCGATTGTTTTGATAGAGCGCCGCGGACGTCGAATCGTTGGCGACGTAAATGTCGGGCCAGCCGTCGTTGTCGAAATCGGCCGCCAGCACGCCCAGACCGTAAGTGCCCGGCGTCTTCAGGATTCCGGCTTTCGCGGATACATCGGTGAACGTGCCGG
>CAZRND010000476.1:0-3797 GCA_964601345.1 uncultured Acidobacteriota bacterium | reverse complement strand
GTAGTGGCAATCTTGTTGACCACCTGCGTGACCGCAGCGGACGTACTGCTTGCGTCGCTGGCATCGCCGCCGTAGTTTGCAGTAAGGGAATCGCTGCCGACCGGAAGGCTGCTGACCGTGAGTTGGGCTTGACCGCCACTGACGTTGACCGATCCGAGAGATGTCGCTCCGTTGAAGAACTGCACGGGCCCGATGGCCGTGCCCGGCGAGACCGTCGCGGTCAAGGTCACCGGGCTGCCCACAGCGGACGGATTCGGTGAACTCGCCAAGGCCGTCGTTGTCGTGGATCGCACGATTTGGCCAACCGAATTGGAGGTGCTGCCCGCGAAGTTGGCGTCACCCGCGTAGACCGCCGTCAAGGAATAGACGCCGGCTGTCAGATTGTTCACGGAGAGCTGCGCTTGTCCATTGGCGATGCTGGACGAACCCAGCAGCGTGCTTCCGTTGAAGAATTGGACCGCGCCGGTTGCGCCGGCCGTGATGTAGGCAGTCAGAGTAAAAGCCGATCCCACCGTGGACGGATCGGGCGAACTGTTGAGGACGAGGGTCGTGGGGCTCAGGACAGTCAGCGGCGCGGACGTGCTGGTCAAGTAGCTGGCGTCGCCGCTGTAAACGGCAGTCAGCGGAATCGAATTTGGTACGTTGCCGACGTCGAGCTGTGCCTGTGCGCCGCCCATAGAAGCCGTTCCCAGCAATGTGGATCCCTGGTAGAAAGACACACTCCCCGATGCGGCCGGCAGACCGCTCACGGCGGCCGGCGAAATGGTGGCGGTGAGGGTGGTCCCCGAGCCAGACGCCGGCGGAGGATTGCCAGTCAACGTTGTCGTCGTGGATTGCTTCACTACCTGAATCAGTAGCGCCGAGCTCCAGCCATAGGTGTTGTCGCCGGTATAAGACGCGGTCAGATAAGTCGTTCCGAAGGGAAGATTGACCGTCAGTTGAGCCTGACCTCCGCTCAGCGTTGCTGTACCCAGGGACGTGGCGGCTGAGAACTGAACCGATCCGGTGGCCGCGGACGGCGTGACCGTCGCCGTCAGGGTCACGGGTGAACCTGTCCCGGACGGGTTGGCGGAGCTGGTAACCGTAATCGAAGAGGGAGTGCGCGCCTGAACGGTCTGTGTGAGGACCGCCGACGTGCTGTTGGCGTAGCCGCTGCCCGTAACCGCCGTGAAGGTCGCTACGAGCGCATGCGATCCGGCGGAGAGAGAATTGAGATTGACGGGCGCAGGTCCAAAGTATTCCGAGGCGCCTTCAGTGAGGCCATCGTTCGTCAGTGTGTAGAAGCCAGTCACGGAAGGAGTGACGGTAATCGTCACGGTGACGGGTTGTCCTTGTATCGAAGGATTGGCGCTGGACGTGATCGTGACACTCGTTGGTGTTCCTTGCACGGTCACGCTGACCGGAGCGGAAGCGCTTAAGTTGTCGGTCGCATCGCCGCCATACACGCCTTGGACGGAGAACGTGCCGATGGAGGATGCTGAAGGGGTCCACGAGACAGTGGCGACTCCGTTGGACACCGGCGCCGCTCCAAGGAAGGTCGCTGCAGAGGGCACGCCCGAGTAGAAGCGCACGCTGCCGGTGGCTGCCGAGGGCGTAACCGAGGCTTGTAACGTGGTCGGTTGCCCTACGATCACCGGATTGGGAGAGACGGTTAACGTCGTGGCGGTGGGCGGAGTGTAGAAGATTTGCCGGACACGGTAATCGTAATCGTCTATCAACAACAGGCGCTGCGCCACGCCGTCCCAAGCAACGGCCACTAGAAGTTGAAATGGGCTCTGCGTCGCGGGAACATCGTCCACGCCCGGTCCGGTGGCGCCGTTCCCGGCGATGGTGGTGATCGTTCCCGTCGTGTCCACCTGCCGCACAACGTTGGCGGAAGTGACAATAAAAAGGTTGCCGGAACCATCGGCGGCCAGGGAATAGGGTGTGAGAGCTGCCGCGGTCGCAGGACCGCCGTCGCCCGATGAGCCTGCGGCGCCATTGCCCGCGACGGTCGTGACCGCAGAGGTAGTCAGGTCGATTCGCCGCACCACGTTGTTCCCTACATCGGCGACGTAGAGGCCGCCGCTCCAATACTGCAGATCCGAGGGCATGGAAAGCGTGGACGGACCGGCGACCGTAGTAATGATATTGGTGACGGCATCCACGCGGCGAACGCAGTTGCTCACGTGATCTGAGACAAAGAGGTTGCCGTTATTGTCAAAGGCCGCGCCGCCAATTTGGTTGAACGTGGCGTCGGCGACGTTGCCGCCATCGCCGTCGTAACCGGCGACACCCGTGCCATATCCGCGAATAATCCCGCTATTCAAATCCACGCAGCGAATCTTGTAGGCATGCAAATCCCCGAAACAGAGTGTAGACGTCCCGTTCACCGCCAACTGGATCACGTTTCCCAGGTTCGCGTTTACCGCCAACCCGCCGTCGCCGGCGCTCCCGCCAATGCCGTTCCCAGCGATGGTTGAAATGATTCCGTTCGTCGCGACCTTTCGAATCCGGAAATTGGCGTTATCGGCGATGTAGACATTGCCCGCGGTGTCCACCGCCGCTCCTAGCGGGTAGTACAAACTGGCCGACGTCGCCGGGCCTCCATCGCCCAAGCCGGAAGTTCCGCCGCCGGCCAGCGTGGTGATGATGCCTTGACCGTGAGCGCTGGTAAAGGACAGGCATAGGACAAGCAGGATTTGGCAGATTCTAATGGAAACTCGCGACATATGGGCGAGTATACGATAACGCGGCGGGTCGAAACGGTTTATTGTCGATTAAGTTTCGCTGGATACTAACAGCGCGATTTATTAATATTGTGTTGACAGGAAGGTCCATGGTGAGAGGCACGCTTTGTCTGATGATCTTTTGTTGCGCGATCGCCTCGGGCCAGTCCAGCCTGCAGCTTCCCATCTTCTTTGAGGCTAATGTCGGCCAGGCGGAACCGGCTGTGCGTTTTCTGGCGCGGAGCGGAGACTATGCTCTGCATCTGAGTGCCGACGGCGCGGCCATGGCGAATCGCGCTGCCAAAGTCCGCATGCATCTGGCGGGCAGCAACAAGAGCCGTCCTGTAGGCGAAGACCAACTGCCCGGCAAGGTCAATTACTTGATCGGGAGCGATCCCGGCAAGTGGCACACCGGCGTGCCGGCATTCTCTCGAGTGCGCTATCGCGGCGTCTATCCAGGCATCGACATCGTCTATTACGGCAACCAGAGCCGGCTCGAATACGATTTCGTCGTGGCGCCGGGCGCTGATCCGCAGTCTATCAAGATTCGCTTCGCCGGAGCGGCGCTGCATCTCGCATCGAATGGAGATCTTGCCGCCGGCTCGATTACGTTGCGCAAGCCGGAGGTCTACCAGGATGTGAATGGCGCCCGGAGGCCGGTCGCAGGCGAATTTAAGCTGATCGCCGGCCACACAGTCGGCTTCCGACTGGGGACATACGATCGCCGCAAGCCGCTGGTGATCGATCCCGTGTTGGTGTTTTCCACTTTCCTGGACGGGAGCAGGATGAGTGTCGCGAATGCCATCGTTACAGATTCGGGCGGCAATGTGTACGTTGCCGGAAGCAGGGATCCATTACCTGGTTTCCCCGTGACGATTCCCGCCAGCGGCACCGCTTTTGTGGCCAAGCTCAACGCCACAGGAACGGCTCTCGTCTACTCGACCTACGTCGGCGGCACGGGCGGAAACGCCGCAAATGGATTAGCGGTTGACCACGGGGGCAAAGGCATCCTCGCCGGCCGCGCCGGACTCGAGGGATTTTCCGGTCCTTTCCGGGCGGTTTCAACACCTCTTTTTTGAACCGCTTTTT
>CAZRND010000475.1:0-3816 GCA_964601345.1 uncultured Acidobacteriota bacterium | reverse complement strand
TAGGCGGCCCTCCCGGGTCGTCTGGACAACCCGGCGCGGGACGGGCTACTTGAACAATTTCGATTTGATCCAGTCGCTGCGCAGCGTGACGCTGCTCGATACCAGCCTGCCGCGTCGCATCTCACGTGGACTGACGTGTCCGGAGGCGGAGCTCAGCACGGCGCGGAAAGCGCCCGCGGGCCTGGCGCTCGGCGCGCGCTCGCGCCGCGTGCCGGTCTATTACACCGCGCCCACCGATCAGGATCTGCACGGGCTGAGTTTTGCAGTCGGCGCTGGAACGGCGACGCTGCGATTCACACCGGGCGATCTGGGCGCGCCGACGCTCCTCGACAACGCGCTGCCCGGCAAACTCGCCGTCGCCTGGCTCAGCGATCTGCACATGACGAAGGGCAAACGCATCCTGCTCGGGTACGTCGAAATGCCCGCGGCGGCAACTCTCGAGATTTTCGGCGGCGATATCGGTCGCTAGCAGCGCACGACTTTGTCGCTTGAGACGTTCTTGGTTGCGTTTCGCGTATCGATCACCAGCGAGGACTCCTTCACAATCCGCGCGTAGTCGTAGGAACTGTGGTCTGTGGCGACCACCACGCAATCGTAGGCGGCCAGCGCTCCGCCGTCGATAGGCACGGACTTCAGGGCCAGGTTGTACTTCCGCATCGGGTGAAGCTTTTCGAAGAATGGATCGTTGTACTCCACATGGGCGCCCGCTTCGAGTAATTCTTCAATAATCTTGAGCGAGGGCGATTCCCGCAGGTCATCGATGTCCTTCTTGTAGGCCACGCCGAGAATCAGGATGCGCGATCCATTCACTGCCTTGCGCCGCGTATTGAGGGCCTTGGTAATGGAGCTCACCACGTGGTACGGCATCGACGTGTTGATCTCGCCGGCCAGCTCGATGAAGCGCGTCGCGAAGTCGTATTCCTTGGCCTTCCAGGAAAGATAGTAGGGATCGATCGGGATGCAGTGCCCGCCGAGACCCGGTCCGGGTTGGAAAGGCGTGAAGCCGTAGGGTTTCGTGGAGGCGGCCTCGATCACTTCGAAGATATTCATCCCCATGCGCAGGCAGAGCAGCTTCAACTCGTTCACCATGGCGATGTTCACGCAGCGATAGATGTTCTCGAGCAGCTTGGTCATCTCCGCCACCTGCGTCGAGGAGACGGGAACCACGCGGTCCACCACCACCGAGTAGAGCTCGCAGGCGGCCGACAGGCTCGCGGGATTATGTCCGCCGACAACCTTGGGCACGTTGCGGATGCCGTAATTCTTGTTGCCTGGATCGACGCGCTCGGGCGAGAAGGCCAGCAGGAAGTCGGGCGAAGGGCCACTGCCCTTGAGTCCGGACGCCTCGAGGATCGGCAGGACAATTTCCTCCGTCGTCCCCGGATACGTGGTGCTCTCGAGCACGACGAGTTGGCCGCGCTGCAGATGCTTGGACACTGTCTTGGCGGTGCTGATCACGTAGGCGAGGTCCGGTTCTTTTGCTTCGGTCAAGGGAGTCGGAACGCAGATGACGGCGGCATCCATCTCCTCGAGTTCCTGGAAGTCCTGATAAGCCGTGAAACGCCCGCTCTTACGCAGGGCGGCGATATCGGCGGCGGCGATGTGCTTGATATAACTCTGGCCGTTGTTCAGAGCCGTGACCTTGGCGCCGTCAGTGTCGAAACCGGCGACGTTCAGGCGCTTGCCAAACTCGAGCACCAGGGGGAGTCCGACATAGCCGAGTCCAAGAATACCGACACGGGCAGTGCCGTTTTTTACCTTTTCCTCAAAGGACATGGGTTCCTCATTCTGGAAGATAGTTTTTTAGCAAAGGATAAAGAGTACGCGCAAATTCGTCGACTCGCGCTTCGGCCGGCGCGGACGGGCCGGTGAACGGCGTCATGAGGCGGATCAAGGCGCCGTCGGTGCGGCCGGTCCGAATGGCATCCCAAACCAGCAGCACTTTCCCTTCATACTCGCTGGAAAAGGATCGTCCGTGGGCATCGTACCAGTAGAGCACCATCTGCTTGGACTGCTCGTTTTGGACCACGTAGTGATTCACTTGAATCGTCTTGCCGGCGCCGGGAATCTCCAGCAAGCCCTGGCGGCTGTCGAGCACTTCCCATCCTCCGCCCGGCAGGCAGTTCCTCGGAGAATGGATGCCCTCGCCGGCCCGCTGCTGGCGGTAGTAGCCGATGTACAGCTCGACGGCGCCATCGCGGTACGAATACTTGCGATTCACGTAGTCGTTTACGTTCAGGATTTCCATGACGCTCTCCGGGAAGCGCCCGAGCGATTCGCCGGTCCAATCGCCGATTCGCTGAGGAAAGTCGTCGAAGCTCTGGCGCGGAGGAACGGCGCGTCCGCGGTTGGCGCTCAGGCTGAGGGCCGCGGCGGCGGTCAGCAACGTGAGCATAAAGACGTAATCCCAGCGCGGCTTCATGCCAGGTCCTCCGGCGGCGGCGAAGGCCAGATCCATTGGATCATGGAGCTGAAGCCGAACAGGATCAGGAAGGCCACCACGAAAACCAGCCAGCCGGAGAAGCTATGGAAGAATCCCATGGCGTATTTCACGTCCCAGCGATCGGCGATCAGGCCGGTGACGGTGATGCGCACAATGTTCAGGACCAGGGCCAGCGGTACGGCTAGCACAACCAGCAAGACACGTTGCCCGAAGCCTCGCCACCGGATATAAGCCAGAATGACGGCCAGCGCGATCAGTGAAACGAGCGAGCGCAGGCCGCTGCACGCCTCGGCGACGCCGAGCGAGGCGGAGGTCAGGTTGATCACGTTGCCTTCGCGCAATACGGGCACGTCGCAAATAGCGAGGAAGTTGGTGCTCCACATCGACGCCAGCGACTGGAGCGGAAGGGAAACGGTGTTGAAGATAATCGCCGGAATGGGAATCCCCAGGACCAGGAAGCAAATGGGAAAAGCCATCACGCGCAGCCGCCTGCTCCCGAGAAAAAAGAGAATCAATCCGGTGACGAGCAGCAGGCCGGAGATGCGCGTCAAAAAAAACTCCGCGCCCAACCGGCCCACAAAGTAGACCAGCAGGGCGCCGATGACCGCCGCGAGGCCCAAGGCCCGTTGCGGCTCGACAGGAGCCGCGGCGAAGCGACGCCGTTTCATCCAGGCAAAGTACAGCGCCAGGGGAGGAATCAGGATTCCGTGAGAATTGTTGGGATCTTTCCACCATTCCCCCGCCAGCCGGCTCGCGGTGTCGAAGTACATCACCGCCAGGGGCGCCAGCAGGAGCCCCACTCCCAGCCACGGCGTGCCTTGCGAATCGACTTCGGTATGGGCAACAGTGGGGTCCACGGGCACGATTTTACACTGTGTCCATCTGCAAATCCCGCATCTTATAGAGCAGCGCCTTGTAGCTGATATTCAAAATCTTGGCCGCCTCTTTGCGCCGCCACTGCGTTTTTTCGAGCGCCGCCTGGATGGCTTTTCGCTCCGCTTCGCGGGTCAGGTCCTTCAAGGCTCCGCGCGATTCGGGAGCCGCGGCCGCTTCGCGTGCCGCGGCTTCCTGGCCGGCCCCTTCGTCCAGTTCGGTAAGCATCAAGTCCTGATCGCCCAGGATCACCAGGCGGCGGATGAAATTCTCGACGCCGCGCCGAGAAACCGTCTCTTTCCGTTCACCCAAGGCGTGCTGCAAACTCAGCATTCCTACGCGCTCGCGTTGGTCACACATCACGCGTCGCGGGCGTTTCGCCGGCCCGTCGGCAAGGCGGAGGCCGCGCGTTACGTGACCATCTACGACCAGGCGCGGCAGCAGGGCACCGGCTTCGAGGACAGTTTGAAGCAAGCGGTGAAGGGATTGCTGGTCTCGCC
>CAZRND010000474.1:0-3849 GCA_964601345.1 uncultured Acidobacteriota bacterium | reverse complement strand
CCAGATCGAAGAGCGCGGCGGCCTCGGTCGGAGCGGCCGGGACGAACGACAGGATGATTGCCGGACCGGGGTACTTGGCCGCGGCGGAACCCGTAAGCCCGAAGATCACCGCACCGAGGATCGCGCCGATCCCCAGAGTCACGAGGTTGATCGGCCCCAGGGCGCGTTTTAGGCCATGCTCTTCCTCGCCGGCCTCGCTGCGCAGCAGCTCAATCGACTTCTTGGCAAACAGTTGTGAAGCCATCCGCTCTCCTTCGTTTGCGAAGCAAAAGATAAACCGGGACGCCCAGCAGGACGATGATCAGCCCCGGCCAAGTATAGTCCGGTTGGTATTTCAACAACGCGATCTCTATCAGCAGCGCCAGCAGTATATAGGTTGCCGGCAACGCCGGATATCCCCAAGCCCGGTAGGGCCGCTCCATTTGCGGGCGCTTCACTCTTAAGACGAACAGCCCGCCGATGGTGAGTACATAGAACAGTAGCACGGCGAAGATCACGTAGTTCAACAACTCGTTGTACGATCCGCTGAGCGTCAGCAGCGAAGTCCAGAGACATTGCAGCACCAGCGAGGCCACCGGCGCACCGGTGCGCGGATGCAAGCGCGAGGCGAAGTCGAAGAACAGGCCGTCGCGGGCCATGGCGTAATAGACGCGCGCGCCCGCCAGGATCAATCCGTTGCAGCATCCGTAGCTCGAGAGCACGATGAACGCTGCCATCACTTTTTCCGCGGATTGCCCCAGGATGACTTGGACGGCGGCGGTCCCGACGCGATCCTCCGCGGCATGCTGGATCGCCGGAAACGGCAGCGTGCTGAGGTAGACGAAATTCGCAGCGATATAAAGCGCCAGCACGGTGCCCGTGCCGAGCAGAAGAGCCAGCGGCACATTGCGCCTGGGATTTTCCGTTTCGCCCGCGGTGAAGGTGACGTTGTTCCAGGCGTCGGCGGCGAAGAGCGCGCCCACCATCGAGACGGCCACGATCCGCACCGTGTGCAGCGTGAATCCCGCATCTCCCCACACTTGATTGAAGTTGGCGCTGATCGCGGTGTGATTCGTCCCCAGCCAGTATCCGATCACGACAAAGCCAAAAAGCGCTGCGGCCTTCGCGAAGGTAAAAAGATTCTGGACCAGAGCGCCCCACGCAACCCCAAAACAGTTGATGGCTGTCAATGAAACGACGCAAAGAATCCCAACCGCTTGCTGCGTGCTCACCGTGAACGGCTTTCCGAAATCGATCAGCAGGTTCGTCGTCGAGATTCCCGGAAAGAAGACGCCCGCAAACTTGGCGAAAGCCACGCCCACCGCCGCGACGGTGCCGGTTTGGATCACGAGGAAGAGCGTCCAGCCGTAGAGGAATCCAAAGAGCGGGCTGAGGGACTCGCGAAGGTAAACGTATTGCCCGCCGGCGTGCGGCATGGCCGCGGCCAACTCGCCGTAGCTGAGCGCGGCGACGATGGTCATGAACGCCGCGAGCACCCATACCAGCATCAGCAAGCCCGGCGAGCCGACCTGGCGCGAGATATCGGCCGAGACGATGAAGATGCCCGAGCCGATCATCGAACCCATGACGATGGTCGTCGCGCTGACGAGGCCCAGGCTCCGTACGAGTCCCGCGCTTGGTTTTTCGGGGGCAACGGACACAGAGAGGCAGTATATTATAGGACCATGAGGAAACTATCCGGGGCTCTGGGCTTAGCGGTTTTGGCTTTTCTGGGAACGGCGGTAGCGGCAGCGCCGCCCGCGCCGACTTTCGCGAAAGATGTCGCGCCGATTCTGTACAAGAATTGCGCGGGCTGTCACCGCCCCGGCGAGATCGGGCCGATGTCGCTTTTGACCTACGACCAGGTGCGGCCGTGGGCGAAGTCGATTCAGGAAAAAGTCTCGCTCGAACAGATGCCGCCCTGGCACTCCGACACGCCGCGCGGCGTCTTCTCGAATGATCGCCGCCTTTCGGCCGACGAGAAAGAGACGCTCATCCGCTGGGCCTCGAACGGCGCGCCAAAGGGCAACGCAAAGGACATGCCTCCAATGCCGAACTTCCCCGAAGGATGGGAGATCGGCACGCCCGACGTCGTGTTCCCGATCGCCAAGACCTACGAGGTTCCGGCGTCGGGGACGATCCCCTATCAATTCTTCACCGTGCCGACAAATTTCACAGAGGACAAGTGGGTGCAGGCGATCGAAATCCGGCCCGGCGAGCGCAGCGTAGTACATCACGTGCTGGTGTTCTGCCGCGAGCCGAACGCGCCGGGCAAGCCTCCGGCATTTGTTCCGGTGGTTCCGAAGCCGCTCACACCGGCCGCGCCCCCGGCACAATCGAATAATCCGGACGCCGCGCCGCAAGGAGGCGGAACGACCGGCCGCGGCGCTCTCATCGCCACGACCGCTCCGGGCACGAACGCCATGACCTTTGCTCCGGGTACGGCGGTACGCATCGGGGCGGGCTCGATCCTGTCATTCCAAATTCACTACACGGCGAACGGCAAACCGTCGAGCGATGTGACCAGTGTGGGATTTGTTTTCGCCAAGCAGAAGCCTGCTCTGGAAGTGAAGAACAGCGCCTTCACCAACGGACTTTTGAAGCTTCCCGCGGGCGCGCCCGATACGGCGGTGGATTCGGCGATCGAGTTCCGGCAGGACTCGCACATCACCGCGCTCTTCCCGCACACGCATCTGCGCGGCAAGAGCTGGGAATACCGGATGGTCTATCCCGACGGGCACACGGAAACAGTGCTGTCAGTTCCCAGATATGACTTCAACTGGCAAACGTATTACGTTTTCACGAAGCCGTTGGCCGCTCCGAAAGGCGCGCGCCTCGAAGCCACGGCGCACTACGACAATTCCCCCGGAAACAAATGGAACCCCGACCCAAAAATCGAAGTCCGCTGGGGCGCGCAAACCTGGGAAGAGATGCAGTATTCGGGAATCACGTTCACGGTCGACGAGACAGTGAAGCAGTAGCTAGAGATTCACCTCCGGATCACCAGCAATCCGGAACGCATCTCTGCCATTAGGTTGCCGGAAATGCCATCGCTAGTAAAACGGACACTGATTTTTGTGGTGATGGCGGCGCTATTCGGTTGCACTCCTCCCTATCCGACACGAAAAAGAGTGCAGGGTCCGCAAGGCAGCGTCGCCGACTTGCCGGACAGAAGCTTAGTTCAGCCCGGGAAGTCGTCGCGAGCGGAGGTGGCGGCCAAGTTCAAGATTGTCGATACCGGCGTCGTGTCGCCATGGTTTTTCTGGGGACGCTGGAACGCCTCCTCCGTCTCTTTCCGAGGTCTTACGGATTCCGGCTTCGTGGAGATTCCGATCTGGAGCGCGACCAATTTGCTCGTTGAATTCGATGAAGCGGGTTTGGCCAAGAAGCCCTTGCTTCTCTCTGATAGCCGGATCGTACTTGAACTGCAGAGAATTGTTGCCGCCCACCCAGTTGGAGCACAGGCGCTGAAAGACCGACTGCAGATGGAGGCGCAATTCTACCCCGCTTCTCATGCTTGGTGCCGTGGCAAAATTGTGGCATCGTCCCATGACGTAGAGATCCAGGCGGGGACAAAAGCTGGTAAATGCCCAGCGGGATTCAAGACTCCCGCGGGTACGGTCACGATGAGCCCCCTGACGCCTCCAGTCGGCGAGTTCGATCCCGGTCCAGTGGACACGCTCAGAATCAACCTACGATTCTCGGTACCTACACCGATGGGATCGGAGATTCTCGTGAGAATGTCCGTAGGCGATGTGTTTTCCTTTCAGCGCTTCCTCCAAGCAGTTCAACCCGTGTCTCATTAAGAGGCAAGAGGGTCAGAGCGCGCATTGCGCTAGCTCCCGTGGGTACCTGATCAGGCAGCAATAA
>CAZRND010000473.1:0-3883 GCA_964601345.1 uncultured Acidobacteriota bacterium | reverse complement strand
AGAGCATGGAATGCGGGGCTACCTTGATCGATTATGAAAAGGTGACCGATGACCAGAATCGCCGCTTGATTTTCTTCGGCAACTACGCCGGCACTGCCGGAATGTTCGAAACCTTCTACACGTTGGGCAAACGGCTGGCATGGGAGGGTCTGGAAAATCCGCTCGCGAATCTGAAGCGCCCCGTGGAGTATTCGAGTCTGGACGACGCCAAGACCGCTTTACACGCCGCGGGCGAACAGATCGCCAGCGACGGCATGCCCGCGTCATTGTCGCCTGTGGTGTTCGGATTTACGGGTTACGGCAATGGGGTGCGGCCCGCGGGCCACGGTGGGGGTGGGGTTGTTTGAGCCGTCAATGACCGGGACATGTTTGGGGCCGTAGTTGGCGACGTAGATCTTGTTGGTCACGGAGTTTACAGCAACCGAGTATGGGCTCGTCCCGGTGTTCACCGTGGAAGTGGAGTTGTTCGAGCCGTCGATGACCGTTACGGTGGCGCCGGCGTTATTGGCGGCGTAGATCTTGTTCGTCACTGGGTTCACTGCTACCCAGCTCGGCCCCGCTCCGACGTTCACGGTGGCTGTTGAGTTGGTAGCGCCGTCAATTACAGTCACGCTGTTGCCGCCGATATTGGCGATGTAGATCTTGTTTGTGACTGGGTTGACGGCAACGGAATAGGGCTGGGTCCCGGTGTTCACCGTGGTGGTTGAGTTGGCGGCGCCATCGATTACGGTGACGTTGTTGCTGAATTGGTTGGCTACGTAAATCTTGTTGGTTACCGGGTTCGCCGCCAGGGCGTAGGGATTTGTGCCCGCCGTCACTGTCGACACGACCGTCTGTGCGCGAACCGGCAAAGCCAGTCCGGCGCACAAAGCGAATCCCCAGAAAATGCGAGCAGCGCGCATAAGAGCCAGAGATTTGGCAGGGGGGGAAACCTAAAGGCCAAACACCCCGATTATACCGAAATCAGGCGCTCACGCGTATGCTACATTTTCGCCATGGACCGCCGCTCATTCTTGGGTTCTCTGGCAGCGTTGGCCGTTCTGCCGGCCGCCTCGCCGCCGCTGCTTCTGCTGAGCGACGCGGAGGCGGAGAAGATGCGCGGCGCGGCTGCCGGCCGCGCCGCGGAATTCGCGAAGTACGCGGACCGCGCGCTGAAGGCCGGACCGTGGAGCGTCACGTTTGCCCGGCCGTCCGGCATTCCGACCGGCGCCGGTCCGAACGATTATTACAGCGAAGGACCTTACTGGTGGCCCGATCCGAAAAATCCAACCGGTCCATACATACGTAAAGACGGCGAGAGGAATCCCGAGCGCTTCCTTGGAAATCGCAATGCCCTCAGCCAGATGTGCGAGGCCGTGCTCTCGCTCGGCATCGGAGCCTTTTTACTGGGCCAAAAAGCCTGTGCCGAGCGCGCCGCCAAAGTCCTCGCAGTCTGGTTCGTGGATCCGAAGACACGGATGAATCCGAATCTCGAGTTTGGCCAGGCGGTCCGCGGCGTCAACGACGGACGCGGCACGGGCATCATCGACACCGTTTCCTTGATCCACGCCGCGCAGGGCGTCGTTCTTGCCGAGCAGTCCGCTGGATTCGACAAGAGCGTCGCGGCCGGCGTCCGCGAGTGGTATCGCGACTACCTGAAGTGGCTAACCACCAGCAAGAAGGGCCTTGACGAGAAGAAGGCCACGAACAACCACGCCACTTGGTGGACGGCGCAAGCGGCCGCCTACGCGCTGTTCACAAGCGATGCAGCAAACTTGAAGATGGCCTGGCAGCACTACCGGACGCATCTTCTGAAGCAGATTGAGCCCGACGGCAGTTGTCCCCGCGAGGAAGCGCGCACCAACTCGCTCAGCTACTCGGCCATGAATCTCGACGGCTTCTCCGTCCTATGCAAGCTCGCCGAGCGCGACGGCCTGGATCTGTGGCACTCGGGCGTCGAGAAGAGCTTCACGTATCTGATGCCCTACGTCGTGCGTCCCGAGAGCTGGCAGAAGCAGCAGATCGGCGCGTTCAACGCCGGCGGCACGGTCTTCCTGGGCCTGGCCGGGATGGGCCTGCACTCGCAGGACCTTCTCGCAGCCCATCACAGACTGCCCCGCGCCGACTCGCCCTGGGTCCGGTTTCTGGACCTGCTGGTTGCTTCTTGACAGCGCTAGGCTATTCATGGAAAAGTTTAGTCGGTCCTCATTTTGAGAAGGGAGAGCACGAATGGCTTATGTAATTGCCGAACCTTGTGTCGGCACCAAAGACACCGCTTGCGTGGACGCGTGCCCAGTAGATTGCATCCATCCGAAGAAGGATGAAGGGGCCTTTGAGGCGGAGACTCAGCTTTATATCGATCCTGTGGAATGCATCGACTGCGGGGCCTGTGAGCCGGTCTGCCCGGTGTCGGCCATCTTCGCTCTGGACGATCTGCCCGAGAAATGGGCGAGCTTCACCGAACTCAACGCCGCCTGGTATAAGAAATAGCTGGGCGAGCGGTTGATGTCCTCGCCAGATCAGGTTACGCGTCCCGGATGGAATACGCGCCCGGCGGAAGTCCGGGACGCCCTGCGCATTTCGCAAATCTACAACGAAGGCATTGAGGACGGCGAAGCTACGTTCGAATCGCGGCCGCGGACGCAGGCCGACATCGAAGAGCACCTTCGCGCCGCGCACAATCATCTGGTGGTCGCCGAGTGGGGCAACAAGGGCGGCCCGGGCGGCGTCCCCACGATTTTGGGTTGGGCGTCCATCACGCCGTACTCTTCGCGGGAATGCTACGCAGGCATCGGCGAGGCCAGCGTCTACATCAGCCGCAGCGCGCGACACCAGGGCCTCGGCCGTTTGTTGATGGCCGCGCTCATCGGCGAAGCAGCCTCGCGCGGATACTTCAAATTGGTGGGACGCATCCTGACAACGAACCAGGCCAGCCGGCAACTGGTGCGCGCCCTCGGATTCCGCGAGATCGGCATTCACCAGAAGCACGGCAAGCGCGGCGACCGCTGGATGGACGTGGTAGTCGTCGAGCGCCTGCTGACGGAGAACCTGTGACGCGTCTGACACGGCGCGAACTGCTGCGAACCGTGACGGCCGCGTCCAGCGCGGTCCTCGCGACGGCGTCGCCCCGGCAACTCTTCCAGTACTCCATCTGCAACGAGGTCTTCGAGAAATGGGACTTTGCCAAGAGCTGCAGAGCCGCCAAGAAGATGGGGTACAGCGGCATCGAGATCGCTCCGTTCACGCTGGCCGAAAACGTCGATGACATTTCCGCCGCCCGCCGCAAGGAGTTGCGCGACATCATCCACTCCGAGGGACTGCGACTCGCCGGCATGCACTGGCTGCTGGTGACGCCGAGCTGGCTGCACATCACCACCGGCGACAAGGACGTGCGCGAGCGAAGCTGGCAATACTTCCGCAAGCTGGTGGATTTCTGCGGCGACCTCGCCGGCAGCAAGGACGGCAACCCGGTGATGGTTCTCGGATCGCCGAAACAGCGCGGAACACGCGGGGCTTCTCGAGACGAAGCCACCAAGCATTTAACGGCAGGCCTGGCGCTGCTCGGGCCGCAAGCAGGATCGCATCACGTCACCATCAGCCTCGAAGCGCTCGACCACAGCCAGACGGACGTGGTGAACGTCCTCGCCGAGTCTGTCGCCATCGTCAAGCAAATCCATCATCCGGCCATCCAGACGATGTTCGATTTCCACAACACGCCCGACGAGACCGAGCCGCACGACGCGCTGGTGCGCCGCTACTACCCGATGATCAAGCACGTGCATATCAACGAAATGGACGGCCGCCATCCCGGCACGGGGCACTATGATTTTCTGCCGGTGCTGCGAGTGCTGAAGGAGAAGGGCTATCGCCGGTGGGTCTCGCTTGAAGTTTTCGACGCCAAGCC
>CAZRND010000472.1:386-3893 GCA_964601345.1 uncultured Acidobacteriota bacterium | reverse complement strand
CTTCAGACAGCTTTCGACGAGCTGGACAAAGGAACTTTTTTGAAGTCGAGAGGACGCTAGATTACTTCTTCGCCTTCAGAGCCTTCTCCGAGTCCGCCTGCAGTTTCTTGGCGGCCTTCTGGACGTCGGCGTCGGGATTCATGTCCTTGAGCATCTTCACGATGTCGAGGGCGTGCTGGTAAAACTCCTTCAGCCGCGAAGACTCGTTGATCTGTTTGGGACCGAACGCCTCGCCGGTTCTGGCCATGGACTCGCCCACGCCGAGCCAGAACTTTGCCGCCGGAACTTCGCCCGCGCCGGTGTGCATCACCTTTTCCGCTCCGGCGGAATCGTCGATTCCGCTGATGCCGGCGCTGAATCCGCGAATGATCCCTCGCTTCATCACGTTCGCGAGCATCTGCTCTTTTTGGGCGGCGTCCATCGCCATGCCTTTCGGAATGCGCTCCAGGTCGACCACTGGAGCGGCGCTGCCCTCGGGGAACGGGAACTCGAGCGCGATCGAGGTCTTTCCGGCGACGGCCTTCTCGAAACGCGGATACGTCTCGAGCAAATGCAGCGCGTGCGCGCGCACTTCCTTGAGCTGCGCGGATTTCTCGCGAAGGTATTCCACCTTCTTCGGTCCGCCGCGAGTGGCTGTCTTATCGTAGACGTCGGCCAGCTCCAGCGGTCCGAGCATCATGCCGGATTCGAGCAGCACTTGCCAGGCGGCGGCGCGAGCGGCAAACGGTCCCGACCCTTCGAGCTTCTCCAGGTAGTCGTGGACCTTTTCCATTTCGCCGATGCGAAACGCCGACTTGGCGGCCTGGTAGTTAGCCTCCGGACTGCCCTTGGCGGGACCCTTCGGCGCGCTCTCGCAAGAGATGAGAAGAAAACAGAAAAACAGCAGGAGGCAGAGGCCTGCCCATCTTGGCTGTGACATACGACACTCCTCACGCCCAGATAATCCAGTGGACCCCAAAACCCTTGGCACGATAGATTAGAGCACCAACAGAGAGAAAGGGCAACATGCCTGAGAGATTGCATGCCAGGATTTTTCGCGCCCCGGGCCGGGTCAACCTGATCGGCGAACATACCGACTACAACTCCGGCTACGTCCTGCCCATGGCTCTCGACCGTTACACGTGGGTGACGGCCGCGCCCCGCCCCGACACGACCGTCAGCGTTTGGAGCGAGAACCTGTCGCGCAGCGTCGCCATCACGTCCACGGCGCGATCCGCAATCCAGACCGGCGCGCTAGGCTGGGCCAACTACGTGCGCGGCGTCGTGGCCCTGCTGCGCGAGCGCGGACTGGCGAAGCGCGGCGCAAATCTGTTGGTCCGCAGCGAGCTGCCGCTCGGCGGCGGCCTCAGCTCGTCGGCGGCGCTCGAAGTCGCCTGCGCCTATGCTCTCCTGGCCGTCAACGGCGAGCGGCTCCCGCCGGCCGAGTTGGCCGCGCTTTGCCGGAAGGCGGAGATCGAGTGGGCCGGAACGAACTGCGGAATCATGGATCAGTTCATCGTCACGCATGCGCGCGCGGGATCCGCGCTGCTGCTCGATTGCCGTTCGCTCGAGACGCGGGAGGTCCCGGTTCCGCTCGACGACATCTCCCTGGTGGTATCGAACACGATGGTGAAGCGCGAGCTGGCCGCTTCGGCCTACAACGAGCGCCGGCGCGAGTGCGAGGAAGCCGCGCGGTTGCTCGGCGCAAAGTCGCTTCGCGAGGTTTCAGTCGATTCGCTGCCGAAATTGCCCGAGCCCCTGCAATCGCGGGCGCGGCATATTGTCGAGGAAAATGCCAGGGTCCTACGCATGGCCGAGGCGCTGCCGAAGGGAGATTGGCAGACCGTCGGGAGCCTGATGGCCGCTTCTCACGACAGCCTGCGCGATCTTTACAAGGTGAGTTGCGCGGAACTCGATTTTCTCGTCGAGACCGGACGGCAGCTTGGCAGCATGGGATCGCGAATGACCGGCGGTGGCTTCGGCGGATGCGCGGTGCACTTTATTCCCGCCGCGAGCGCCGTCGGTTTCCTCAGCGAAATGGCTGATCGATACGAGAGGCGCTTCTCGGTGCAGCCTCAGAGCTTCGTTTGCCGGGCCGGAGCAGGCGTGGAAGAAGTCACGCCGGCTTCTTCGTAGCTGCCCTTGAAGTCCTCGATCTTGCCGCCGTCGAAAATCCAAAGGCGCGTGGCTACTTCTTCGATCAAATCCTGATCGTGCGTGGCCAGCAGCACCGTCCCGTCAAAGCGCTGGATGGCGACGTTGAGAGCGGTGACTGCCTCGAGGTCGAGATGATTGGTCGGCTCGTCGAGCACCAGGATGTTCGGCTTCTGCAGCATGAGCTTGCAAAATAGCAAACGCGCCGTTTCGCCTCCCGAGAGCGCTTCGGTCGGCTTGAGCGCTTCTTCCTTGCTGAAGAGCATCTGGCCGAGCAGACCGCGCAGGTCTTCGTTGTAGGCGTCGGGATCGAACTGGTGCAGCCAGTCGAGCGCCGTCATACCGGGAGCGACGGCGCCGGTGTGATCCTGCGGGAAATAGCCCACCAACGCCTCGTGTCCCCACTTCACTTTTCCAGCATCGATGCTTAGGTCGGCATCTTTCACGCCCGGCGCATTCGCGAGAAGGGCCTTGAGCAGCGTCGTCTTCCCCGCCCCGTTGCGTCCCATAAGAGCGACCTTTTCGCCGCGCGCGATGTTGGCGGTGAATCCCGAAATCACTTTGTGATCGCCGTAGGCCTTCGAGACGCCTTCAAACTCCAGGGCGTGGCGGCCGGACGGACGGAGCGGCGCAAACTTGATGAACGGCCGCTGGATGTTCGAGCGGGCCAGGTCGGCGACCTGCAGGCGGTCGCCTTCCTTGCGGCGTGAAGTCGTCTGCGCCGAGCGCGTCCCGCCGGCAAAGCGCGCGATGAACTCGTTCAGTTGCGCAATCTTCTTTTCCCGCTGGGCGATGTCCGCTTCGAGGCGCGCGCGGATCTGCGTCTTGGCGATCACCATCTCGTCGTATCCGCCGCTGTAGGTGATGATGGTCTGGTAGTCGATGTCGGCGATGTGCGTGCAAATGCTGTTCAGAAAATGCCGGTCGTGCGAGATGGCGATGAGCGTCCCCTCGTAGGCGTTGAGAAAGTCGCGCAGCCAGTGGATCGAATCGAGGTCCAGGTGGTTGGTCGGCTCGTCGAGCAGCAGCGCCTGCGGATGCCCGAAGAGCGATTGCGCCAGAAGCACGCGCACCTTCTGGCCGCCTTGCAGCTCGCTCATCTTCCGCTCGTGCAGCGCCTCCGGGATGTCCAGGCCGTCGAGCAGGACCGCCGCGTCGCTCTCGGCGGTGTATCCGTCTTCTTCGGCGACCACGCCTTCGAGCTCGGCCAGGCGCATGCCGTCTTCGTCGGTAATCTCCGGCTTGGCGAAGATGAGGTCGCGCTCTTCCATCGCTTTCCAAAGTCCGGCGTTGCCCATAATGACCGTGTCGATCACACGGAACGCGTCGAAAGCGAACTGATCCTGGCGGAGGACGCCGATCTTGGGCGGACGG
>CAZRND010000472.1:0-376 GCA_964601345.1 uncultured Acidobacteriota bacterium | reverse complement strand
CCCGGCGCCGTTCGGACCGGTGAGGCCGTAACGCCGTCCCGCCGAAAAGCCGGTTGTCACTTCATCAAAGAGAACTTTAGCGCCGAAGCGCATGGAGACGCTGCTGACTGAAATCATGAAGGGAGATATCTATTGTAAGGCTATAATCCGAATATGCAAAACAGGAGGTCCTGCTTTGGCAGTTAAACCACGATCCGCGGCTCCCGAGGGCGCCGCGCCGGTATCGGAACTCATCGCCACGCTTCCCAGCGGGCAGAGAGTGAAGCGGCAGACCGCCCATATGCGCGACTGCAACGAAAAGGTACCCAAGGGCAAGTCGTGCTGGCGCAACTTGAACCTGTGGTCAGTGTTCGAGCGCGAAGCTAACGAACAGTGG
>CAZRND010000471.1:0-3898 GCA_964601345.1 uncultured Acidobacteriota bacterium | reverse complement strand
CGCGTGCCGGCCGCCGATCCCGTGCTGCAGATCGACGTTCTAGATTCGTGATATCATCGAAAGATCAGCAAATTTCTGAGGAGACCCTTTGGCAACTGACACCATTACTCTGCCGGACGACGCTATCGTCCCCGATAAAACAGTCATAGAACTCTATAAGAAGATGCTCACGGTGTACTACATCGAAGAGCGAATGAAAATCTTTGTACGCCAGGGCAAGTGCGGCTTCCACGCGTCCACTCGAGGGCATGAAAAAATCCAAATCGGCATGACCATGCTGCTGAAGCCCGGCTACGACTGGTTCTACACCTACTATCGCGAGAAAGCGGTTGCCGTGGCATTGGGGATGCCCACGCGCGACATCTTCCTCGGGATGCTCGGCCGCGAAGGCGATCCGAACTCGAACGGGCGCAACATGCCGGAGCATTTTTCGTCGCGCGAGCTGAACCTGGTTTCCATGACCGCCTGCACCGGAACGCAGTTTCTCGTCGCCGTGGGGACGGCGAAAGCGATCCGCGAGGAAGGCGGCGACCAGGTGGTGTACGTGAGCTCGGGCGAGGGCGCCACCAGCGAGGGCGAGTATCTCGAAGCGCTGAACTGGGCGGGGCGCGAGAAACTGCCGGTCCTGTTCGTGATTCAGAACAACGGATACGCCATCAGCGTGCCGCAGCAAACGCAAACCGGATCGGAAGTGCACCGCATCGCTCATGGTTTCGGCGTGCCCTCCTACAAGCTGGACGGCACTTGGTACGAGACCATGTATCAGAGCATGCCGTCGATCATCGACCGCATCCGTGCCGGAAAAGGTCCCGCGCTGATCGAAGGCCAGGTGATCCGCATGGATCCGCACTCATCGTCTGACGATCAGAACAAGTACCGCAGCAAGGAAGAGTTGGCCGCGCTTACCGAGCGCGACCCGATCCTGCAGACGGAGCGGTATCTCGAGCGTCGGCTCATCCTGAACGAGAAGCAGATGCAGGCGATGCGCGAGGAGATCAAAGCGGACGTGAACCAGGCGGCCGAAGAGGCCGACGCCTGCTCGCCGCCGAATCCAGATACCGTGCTGACGCACATCTACAGCGACGCGTCGCCCGTTTTCGACGACAAGCCGCCGGTCTACAAATCGGAGGAGCCGATTTCGGTGGTCGAAGCTATCAATCGCGGCCTCCGCGAGGAGATGGAACGCAATCCTAAGATCCGCATGTGGGGCGAGGATATCGACGATCCCAAGGGCGGCGTCTTCGGAGTAACGAAGGGCTTGTCGAAAGCATTCCCCGGCCGCGTCACGAATGCCGCTCTGGCCGAAGCGAGCATCGTGGGCATCGCCGGCGGAATGGCGATCGCGGGATACAAGCCGATCGTCGAGATCCAGTTTGCCGACTATTCCTGGCCCGCATTCATGCAGATCCGCGACGAAATCTCGACCGTCCGCTGGCGCAGCAACGGCGTCTGGAGCGGACCGATGGTCGTGCGCATGGCGCAAGGCGGCTACATCAAGGGCGGCCCGTGGCACTCGACCTGCGTCGAAGCAATCTACTCGCACACGCCGGGATGGTACGTGGTGTACCCCTCGACAGCGGACGACGCCAAGGGTCTGATCAAGAACGCCGCGCGCTGCGACGATCCGGTGATCTTTCTCGAACACAAAGGACTCTACCGCCGGCTCTCGGCGCGCGCTCCCGAGCCCGAGTCCGATTACCTGGTACCCTTCGGCAAGTCGCGCTTGCGCCGCGAAGGGCGCGATCTTAGCATCATCACCTGGGGCAGCACGGTGCATCTGGCCCTGGAACTGGCCGAGCAGATGGACAAGGAAGGCGTGTCCCTCGAAGTGATCGACTTACGTTCGATCGTCCCGCTGGACATTGACGGCATTGTGGCGTCGGCGCGCAAGACCAGCCGCGTCCTGATCGCGCATGAGGACGCCGTCTTCATGGGATTCGGCGCCGAAGTTGCCGCGCAGATTGCCGAGCGCTGCTTCGATTCGCTCGACGCGCCGATCCTGCGCGTGGGTGCGGAGGATTGCTTCGTCCCTTCCGCTCCGAATCTCGAAGAGGCGGTGCTGCCGCAGGTCGCCGACCTGAGTAAAGCAGTCGAAAAGCTTCTTTCTTACTAGTAGTCGAATTGCTCGGGCTCTCCCGGCGGCGGTGGCGGCGGATAGTCCTCGGCCCAAAACCGGGGGTGGTCTTCCAACATTTCGATGCCCAGCTTGTAGATGCCGGGATGGTCCTCGCCGCCGCTCCAGACGATGCGGCACTTGGAAGTCTCCTTGGTCTTCTGATTCTGCATCTCGATCTCGGAGTCCTGCTCCCACCGGGCGGAAGCGAGAATCATGGCGCCATGGCGGCTGATCACGGCGGTGTGAGCGGCGACGGGCGTCCCGTCAGAAACGCATAAGATCGGCACGCGGCAGACGATTCGCGGGCTGCGCCGCATTTCATGGGCTGCTTCAACGCTCACATGCCCGAATGTAGCATAATTCTGGACTATAATTCCCTGCTACCCATGACTTTTCGCTTCCTTCGATGGACGCTCTTCACGGCACTCGCAAGTGTGTTCCCGTTGTTCGCGCAGACCCCCGCGCAGACGATTGACGAAAAGTGGATCGAGCAGCCGGCGATCCAGACGGCTTTTCGAGCGCTCGACAGCGACTACGACCGCTTCGTCCAGGAATTGGTATACCTGGTGGAGATTCCCGCGCCTTCCTTTAAGGAGTCGGCGCGGGCCAAAGCGTTCCAGGCGAAATTCCAGGAACTGGGCCTCAAGGACGTGGAGATCGACGCCGAAGGCAACGTCATCGGCCGCCGCCCAGGTACGGGAAACGGACCGGCGCTGCTGCTGGCCGCGCATCTCGACACTGTCTTTCCGGAAGGCACCCCAGTGCAGGTGAAAAAGAACGACTCCAAGTATGCCGCTCCGGGCATCGGCGACGACACCCATGGACTCGCCGCGCTGCTGGCCATCGTGCGCGCCCTCGATGCAGCTAAAGTCCGCACCAAGGGGGACATCTACTTTGTCGGCGACGTCGGCGAGGAAGGGCTGGGCAACTTGCGCGGCGTGCACTACCTGTTCGAGAAGAGCCCGTTGAGCAAACGTTTCCAGAACTTCATTTCGCTCGACGGCACCACCGACACGGAAGTCACGAACGGCGGCGTGGCCAGCAAGCGATATCGAGTCACGTTCACCGGACCCGGCGGTCACAGCTACGGCGCGTTCGGCATCGTCAATCCCGCGTTTGCCATGGGCGGCGCGGTCCAGCGCTTTTCCCGCACCAAGCTGCCGCACACGCCGAAGACCACCTATAACGTGGGCGTGTACGGTGGCGGAACGTCGGTCAACTCGATCCCCAGTTCCGTCTGGATGGAAGTGGACATGCGCTCGGAATCTCCCGCCGAGCTGGCCAAGCTCGAGCGACGCTTTCTGAATTGCGTCGAAGCAGCCGTGGAAGAGGAGAATCACGTTCGTAGCACGAAGGTCGGGCGCATCACTGCCGATCCGAAGCTGGTGGGCGATCGCAAAGGCGGAAAGACGCCGGCCGATTCGCCGCTGGTCCGCGCTGCCGTGGAGGTCACGAAGGCCATGGGACGCGCTCCGGCGTTGCGTTACGGCAGCACCGATTCCAATGTTCCTATCGGTCTTGGCATCCCGGCGATCACGATCGGCTCGGGCGGATCGGGCCAGAAGGCTCACGCCCTCGATGAATCCGTGGACGTGAGCAAGGATCTCAATCTGCCGGGGCTCAAGCGCGCGCTCGCCGTTGCAGTGGCGGTTGTAGGACTCGAATAAATGGGGATTCGGCCTTTAGCGGGGGCTTTTTCTTTTACGAAATTCTAGAGGGCCCCTTTCACATTTTTCGGCCCCTTATCCAACCGGAAACCGGCGCGCACTTGCTTTATTATCG
>CAZRND010000470.1:0-3920 GCA_964601345.1 uncultured Acidobacteriota bacterium | reverse complement strand
GATGAGGGGAACTGAGGGATGGGTTTTTAATGTAATTCGGCCTGCCATGGAGGACCCCACGAAGCCGCTGATGAAGCAATACAGCCGCATCAAGCAACAGCATCCGTCGGCGCTGCTCTTCTTCCGGCTCGGCGATTTCTACGAGCTCTTCTTCGAAGACGCCGTGGTCGCGGCGCGGGAACTGCAAATTACGCTCACCGCGCGCAATAAAGAGAAGGGGCAGCCCGTGCCGATGTGCGGCGTTCCGTACCATGCCGCGCAAAACTACATCGGCAAGCTGATCCAAAAGGGTTTTCGCGTCGCCATTTGCGATCAAGTCGAGGATCCGCGCCTGGCCAAGAAGCTCGTAAAGCGCGAAGTCACGCGCGTCGTCACTCCCGGCACCACGGAGGACTCCGGGGCGGGGCATAACTACCTGGTCGCCGCTTCGATCGAGCCGGAGCGGATCGGTCTTGCCTACGCCGATCTTTCCACGGGCGAATTTCGAGCCACCGAGTTCGATGGTCCGCAGCGCGAGGCGGCTCTCGCCGACGAGCTGGCGGTCCTGCGTCCCAAGGAAATCCTGGCCGCTCCGGGAACGCGCGTCGCCGTCGCGGGCGGAACGTGCACGGACCTGGACGATTGGGTCTTCGCGCCGGATTACGGGCGCCGCATCCTCACCGGGCATCTCGGCGTTGTTTCGCTCGATGGGTTCGGAATGTCCGGACACCCGGCCGCCGTGGGAGCGGCGGGCGCGGTGCTGCACTACCTGCGCGAGACGCAGAAGACGTCGCTTGCGCACATCAACGGCCTGCGCTTCTATCGCCAGCAAGAGTGGATGATGCTCGATGCCGTCACGACGCGCAATCTCGAGCTGGCCGAGCCGGTCTTTGCAGGCGAGCAGGAAGCGACGCTCATCTCCGCGATCGACCGCACGCGCACGAGCATGGGCGCGCGGCTACTCAAGAGCTGGATGCTCCGTCCCTCGCTCGATCCTGCCGAGATCGGGAGGGCCGGAGGTGGGGTGGGGGATTGGTGCCCCGGGAGGGCCCGGGTGGTGGGCCTCCGCAAGTTGGCCAAGGGCTTTGGCGACCTGGAAGTCCTGCGGAGGCGGATAACGCTCGGGACGGGGCACCCGCGCGACGTCCTTTCGCTCGGCGCCTCGCTCGAACGCATTCCCGGCGTGCGCGCCGAAGTCGGCGGACTTACGGCCGCGCGCCTTCGGGCTCTGCATGCCGCGCTCGACGAACTGGCCGACATCGCCGACCTGCTGCGTCGCGCTATCGATCCATCCGCGCCGCTCAATCCCGCGGATGGCGGCGTCATCCGCGCCGCGCTCGACCGCGAGCTCGACGAGCTGCGCGGCTTGAGCGGCGACAGCAAGGGCCACATCGCCGCAATCGAATCGCGAGAGCGCACGCGCACCGGCATCACCTCGCTCAAGGTCCGCTTCAACAATATCTTTGGCTATTACATCGAGGTCTCGAAGCCGAATCTGCCATCGGTCCCCGCCGACTATGAGCGCAAGCAGACGCTCGTGAACGCGGAGCGCTTCACGACGCCGGAGCTGAAGGAGTACGAGCGTAAAGTTCTCGACGCCGAGGAGAAGATCCTGGAGATCGAGCGGCGCCTCTTCGCCGAGGTCCGCCAGAGCGTCGCCGCGCAGGCGGGACGCATACGCCAGACTGCCGCCGCGCTCGCCGAGGCGGACGTGATCGAGAACTTTGCCGCCCTCGCGGCCGAACGCAATTACTGCCGCCCGCTCTTTGAACGAGCGGCCGACGGCGAGGTCCTGGAGATCGTCAAGGGCCGCCATCCGGTCATCGAGCGGCTGGCGGAGAAAGACCGCGCCGATCCATTTGTCCCCAACGATCTCTACCTCGATCACGCCGGGCATCTGGTGCTGGTAATCACCGGGCCGAACATGGGAGGCAAGTCGACCTATCTGCGGCAGGCGGCGTTGATCCAGATTCTGGCGCAGATGGGCAGCTTCGTTCCCGCCGAACGCGCGCGATTTCCGCTCGTAGACCGCATCTTCACCCGCATCGGAGCGAGCGACAACTTGGCGCGCGGGCGGTCGACGTTCCTTGTCGAGATGACGGAGACGGCCGCGATTCTGAACACGGCGACGCCGCGCAGTCTCGTGCTGCTCGACGAGGTCGGGCGCGGCACCGCGACCTTCGATGGCCTCGCGATCGCCTGGGCCGTCGTTGAACACATCCACAGCGTCACCAAGGCGCGGACTTTGTTCGCCACGCATTACCACGAGCTCACCGAGCTTGCCGCGCGCCTGCCGGGCGTGAAGAATCTGCGCGTCGCCGTGAAGGAGAGCGGTCACGACATCGTCTTTCTGCATCGCGTCGAGCCGGGCAGCGCGGATCGAAGCTACGGCATCGAGGTCGCGCGGCTCGCCGGGCTGCCCCTGCCGGTGGTCGAGCGAGCGCGCGACGTCCTTTCCGAGCACGAGCATAGCGAAGAGCAGGTGAGCGAGAAACTCACGCCCGGCGCGCAGCCGGTGCAGCTTACTTTCTTCACCGCGCTCAACCACGACGTGGTGCGGCGGCTGGCCGAAGCTGACCTCGATAATCTGCGGCCTCTCGAAGCGCTCAACCTCTTGGCCGAGCTGAAGAAGCAGGTGGGTTGATGCTCGGACGACTTCTGATGATCGGGCTCGAAGGCAGCGAGTGGGATAACGAGTCCGCGCAACTTCTGAAAGACGTCCAGCCCGGCGCGGTGATTTTCTTCAATCGAAATACGAAGGGGGCATTTCGGGATCTCGTGGCGCGTGTGCGGGATGCTTTGGACGGCGACGTATTGCTAGCAGCCGACGTCGAGGGCGGCACGGTCGATCGCCTGCGCGATCTGCTGGCCCGGTTTCCGTCCGTAGCGGAAGTCGCCGCCGCGCGCGACGATGCGTTGACGGAGCGTTTTGGCGCGCTCATCGGCGAGGCGATGAGCGCGTTTGGCCTGAACCTGAACCTCGCGCCGGTGCTCGACCTGGCGGGTCCGGTCATGGGCACGCGTGCCGCAGGATCGAAGGCCGAGGACGTGATTCGATTCGCGCGATGTTTCATGAAAGGGATGAGTGTCATCGCGTGCGGGAAACATTTTCCCGGGCTTGGCGCGGGCGCCGTGGACACCCATTCCGAGATGGCCGTCATCAACAAGGACATGGAGGAAGACCTGGCGCCGTTTCGCGCGCTGGCCGGGGAGTTGCCGATGATCATGATGTCTCATGCTTCCTACCCGACTCTCGGGCCGGCGGGCATCCCGGCGACGCTGTCCCCTGCGATCATCGGCGAATTGCTGCGCGAGAAGATCGGCTTTCGCGGGTTGGTAGTCAGCGACGATCTTGAGATGGGCGGCGTGCTCGGCTCGCGAACCATTGGAGAGGCGGCGGTCGCGGCGGTGGACGCGGGCTGCCAGCTTCTCCCGATCTGCCATCGCCCGGACCGCATCCGCGAGGCGCACAACGCGCTCCGGAAGCGCGCCGACGCCGACTCGGCATTCGCCGCGCGCGCGGCCGCCGCGGACGCCTTTGTCAAGGCTCATCCGCCGGCCGCGCCTCCGCAGACCGATCTCGCCGATTTGAAGCGCCGCATCCAATCCTTGATGGAGGACGCATAGATGCGCGTGGCCGGACTGATCAGCGGAACATCGGTGGATGGGATCGACGTTGCCGTTGTCGATATTCGCGGCGCGCGCATCCGCGTCGAAAAGTTCCGAACGATTCCTTATCCTCCGAAAGTACGCCGGGCGATCCTGGCAGTTTCGAGTGTTCGCGAGGTCAGCCACCTGAACTTTCTGCTTGGCGAGCTGTTCGCCCGAGCCCTGCTCAAGGTATGCGGCGGGAAGAAACCGGACCTGATCGGCTCCCACGGACAAACGATCTATCACCAAGGCCAGCCGGAGAACTCTTTCCAGCCTTCGACGCTGCAAAT
>CAZRND010000469.1:0-3931 GCA_964601345.1 uncultured Acidobacteriota bacterium | reverse complement strand
TTATCTAAACCGCAAGTGCACAGGCGCCATGGTCGGAGCCCATCCTTTCGGCGGCTTCAACATGTCCGGGACCGACTCGAAGGCCGGCGGCCACGACTACCTGCTGCTGTTCACGCAGGCCAAGAGCATCTCCGAGAAGTACGCGTAGGCATTGGCGAAGCGGGAATTCCGCTAGAGGTTCATGATCCGACGCAGGTGCTAGAATAACGAACATGGCCGCTCTCCCGAATCTTCAGGAACTCCAAGAAATGGTCATTCGTGTGCCCAAGAACGGCATGAATGAAGACCAGTTTTTTCAGTTCTGCGCGATTAACGACGATTGGCAGATCGAGCGCACGGCGGAAGGAGAAATACTGATCATGTCACCGAGCGGCGGTGGAGCAAGCCGGGGAGAGTCGCTGATCTTCTACGCGCTCCACACGTGGGCGGAGAAGGACGGGCGCGGCGTGGCATTTGGTTCTTCGGCCGGATTCCGGCTGCCCAACAAAGCCATCCGCGCTCCCGACGCGGCGTGGGTCAGAAAGTCGAAGTTATCCTCTCTTTCCAAGCATGAGAAGGAGACGTTCCTTCCTATCTGCCCGGACTTCGTGGTCGAATATCGCTCCGCTTCCGACCGGCTCCCGCGCCTGAAAACGAAGATGGAAGAATACATCGCGAATGGAGCGAGGCTCGGCTGGCTGATCGATCGAATCAGCCGCCGTGTGTTCATATATAGGCCGGGCAGGCGAATCGAAGAGCGCAAAGCCCCTGCCACACTCTCGGCCGATCCGGAATTGCCCGGCTTTGTTCTGGATTTGGCCAATCTCTGGACCATCAACTTCTAGTACCTGCAAGAAAGTCCGGGGCCATTCGTTCTCATAGCGAGGAGAAAACCTATGACTCGCTATTGCTGCGCGGTTTGGCTGATTTGTTTCCTGGTGATTTCGCCCCTGACGGCGGCTGCCGATTCCTTGCCCATCCGGCGTGTGATGCTTTATAAGCACGGCGTCGGCTACTTCGAACGCGCCGGCTCCACCGCCGGGCACTCGCAGATCACGCTCGAATTTAAGCCCTCCGAGATGAACGACGTTCTCAAGTCGCTGACCCTGCTGGACGCTACTGGGGGCCGCGTCTCCGGCGTGTCCTATGAGTCCAGCGATCCCATCAGCAAGCAACTCGAAAATTTCGCCTTCTCGGTTCCCAAGGAGGCCAGCCCCGGCCAGGTCCTCGACCAGTTCAAGGGCGCTGTCCTGATCGTAAAGACGCAGGGCGGCGAGATGCGCGGGAAAATCCTCGGCGTCCGCCGGCAGATGCGCGACCGCGAGATCGAAGTCGCCACGCTGCTGCTCGACGGCGGCGAGATCCGCACGGTCCCCATCACCGAAGCCACCGAGCTGAAGCTCGAGGACATCCGGCTTCAGAACGAGCTGGCCAACTATCTCAGCGTCGTGGCCGGCGGACAGCGCCGCGATCTGCGCACGCTGCGCATCAATCCCGGCAGCGCCCGCGAGCTCAACGTCGGATACGTGATCGAAGCGCCGGTCTGGAAGACCAGCTACCGCCTGGTGCTCGACAGCCACAAGCCCGGCGAAGCCCTGCTCCAGGGCTGGGCGATCGTCGACAATCCTTCGAATGAAGATTGGCGCGATGTGGACCTCTCGCTCGTCTCGGGCCTGCCGATTTCTTTCACTCAAAATCTCTACCAACCTCATTACATGACGCGTCCCGAAGTGGCGCTACCGTTCGAGCTGGCCCTCGCGCCGCGCATCTACGAAGGCGGTCTGGCGGGCGTCAAAGACGAACCTCGCGCCCGTCTGGACTACCGGCAAATGGCCAACAACATGGCCAAAGCGTCTCGCGTGCAAGGCGCGCAATCGTCGCTGGAACGCGATGAAGAAGCAAAGCAGAAAGCCTTCGCATCCTCGCCGTCGGTTCAGCGCGCCGTGGCGGATGCCTTCGCCGAAACGGTAAGCGCCATCACCGCCGGACGCGATCTCGGCGAGCTCTTTGAATATCACGTGGACAAGCGCATCGACATCCCGCGCAACCAGTCGGCGATGATCCCCTTCGTGCAAACGGATGTGAAGGCGGAGCGCATCCTCCTGTTCGATCCGGCCTCCGGACGGCAGTCGCCCTTCGACGCGCTGCTCCTCACCAATTCCAGCCACGTGACGCTCGACGGCGGCGCGATCACCGTGCTCGAAGGCGATCGCTACGTGGGCGAGGCTCTCATCGAGAACCTGCGCCCCGGCGACAGCCGGCCGGTGTCATTCGCCGTCGATCTGGCGACGCGCGCGACCACGGCCTTCGATTCGAAGCAGGACCTGGTGACATCGGTGAAGGTGCGGCGCGGCATCATCACCACGAACGCGAAAAATGTCGAGATCAAAACCTACACCGTGCGCAATACCACCGACAAGCCGAAGATCATGATCGTGCAGCATCCTGTGCGGCCAGGCTGGAAGCTGGCGGCCGGCGGGCCGAAGCCGGAAGAGACCACGGCGCAGAATTATCGCTTCCGCATGACGCTGCCGCCGAACGAAGCCGTCAAGCTGGCGGTCTCCGAGGAGATGGAGATTTCGAACACCATCGCCCTCTCGAACCTGAATTCCGATTTGATCTCGAACTTCTCGCGCAACAAGGCCCTGACGCCCGAGACGCAGAAAATGCTGCAAAGCATCCTGGCGCTGAAGGACCGCATCTCCGACACGCAGAAGACGGTGGCATCGAAGCAGGAGGAGATCAACGAGCTGAACCGCGACCAGGAACGGCTGCGGCAGAACATCTACAACCTACGGCAGATCGCCGGTCAGGAAGCGCAGGTGAACCGCTACATCGCCAAGCTCGCGGATCAGGAAAGGGCGCTCGAAGCGATGCAGTCGTCGCTCACGGCAAACCGCACGCAGGCGCGGCAACTCCAACAGGAGCTGGACCGCACCATGACTACCCTGGAGATCTGACGATGCTAAGTGTTATAGACCTTGAGGCAGGCTTCCTGGAACTTAGCCATCTCCTCGGCGGTTCCCACGGTGATGCGGGACATGTTCGGCCACACCGGCCACACGCGCCCGACGTAAACGCCCTGGGCGGCCATGTTGGACTGGAAATCGCGGGCCGAAGACTTGGTCTTCATCATGAACATGTTCGCTTCCGAACGGACGAAGTCGATATTGTTCTTCGCCAGGAACTTGAACTGGTCTTCCCGGATGTCGGCAATGATCTTGCGGCGTTCGGGAACCAGTTTGGCGGACTTCAGGCTGGCGGTCGCGCCGGCCATGGCCGTCACCGGCAGCATGCCGTTGGTTCCGTACGAAGCGACCTTCTGCAGCATGTCGGGGCGGGCCATCGCCGCTCCGGCGCGCAGGCCGGCCATCCCGTAAATCTTCGAGAAGGTCCGCAGGACAACCACTTCCTTGTCGGCCGCGACGTGATACGAGGACCGCACGGCGTTGTCCGAAAGATGAATGTACGCTTCGTCGATCAGGATCACGGTGCCCGACGGCTTGTTCTTGACCAGCCAGTCGATGTCGGCCTTCGGTGTGATCGTCCCGGTCGGGTTATTGGGATTGCAGATGTAAATAACGCCGGGTGAGGGATGCGCCGCGAGCATTGCCTTGACGTCGTGCGCATAAGTTTCTTTCATCAGCGGAACGCGGAGCACCTGCGCTCCGACGAACTCCGCCGCGCGCGCGCCCGCTTCGTACCCCGGCTCGCCCACTACATACGGACGGTCCTTGCCGCAGAACGCCAGCACCGTGCGGTGCAGCGGATCGCTCGATCCCGCGAACGGTTGGACGTAGCGCGTCGTCAGGCCTTCCTGCTCGGCTAACGCCGCGGCCATCTTCCCGGCTTCGCCGTTCAGATAGCGTCCGCCCTTCTGCACGATGGCATGGATCGCCTCGGCGGCTTCCGGGCAGGGTCCCATGGGATTCTCGTTCGAGTCGATCTTGAC
>CAZRND010000468.1:0-3932 GCA_964601345.1 uncultured Acidobacteriota bacterium | reverse complement strand
TCTCGGCCTGTTGTTGCTCGGCGCGTCCTTCCTGGGCCTGGGAGCGTTTCTCTCGACGACCAGCAAGAACCAGATCGTGGCGGGCAGCCTGACCTTCGGCGTCTTCCTGATGCTCTGGGTGCTCGACTGGGTGAACGCCTACGCTACCGGCCCGACGGGCAAAGTGCTGGCCTATCTTTCGATCACTTCGCATTTTGAATCCTTCGCCAAGGGCGTCCTCGATCTGAAGGACGCGGTCTATTACCTCTCGGTGATCTTCCTGGGGTTGTTTCTCACGGCGCGATCGATGGAATCGCTGCGGTGGAGGTCATAGCCGATGAACTTCAAGAACTGGCTTCGAAAGCGACAGACCCAATACGGCGCCTATCTCTCTGTCTATGTCTTGATCGTTCTGGCAATTCTGTCGGCGGCCAACTACCTGGCGAACCTCTACAACAAGACATACGACGCGACCAGCACCAAGCTCTTCAGCCTTTCCGACCAGACCAAGAAGGTCGTGGGAAATCTGAAAGCTCCCGTCAAGATCTACTACTTTGACGATTCCAAGCGCTTCAACGAAAGCAGCTTCGGGCCGAGTCCCCGGGATCTTTTGGCTCGTTACAAGAATCTTTCCTCGAAGGTCAGCGTGGAATACATCGATCCTCGGCGTTCGCCCAAGCTGGCCATCGAAATGAAAATCTCCACGAACGGAACGGCCATCGTCGAGGCGAACGGGCGGCGCGAGGAAGCCAAGAGCCTCGGGGAAGAGCAGGTGACCAATGCCTTGATCCGCGCCTTGAAACCCAACAAGCGGATGGCCTGCTTCCTCACCGGACACGGCGAGAACGATCTGGAGAACAGCGCCGGTGACGGATTCTCGGGCGTCAAGGAAGCGCTCGAGGGCAGCAACTTCGTCACCAAGCCGGTGTCGCTGCTCGAAAAAACGCCGACCGTTCCGGGCGATTGCACGGTGCTGGTCATCCCCGGGCCGCGGAACGATCTCATCGAAGTCGAGATCGAAGCGATCCGCAAGTTCGGCCAAGGGGGTGGACGCATCTTCTTCCTGCTGAACCCGCCCACCAAGAACGTCAACACCACCGCCCTCGCCAAGCTGCTGGGCGACTGGAATGTCAACGTCAACAACGACATCGTGGTCGACCTGAGCGGCATCGGACAATTCTTCGGCACCGACGAGCTCTCGCCGCTCGTGACCAAGTACGAAGCGCACGCCATCACCAGCGAAATGCGCAACGTGGCCAGCCTCTTCCCCTTTGCGCGCAGCCTCGATGCGGGCAGCGGAAAACCCGGCGTCACCGTGGAAAAACTCTTCAACACCAGCCAGAAGAGCTACGGTGTCTCCGACTTTTCGTCGGGCGAGATCAAGCTGAATCCCAAGAAAGACAAGCCTGGGCCGCTCTGCCTCTCGGTCGCCGGTACGATTACGGCAACGGGCGGCGGCGAAGGCGTCGGCAGCGGGCGGTTCGTGGTGAGCGGCAGCTCGCGCTTCGTCACGAATTCCGCACTGGGCTTCCCCGGCGGCAACCGCGACCTGTTCCTGAACATGATGAACTGGCTCAGCTCCGATGAGGACCTGATCTCGATCCGCCCCAAAGAAGTTGAGGACCGCCGCCTGACGCTTTCGAACGCGCAGATGACTCGCATCCTCTATACCAACGTCTTCGGGCTCCCCGCCTTGATCCTGATTGTGGGCGCAGCCGTCTGGTGGAAGCGCAGATGAAGCCGGTCCGTCTGGCGATTGCCGCCATCATCTTAATGGCCTTGGGCGGGGGCATCTGGTATTCGCAAAAGCATCCGCCGAACGAGACTCCGGCCGTCAAGCCCGAGCCCATCGTCAAAGTTGTCTCCATCGCGGAAGATCAAATCGAAAAGCTCCGCCTGAGCCATCCAGGTGGCGAATCGGTCGCGCTCGAAAAGGGCAAGGACGGCAAGTGGCAGATGACCGAGCCCGAGCACTACCGCATCGACGACTCGGCCGCCAGCAGCTTGGCCGGCAGTTTGTCGAACATCAGCGCCGACCAGGTATTGGTGGAGAACAATAGCGACTGGAAAACATACGGCCTCGATCCCGGCAAGGTCACGGTTCAAGCGTCGCTGAAGGGGGGCAAACAGGTCACGCTGACACTCGGCGACGAAGCCCCCACCGGCGGCTCGCTCTACGTGAGGCTCGCGGGCGACAACCGTCTCTTCGGCGTCGCGACGTATTTGAAGGGCAGCCTCGACAAGTCCGCGGCCGATCTGCGTGACAAGCGTTTGCTGCCGATCGAATCGAGCAAGATTTCGCGCGTCACGCTGGCTGCGGAAAAGGGCAAGAACCAGGCGATCGAGTTCGGGCGTACGGGCACCAACTGGCAGATCTTGAAGCCGCGTCCAATGCGCGCCGACAGTGTGGCCGTCGACGATCTGGTGAGAGCCGCCGGCGACGCGCGTTTTGACTCGGAGGAGAAGGCGGCGAAGGGCTCGACATTTGCCACGTTCGAGGCGGTGGACGCGTCCGGAACGCACAAGCTCACCGTCACCAAGGAAAAGGACACTTACTACGCAAAGACATCCGAATACGCCGGCGTCTTCAAGATCAGTACGTCAACCGCCGAAGGGCTGAATAAGGAACTCGCGTCATTCCGCAACAAGCATCTCTTTGAAATCGGGGGAGCTGAGCCCGACAAGATCGCGTTGCGCGACGGCGAGCTATCGATGGCGATTGAAAAGAAGGGCGACAAGTGGCAGAAGGCCGGAAGGGACACCGCCGCGGACAAGGTGTCGGCGCTGCTCAGCTTGTTGCGCCGTCTTGAAGCGACGACCTTTGCTGAGGGCAAGTTTGCCTTCGATAAGCCGCTCGTGGAAGTAAAAGCAGGCACGGAGCGTGTGGTCTTCGTCACCAAGGGCGAGAAGAACTACGCGTCGCGCGACAACGACGCGGCGGTCTACGAAATCTCCGCCGGCGACTTCAGCGACCTGCGCAAGGCGATTACCGACCTGAAATAAAGTGCAGGTAGCCCCACGTCTCGGGGATGTGCATGTTGACGACTCCCTGCGGCGACCAGACCCAGTTGTCTTCCTTGCGCCCCGGAAGCTTCTTGTATTTTCCCTCGACGATTTCGACGCGCCACTCGACGCGGGAGAAATCGGCGCGCCACACATCGCCCTCTTTCGGCCGCGCCATGTTCACTCGCGGGGCATAGGCCGTCCAAGGGATCGCGATTTCCAGCGTCCAGCCGTGGTCTTTATCCTTCGGATCGTTCAGCGTGCCGTTCACGTGCACGGCGGTTTTTAGGCCGGGGATCTCCCAAGTGTTGTCGGCCTTGCCGCCCTTGCGGTACGGCTTGTCCAGAAAGAGATCCCAGCCCGTGTTGAGAGCGTTGATCTCAAACTCGAAGTAGTTGAGTCCGTCGCCGGTGGGATTCAGGAAGACCTCGAAATCGTTGTCGCGAAAGATCACGGAGTCATGTTGCGTCAGCGTTCCCCACACGTGGGGCTCTTCGAGCTCGGCGGCGATGTAGAGATACTCGTCGTCCCAAAGCATCTTGGCACGGGTGCGGAAGCGAGGGCGCGGCTTGGCGGCGCCCTCAATGTCCACAAACCACTTGGTCCAGGAAGCGCGCCGCCACGCTGCATCGTCGAGACGGCCATCCACGTTGATCGGTGCGGAAGCTCTCGCGCAGCGATAGTGCTGCGGCTCCGGCGGCGACGCCAAAAGTAAACTCAGCAGGAGCGTAAACATACTGAAGGGTTATACTAACCGAATGGCTAAGATCATCTGCAACAACAACGGTTCCATTCGTGTGGAGGGCGAGTTCACCATCGTCGATGCGGAAGGCAACGCGTACGATCTGGCAGGGCGCACGGCGATCGGCCTATGCCGATGCGGGCATTCGGAAAACAAGCCGTTTTGCGACGGCCCGTACAAACGGGTGGGCTTCCAAGCGGACATGAAA
>CAZRND010000467.1:0-3970 GCA_964601345.1 uncultured Acidobacteriota bacterium | reverse complement strand
AGGCCCGATTGGAATTGGCGGGCGGGGGGCGGCCGGGAGGGCAATTCGGGGGGCCGGGCGATTAAGCCGAAGAGGGCCACGCGGCGGGGCTACATGGAAGCGATCGACACCCACGATGTGACCTTCGGCATCGGCCCGGCCGGCACGGGCAAGACCTACCTGGCCGTCGCCATGGCGGTGGCCGCGCTGCTGGCGCGTCGCGTCAATCGCATCGTCCTGGCGCGTCCGGCGGTGGAGGCCGGCGAGCGGCTGGGATTCCTGCCCGGCACTCTGCAGGAAAAAGTCGATCCCTACATGCGCCCGCTCTACGACGCGCTCTATGACCTGCTCGAGGCGGAGAAGGTCGAGCGCTACATCGAACGCCGCACCATCGAAATCGCGCCGATCGCTTTCATGCGTGGGCGCACGCTCAACGACAGCTTCGTGATCCTCGACGAGGCCCAAAACACCACCGGCGAGCAGATGAAGATGTTCCTCACGCGCCTTGGGTTCAATTCGAAGGCGGTCATCACAGGCGACATCACGCAAATCGATCTTCCGGCGGGGAAGCGCTCGGGCATGCTCGAAGCCATTGACGTGATCACCGGCATCGGCGGGACGGCCTTCGTCTACTTCTGCGAAAAGGACGTGGTGCGCCACTCCCTCGTCCAGCGTATTATCAAAGCGTATGAAGCGTACGACTCAGCCCGCGAGGCAGCCGCTCCCGCCAAGCCGGATTCTGAGTAAGCGCGGTGCTCCTCAATCGCCAGCGCAAGGTGTCTTTTGCCCGGAAAGAGATTTCCGCCTTCCTCGAAGATCTCGCGCGCGAGCTGGCGGGCGGCCGGGAGCTGGACGTTAAAGTGGTCTCCGACGCCGCGATGCGCCGCTTCAACCGCCGCTACCGGCGTGTCAATTCCGCAACCGATGTGCTCTCCTTCTCGCCCCGCGACCTGTTGATCTCCGCGGAGACCGCCGGCCGCCAGGCGCGCCGCTTCGGGCATCCCGTCGAAACGGAGCTGAAGATCCTGGCGCTGCACGGCGCACTGCATCTCGCCGGCCACGATCACGAACGCGACAACGGACGTATGGCTCGTCTCGAGCGCCGCTGGCGCCGTCACTTCCATCTTCCGCTGGGATTGATCGAGCGGACCTTATGATCCTCCTGGTCATCCCGGCTGCCGCGCTCCTCACGCTCTTCGCTTATGTGGACCGGCTTTATACCGAGATGGGCAAGTTCTTCCTCATCAGCGTCGAGGACAACCTCGACGTATTCGAGAAGGAAATCGAGCCGGCGCTGAAGATGGACCGCGGCCGCGCCGGCCTGGCCTTCGCACTGCTGACGCAGGGCATGATCCTGCTGCTCGCCGTGCTGACGACCTACTTCGTCCTGCGGCAGGGAACCGTGAACTGGCAGGACGCCCTCGAAGCGCTCCTGCTGTTGCTCTTCACCGTCGTCATCTTCGGCCACCTGATCCCGCATATCCTGATCACCCGCACGACCGGTACGTGGATCATCCCCTTCGGAATGCTGCTGCGGGTCGCGAGCCTGTTGGCGTTGCCCGCGGTGGCGATCCTTTCGTTCTCCTTCACCGTCTCCGATCTCGGCAAGCCGCCGGACGAGCAGAAGCCGCCCTCGCCCGCCGAGGGCATGGAAGCTTTCATGGACAAGGGCGAGGAGCACGGACTGCTCGAGGAAGAGGACCGCCGCCTGATCCAATCCGTGGTGGAATTCGGCGACACCACCGTGCGCGAGGTCATGACGCCACGTCCCAAGATCGTGGCCGTCGAGCGGAACACTGCGCTCGGGGATCTGCTGCACGTCATCTCGGAAAAGCACTTTTCGCGCATCCCCGTTTACCACGGCACTCTCGACGAGGTGGAAGGATTTGTTTACTCGCGCGACCTGATGCAGTTGAGCGACGTGGAGCTGAAACAGTTGCGCGCCTTCCAAAAGCTGCGCCCGCTCCCCGAGGTTCCGGAAACGAAGAAGGTCGGCGAGCTGCTCCGCGAGCTCCAGGGTAAGAATCTGCACATGGCCATCGTCGTAGACGAGTACGGCGGCGTTACGGGCCTCGCGACCATCGAAGACCTGGTGGAGGAGATTGTCGGCGAGATTCGCGACGAGTCCGAGAATCCGCAGGACCTGTCGCCGCAACCGGATGGTTCCTGGGTCGCGTCGGGGCATGCGGGCCTCGACGTGCTCGAGAAGGCCTTCGCATTCCAACCTCAGGAAGGGAGCGACTACACGACGCTGGCGGGATTGGTGAACGCGCTCGCCGGACACGTCCCGCAGCGCGGAGAGGCGGTCGAATCGCAGGGATTGCGCTTTGAGGTGCTGGCGTCCTCCGAGCGCCTGGTCGAACGGTTGCGGATTACGCGCGTTTAGTTTTCAGCAAGCAGGCGTTCGAGCGTCCGGGCGTACTCCTCCTTCAAATGCGTGTGCAGCTCGCCCGTCGCCTTGCTGGCGAATCCGGCGTGCGTGGATCGCACCCGCCCGTCGCGTCCGAGGAAAAATGTCATCGGCCACGTCGCCAGGTTCACGACCTGCGGAAAGTGTTCCGCCGCGGTCGCCGTCGCGCCGCCCAGCAGCATCGGATACTCGATACCGTAGTTCTTGATGAAGAAACGCAGCCGCGTCGGGTTCGTGACCTGCTCAGGCTCTTCGAAGGAGATGCCCACGATCACGAATCCCTTGGAGCGGTACTTCTTGTATAGCTCGACAAGGAACGGCGCTTCGTCGTGGCAGTTGGGACACCAGCTTCCCATGATGTCGACAAGCACCACCTTGCCTTTGAAGTTGTCGTCGGTGACGATCTTGCCAGTGAGGTCGGGGAACCGAAAGTGAAACGGCTCGCTCGGATCCTTCATCGTAGTGTATCGGGAAGGGTCGGTCGGTTCAGGTATCCCCTTAGCCCTCGCTTCGGTCGCGCGCACGGCGGTGAGCTTGTTCTTCGCGTTGTGCAGAACGTCGAGCGTGCCGTTCGCGCCCGGCGTGATCTCGAGCACCAGCGGCCGTGCGCCGTCGAAGTGGCTCAGCAGGAACTTGCCGTTGCGATAAGAACCCTCAATCGCTCCCGTGTCGCCGTCGACGCGCTGGATCGCTGCGGAGACCGATGCCCCGGATTGCCGCACGATCAGAAGCCATGTGGTTTCGCCCTTCGAGCTCTTCGCCGCGACGTCCCAAAGGCCGGCGATCTTCGGAACGTCCGTGGCGTCTTCCTCCACCGGCGTAAACCGGCGCGCCTCGAACGGATACGACGTGCGATTCAAGCGGTCGTACGTCCCCACCCAATGCCCATCCTTCCACGCGGCGTTCACTGTGCTGGCGTAGTGGGAGAACTGGATCGTCAGATGGCCGTCGCGGAGTTCTCCGGTCGTCGAGGCCAGCCTTTCTTCGCCGTTGAAGAAGCTGCCCTTGACCGCGCTGCCGTCGCCGCTCATCTCCATGCGGAATGGGATCGGGACGTTGTCCACCGTGACGGTGCAATCCCAAAGCCCGCCGAGCGATTGCGCGGAGAGCGAAGAGGCCAATGCCAGTAGCGTGAGGAAGATTCTCATGTTTGCAACACCCCCGTCTTAAAGTCGCGCACGTTCGGATTGAGCGAGGCCGCTTCGAGCGTCCAAAGGATCGCCTCGCGCGTCTGGGCCGGATCGATGATAGCGTCCACCCAAAGGCGGGCCGCGCCGTAGCGCGGATCGGTCTGCTCCTCGTAGGTCGCCCGCACGGATTCGCGCAGTTCCTTCTTCTCGTCGTCGCTGAGCTTGCGCCCGGCGCGCTCGAGTTGCTTGATCTTGATGTCCACCAGCGTCCCGGCGGCCTGGTCGCCGCCCATCACGGCGTGGCGCGCCGTGGGCCACGAGAAGATGAAGCGGGGATCGAAGGCCTTACCGCACATGGCGTAATTGCCCGCGCCAAAGCTGCCGCCGCAGATGATCGAGATTTTCGGCACCACCGAGTTGGCGACGGCATTCACCATCTTGGCTCCGGCGC
>CAZRND010000466.1:508-3983 GCA_964601345.1 uncultured Acidobacteriota bacterium | reverse complement strand
TCGAAGACGGCGTTTTACTCGTCCGCCACGAACTCGCGCGCCGTCCTGGTAGGCAGCTCGCTGCCGGATGCGTCGCTGAAACCCAAGGCCGGCATAGTGGGTCCGGCGTTCTTCCTGGACAGTTCGGCGTTTGCCATTGCTCCGCCCGGACAGACCGGAATGGGCCGCAACGTATTCAACGGGCCGTGGTATTGGAACGTGGACGGCGCGATCGCGAAGAGTTTCCAGCCGACCGAGCGCGTGAAGATCACCTTCCGCATGGAAGCGTTCAACGCGCTGAACCACGTCAACTACCGCCGGCTGAGCGGAGCGACGGTGGGATCCACGAGCATCCTGTCGCCGAACTTCGGCACGGCTTGCTGCCAGAGCCTGGCGACGTCAACGTCCACCGCCATCGTGTCGAACGGAGAAGCGTATCGCGTGGCGCAAGCCGTCTTGAAGATATCGTTCTGACGCCTAGCTCGCGTCTCAGTACCAATCCACGAGCCTGAGTCCCGACACTCGCCGGAACTCCCGGGAATTGTGTGTGACGAGCGTTGCCCCGTGGGCGACGGCGATCCCAGCGATCATTGTGTCGTGCGTGCCAATGGAGTTTCCCGCTGCTTCCAAATCGGCGCGGATCTGCGCGGCTGCTTTGGCCGCGGCTGAGTCGAAAGGCAGGATGTCTGTGAAGGTCAGGAACTCATCCAATTGAGCGCGGCGTTTCTTCGGGTCAGTGGACCTGCATATGCCGACGGTCGGAACCGCTACCTCGTGGGGAGGAGGCGTACACTACAGCGGCTCTCTCCTGGCGTCCTTGCCCTGGCGCCTACGCAATTCTTCTACCGTTGGAAAGTCGTGCCAAGTGCCGGCCATGGCAAGAATGGAGGCGGGCCATTTGTCACGAGCCTGAGGGCGAGATTTCGGTTTTCGAGTAACCTTTCGATTCTTCATCTAGCTAGAATGCCACAAGAACTCGCCCCTCGCGGTGATCTCCGCCGGGCCGGTGAGGGTGAGATCGTCCTTTTCCCAGCGGACTTCGAGCGTGCCGCCTTCGGTGCGGACGGTGATTGGAGAGTCGGCGCGGCCTGCATGGATGGCGGCCACGGCCGAGGCCGTGGCGCCGGTGCCGGACGAAAGCGTCCAGCCCGCACCGCGTTCCCAGATGCGGATTTCGATTTCGTGCCGGCCCAGCACTTTCACGAACTCGACGTTTGTCTTGTTCGGAAAGTGCGGATGGCGTTCCATCTCCGCGCCCCGCGCCTTCCAGTCAAAATCAAAGTTCTCGACGAGCGTGACGCACTGCGGATTGCCGATCCAGATGTCGAGGGCGCTCCCCGGTCCCGGTTTGATCGTGGGCTTGCCGAGTCCCATGGAGAAGTGGAATACGTTCCCCTCCCGGCGGATGAGATGGAGCTCGCGCAATCCCGCGCCGGTTCGAATTCGTAGCGGATTCGAACCGGAACCGCCCGCGACGAGCCACGCCGCGACGCAGCGCGTGCCGTTGCCGGACATCTCGGCAGAGCTTCCGTCGGAATTGTAGAGATGCGCTTCGGCGTCGGCACCTTCGACAGACGTCCGCACGAGATAAAGTCCGTCCGCTCCGACGCCGGTGTGTCGATGGCATATGGCCCGCGCCAGCTTCTCCGGCGCGTCAAAGACGCCGGTGACGATCAGGAAATCGTTGCCGCATCCATGCGCTTTGGCAAAAGGGACAATCACTCGGCGTTGTTCCGTTCGCTCTGGCCCACGTTCACCACGGTTCGCATTTCGGAGAATCGGTTCAGCATCTGCCGCTCCAGCTCTTCGGGGACTTCCAGAGTGAATTCCACCGTGTTCAAGCCGTCGTCCATGCGATGAAAGCGGACGTGCTGCATGGAAAGCTGTTCCTCGTCGAGCATCGTGTTCAATTCCGTGACCGTATCTTCGAGCTTCCGCGTGTTGATGACGTAGGTCATGGGGCGGGGCCGCAGGCGCAGGCCGCTCTCCAGCCGGTGGAGGAAATACAGGCCGACCAGCACGATCAGCGTGGCGAAGACGGCCACGGCGTACATGCCGGCTCCGCTGGCCATGCCGATGGACGCGGTGACGAAAATGATCGCCGCGGTCGTCAACCCGGTCACCGATCCGCGCGAGTGGATGATGGATCCCGCGCCCAGGAAGCCGATGCCCGTGACGACGTTGGCGGCAATGTGCGTGGGCGCGGCGCCCGGCAGTCTTCCCAGCGCCTCGGAAATCACGGTGAAGAGAGCCGCGCCGACACTGATGAGCGTGATGGTCCGCAGTCCGGCCGCCCGATGGTGGATTTCGCGTTCCAAGCCGACGACCGCGCCGAGAAAGGCGGCCAGCAACAGGCGAACGACTGCGGCGGAGACGAAGAGATCGCTAAGGGCGGGGGAAATCTTCTCTAGGAATGACACCGTCTACCTCCGTTCACTCGAAATGCGTGAGCCCTTTGAATTCGCGGTAGCGCTGGTCGATCTCGGCGCGTGTCAGGCTTTGCAGGCGCTCGGTTCCGAATTGCTCGACGCAGAAACTGCCGAGGACCGATCCGTAGATCATGGCCCGGCGCATAGACGCTTCCGTGCGGTCGGGCGCGGAAGCCAAGGAACCGAGAAAGCCGCCCGCGAAACTGTCGCCCGCGCCGGTCGGATCGGCAAGCTCCTCAAGCGGAAAGCCTGGGGCGAAGAAGACGCGACCGTTGTGATAGAGGCTGGCGCCGAACTCGCCGCGCTTCACCACCAGGCTCTTCGGACCCATGGCATGGATAGCGCGGGCCGCGCGCAGCAGGTTGTGCTCGCCGGTGAGCTCGCGCGCCTCGCTGTCGTTGATCACCAGCAGGTCCATCCGCTCCAGGGTCTTGCGCAGCTCTTTCGGCTTGCTCGAGATCCAGTAGTTCATCGTGTCGCCGGCCACGAGCCCGGCGGAGGGCATTTGCGATTGCACGGAAGTCTGAAGCTCGGGATCGATGTTCCCCAGAAAGAGCAGATCGTATCCTTTATAGATGTCGGGAATCCGGGGCTGGAAGCCGGAGAAGACGTTGAGCTGCGTGTCGAGCGTGACGCGGTCGTTCAGATTCTGGCTGTATTCGCCGGCCCAGAAGAAGCTCTTGCCTGGGGCGTGCTCGATCCCGTCGGTGGAGATGCCGTGGTCACGAAAGACGCGCATTTCCGCGTCTCCGAAGTCGTCGCCGACGACGGCTACGACGCCGACCTTCGTGAAAAAGCCGGCGGCGAGCGAGAAATAAGTCGCCGAACCGCCCAGCAGGCGGTCGCGCTTGCCGAAAGGAGTCTTCACCGCGTCGAACGCCACCGAACCCACAACCAAAATGGACATAGAACTCCGCGTTAGAGGTATTTGCCGACCAGCAACTTCAGTTTCTCTTTTGTCGCCGCGGGAATCGCGCCGCGGTCGGTGATCAGCGCATGCGCCAGGGCCGAGCCGCACTTGCATTTTCTCTCGGCGGGCATGCGGGTTACGGCTTCGGTCACCACGC
>CAZRND010000466.1:0-498 GCA_964601345.1 uncultured Acidobacteriota bacterium | reverse complement strand
GTTTCGGTACCCCAGGGCGGGGTGTTGGCGGGGTTCTGCGTCCGCACGTGGATGATCTGCTCCACGGTCACGGCGTTGTGCTGCGGATGCCAGCAATCGTAGTCGGTGACCATCGCCACAGTGGCGTAGCAGATTTCGGCTTCGCGCGCCAGTTTGGCTTCCGTCGCGTTGGTCATGCCGATCACGTCCATGCCCCACGAGCGATAGAGATTCGATTCCGCCAGGCTCGAAAACTGCGGGCCTTCCATGCAGATGTATGTGCCGCCCAGTTTCACTCGCACGCCCGCCGCGCGGCAACACTCTTCGAGCACTTTCGCGACCTCCACGCAGACCGGATGCGCGAAGCTGACGTGCGCCACCAGTCCGTCGCCGAAGAAAGTGGAAGCGCGGTGCTTGGTGTGATCGTAGAACTGGTCGGGGATCACGAAGTCGAGCGGCTTGTGCTCTTCCTTGAGCGATCCGACCGCGCTCAGCGAGAGGATGCGCTCGACGCCCAGC
>CAZRND010000465.1:0-3997 GCA_964601345.1 uncultured Acidobacteriota bacterium | reverse complement strand
GCGATCCAGGCGACGGCCTCGGTGTGAATCGGATGTACGGCGAAGATCAGCGCGGCGGGCAGCGCGCCCGCGAAGCCGAGCGTCGCGCCGACTTCGAACACGAGCACCGCGCATCCTGCATGTGCAAGGACGCTGACTAAGTGGAATACAAACGCGTCCGGCCCAAACATCACGTAGAGGATCATGTTCAGGGCGTGGATCAGCGGCCGGTAATAGTTGCTGAGTCCGGTTGGTCCCATGAATCCCCAGACGTTTGTGGTGAAGATCGCGCCGAGATACTGCGGGCCGTGCAGATAAGGATTGTTCAGGACCTGCGCGCCGTCATCGTACACAAACCCATTGCCGAGAACGTTCAGATTCACGGCGATCGCGGCGAGAGCTACGATCCAACGCCTTGCAATATTTTGCATCCCGTCCATTGTAGGATGCCCGGGAAGAAAAGTTTTTAAGAATACTGGACTTGTAAGCTCCTCTTGAGTATGCTCTTAGCCTTAGTTCGATCCTGGGCGATGGCACAGCTATTTCACCGGAGTACGAACACCCTATCGAGGGTCAGCATTTACGGCGCTGTCTTCATCGCTGCCGGCCTCGGATGGTTCGTTTCCGCGCTCAACCGCTCGGCTTGGGCTACCGGAGTTGGGGTAGCGGTCGAGCAACCCGTTCCCTTCAGCCACAAACATCACGTCGGCGGACTCGGCCTCGACTGCCGCTACTGCCACACCTCCGTCGAGAACTCGAACTTCGCCGGATTTCCGCCGACCAAGACGTGCATGAGCTGCCATTCGCAGATTTGGGCGGACAGCCCGACGCTCGAGCCGGTGCGCGCCAGCTTCCGAACCGACGAGTCGATCCGATGGAACAAGGTGCACAAGCTGGCCGACTTCGTCTATTTCAACCACAGCATCCATATCAATAAAGGCGTCGGCTGCCAGACGTGCCACGGCCAAGTCGACCAGATGCCTTTGGTGTGGCGCGTCAACACCCTGCAGATGGAGTGGTGCCTCGATTGCCACCGGCATCCCGAGAAGTACGTCCGGCCGAAAGACCAGGTGTTCAACATGCACTATCAGCCGGACGAGGACCAAAGCGTGATCGGGCCGCGGCTCGTCGCCGAATACAAGATTCAGAAACTGACCAACTGTTCGACCTGTCACCGATGACCAAGAATCCCATCGACCTCGCCGCACTCCGCGCCCGCCTCGCTGAAACAGGCGGACGTGAGTATTGGCGCAGCCTCGAAGAGCTGGCCGATACCAAGGAATTCCGCGATTTCCTCGAGCAGGAGTTTCCGCAACATTCGGACGACTGGGACCAGAACGTCAATCGCCGCCAGCTTCTGCAGGTGATGGGCGCGTCCTTTGCGCTGGCCGGCTTGACGGCTTGCGCGAAGCCGGTGAACACGATCATCCCTTACGTGATCCCGCCGGAGCAGGTGGTTCCAGGTCGTCCGCTCTTTTTTGCGACCTCGATGCCGCAGGCGGGTGGCTCGACGGGATTGCTCGTCGAGAGCAACATGGGCCGGCCGACCAAGATCGAAGGCAACCCTGGACATCCGGCTAGCCTCGGCGCCACCGACGCTCTCGCGCAAGCCTCGCTGCTCGGGCTCTACGATCCCGATCGCTCGCAGGTGGTCACGCATCTCGGAAACATCAGCAGTTGGGTGGCGTTCCAGGCGGCTCTCACCGGCGAACGAGCGGCGTGGAAGCTGAGTCAGGGCGCCGGCCTGCGTATCCTGACTGAAACTGTCACGTCCCCGACGCTCGCCGCGCAATTGAGTGCGTTGCTTGCCGAACTTCCTAAGGCGAAGTGGCATCAATATGAGCCGGTCGGGCCGGACAACGTCCACAACGGCGCGAAGCTGGCCTTCGGCGAGCCGGTGAACACGTACTACGACTTTGAGAAGGCCGACGTGATTCTCTCGATCGACGCGGACTTCCTGCGCGCGGGTCCCGGAACTCTGCGCTACACGCGCGAGTTCGCGAAGCGACGGCGCGAAGCCGTCGAGGGGCACGGCGAGATGCCGCGGCTCTACGTGGTCGAGACGATGCCCACGAGCACCGGCGCGATGGCCGATCATCATCTGCCGATGCGCGCCGGCGGCATGGAGGATTTTGTGCGCTCGCTGCTCTCGCCGGCCCCGGCTTCGCCGTGGGCGGCGGCGCTGGTTCGTGATCTGCAGAAGCATCGCGGACGCAGCGTCGTTTTGGCGGGACCGGAGCAATCGCCGGTGGTTCACGCGCTGGTGCATCAACTGAACCATTCGCTGGGGAACGCCGGGCAGACCGTGATCCACACCGCGCCGCTCGCGACGAATCCTGCGGATCAAGGTCAGTCTCTGAAGGACTTGGTCACGGAGATGCAAGCCGGGCAGGTGGACACGCTCGTGATCCTGGGCGGCAATCCAGCCTACAACGCCCCCGACGAGATGCACTTCGGCGAGAACTTGCGCCGCGTGCGGATCTCCATTCACCTCGGCCAGTATCTCGACGAGACCGGCGATCTCTGCCACTGGCACCTTCCGGAAGCGCACTATCTCGAATCGTGGGGGGATACGAAGAATTACGACGGCTCGATTTCCTTTGTCCAGCCGCTGATCGCGCCGCTTTACAGCGGAAAGACCATCTCGGAGCTCCTCGACGCGATGCTGGGCCATCCGCGCGGCGGCTACGACATCGTGCGCGAATACTGGAAGCGCCAGCGACCGGGCGATTTCGAAGCCACGTGGAGAAGAGCCCTGCACGATGGAATTCTGGCCGGTTCGGCCCCAGCCGCCAAGTCTGTCGCAGTGAAATCCGCGCCGCCCGCTTCCCCAGCCGCACCGGCGGGCCTCGAGTTGGTCTTCCGGCCCGATCCAAATGTGGGCGACGGACGCGATTCCAACAACGGATGGCTCCAGGAAATCCCGCGGCCGGTCACGAAGATGACCTGGGACAACGCCGCCTACATCGCGCCGGCAACAGCCGAAAAACTGGGACTGCAGAGTAACGACCGCGTAGAACTTGCTGTTGAAGGACAAACGACCCACGGGACTGTATGGATTTTGCCGGGACACGCGAAGGATTCGGTCACCATTCATCTCGGTTTCGGACGCACGCGCGCCGGCCGCGTCGGCAACGGCATGGGATTCAACGCTTACCGTGTGCGCAACGCCGCGAACCCGTGGGTGCGGTCGGGCCTGCAACTTCGGAAGGTACCGGGAACGAACACTTTGGCGGCGACGCAGGAACATCACAGCATGGAAGGCCGCGACATCGTGCGGACGGTCGCGATTACGGAGTTTCGCAAGAATCCGAAGATCCTCGAGGAAGCGCACGAGCCGCCCTCCGAGCTCTCTCTTTATCCCGAGCACAAGCACGACGGATACGCATGGGGCATGGCTATCGACCTGACGAGTTGCGTCGGCTGCAACGCTTGCGTCGCCGCCTGCCAGGCGGAAAACAACAGCCCGGTGGTGGGCAAGGACCAGGTGTCACGCGGCCGCGAGATGCACTGGATCCGCATCGACCGCTACTATCAGGGCAGTCTCGACGATCCGGCCACGGTCTTCCAGCCGGTGATGTGCCAGCATTGCGAAAACGCGCCCTGCGAAGTGGTTTGCCCGGTGGCGGCCACCACGCACAGTCCCGAAGGACTGAACGAGATGGTTTACAACCGCTGCGTGGGGACGCGCTACTGTTCGAACAACTGTCCCTACAAGGTGCGGCGCTTCAACTTCTACGCCTACCAGGATTGGGAAACGCCCAGCTTGAAGCTGATGCGCAATCCCAACGTGACCGTGCGCGCCCGCGGCGTCATGGAGAAGTGCACCTACTGCGTGCAGCGCATCAACCGCGCCAAGATCGAGTCGGAGAAGGAAGATCGCAACGTGCGCGACGGCGAGATCCAGACGGCGTGCCAGCAGGTTTGTCCCGCCGGGGCCATCGTCTTCGGCAACCTCAACGATCCTGAGAGCCGCGTCTCGAAGATGAAGAAGCAGGAAGTCAGCTACCGGCTGCTC
>CAZRND010000464.1:0-3998 GCA_964601345.1 uncultured Acidobacteriota bacterium | reverse complement strand
TGAACCAATCCGAAATCGGCGCTTGCGGCGACGCGGCCTTGAGCGCGGGATGCGCATCGATCATTCCGGCCGAGGTGTAGAAACCGGGATAGGAGATGCCCCACATGCCGACTTTGCCGTTGTTGTTGCGGACGTTCTTCACCAGCCAGTCGATCGTGTCGTAGGTGTCGGTGCTCTCGTCGATATCGGATGCGCCGTTCTTCACCGGCTTGTGCGCGCGGACCTCTTCCCACTGGCCCTCGGACATGTAGCGTCCGCGGACATCCTGATACGCGAAGATGAATCCCTCTCTGGCGAATGCTTCGGACGGCCCGAGCGCGGGACGATAAAGGTCCTCGCCATACGGCCCGACGCTATAGGGCGTGCGGCTGAGCATGATCGGATACTGCTGCGAGAAGTCCTTCGGGATGTAGACGGAGGTGAAGAGCTTCTTGCCGTCGCGCATGGGGATCTCGTATTCATACTTCGTGTAGTTGGCCTTGATGTACTCGAGGCCCTGCGCGAACATCTGGACAGAAGCGAGAAGCAGGACTCCGATCCACTTACTCCGACGAAGTGTGATCATGAACGATCTCCCAGCGATGATTTGTGTTTCGGAGCAGCAAAGTAAACAGGCCCGTGGGCGCGGAGCTTTCCATTTTCAGCCGGAAGCGGCCGCGGACGAACGCGGCGTCCGGCGCGAGAATCGTGACCTCCAGGTCTTCAAACTGCAGGCGGCCCATGGTTGCGGTGGACGTGCCGTAGCGTTTTTCATAGCGCGCTTGGATCGCCGCAAATCCTTTGGTCACCGCGCCGCCCGAGAAGAATGTCAGGTCCTCGGAATGCCGGTAGGGCGCGAGAAATCCGGCGAGGTCGCCGCGATTCCATGCGGCAACTTGAGCGTCGAGTGTGGCGCGGACGTCTTTTGCCGCATCCGGAGGCGCCAGCAAGAGACCCAGCAAGAGAAGGATGTTCATCGGTGTGTCCCCGTCTTTCGGATGTTGAACTTGGAGGTAGCGACTTCAATGAAGGCCAGCGAAGCGCGCGAGAGCGACTTGTCCTGGCGATAAATCAGGCCGAGCGAAATCGCCATGCCGCCGCGCAGCGGGATGGAGCGCAGCGTCCCCGCCTCTATCTCCGGACGTGCGTAGGCGCCGGCGAGGAACGACACGCCCAGGCCCGCCTGCACGAAGCGTTTGATCATCTCGCTCGATTCCAGCTCCATCGAAATGTTGAGGTTCTCACGCACCGGCTGCAGGAAGTCGTCGAGCATCGAGCGCGTTCGACCGGAGCGCGGCATCAGTAGCGGGTAGGGAACGACGTCGGCGGGCTCGATTTTCTTCGCGGATGCCAGCGGATGCCCCGCCGGAACGATGAGGCCCATTTCATCCGAGTGGATCGTGGCGCGCACCAGCCGCCGGTCCTGAATGGGAAGTTGCGCCACGCCGAAGTCGAGCGCATTGTCGAGAACGCGCTGCACCACCTCCGCGCCGTGCGTGCGAAAGACGTTGATCTGCACCGCGGGATAGAGCTTCTTGAACTGCGCGAAGACGGCCGGAAAAATGTAGAGGCAAGTGGCTTCGTTCGCGCCGATCACGAGCTCGCCGCGCGGAATGGCGGCCATCTCGCCGAGGTCCTCGATGGCTTTCTTGTGCAGATCGAGCATCTGCCGGGCGTAATCGGTGAAGCGGCGTCCGGCGGCGGTGAGCGCGACGCGACTCGACACGCGATCGAAGAGCCGCGCGCCGCATTCTTCCTCAAGCTGGCGGATCTGCGCGCTCACCGCGGGCTGCGAGCGAAAACAGCTCTCCGCAGCGCGGGAAAAGCTGCCGAGCCGGACAATCTCCAGAAACACTCGCAGTTGATCGAGGTCCACCGGTCCTTATGTTATGCTTTTCACCTGCTCATGCGCTATGGCTTCGTACTGGACCAACGCAAATGTATTGGATGTCATGCCTGCACGGTAGCGTGCAAAGCAGAAAATCAAGTTCCTGTCGGAAGTTTTCGCACTTGGGTGAAGTATGTCGAGAAGGGCGAGTATCCGAACTCGCGCCGGCACTTCGGCGTGCTGCGCTGCAACCACTGCGATAACGCTCCCTGCGTAAAAATCTGTCCCACCAAAGCGCTCTTCGTTCGCGACAACGGCATCGTCGATCTCGACGGCGAGAAGTGTATCGGATGCAGCTCGTGCATGCAGGCCTGTCCTTACGACGCCATCTACATCAATCCGTCGCGCGGCGTGGCGGAGAAATGCCACTACTGCGCGCATCGCGTCGAGCGCGGACTCGAGCCGGCGTGCGTGATCGTCTGCCCGGTGCAAGCGATCGTCCCCGGCGATCTCGATCATCCGGAGAGCGAAATCTCGAAACTCGTCGCAACCATTCCCACGCAGACCCGCAAGCCGGAGCAGGGAACGCGGCCCAAAGTCTTTTACCTCGGCGCGGACAACGGCGCGATCTCGCCGGGTCTCGGTCACGCCGACATTCCGGCATCGTATCTATGGGCGGAAGGTCCGGCCGAAATTCTGCAGCAACTCACCGATCCATCGCGACTGCCCGAGACGCGCGAAGTCTACAACGTAGCGCACGAGAGGCGCTGGGGATGGCACATCTCGGCGTATCTCTGGACCAAGTCGATCGCCGCGGGAACGGCGATGGTCGCGGCGGCGATCGAGCTGCTGGCTCGCGCTGAGAAACAATTCAGCGGGACGGGCATCGATCTGGTGACTCACCAAGCCCCGCTCATCAGCATCGTATTCCTGATGATCACGGCAGGACTGCTCGTGCTCGACTTGAAGCAGCCGCAGCGTTTCTGGCGGCTTCTGTTTGCGCCGAATTGGACGTCGTGGCTCGTGTGGGGCGGATACATCATCATGGCCTTCGGCGCGGCGACAGGATTGTGGTGGCTGATGCCCGACGCGCCGTCACCCCTGCTCGCGGTCTCCGCGCTTCTTGGAATCGCAACGGCAGGCTACAGCGCGTTTCTTTTTGGACAGGCCGAGGGTCGCGATTTCTGGCAGAGTCCGCTGCTGCTGCCGCATCTGCTGGCGCAAGCGATTGTCGCCGGCGCCGCGTTCCTGATGGCTTGGGGACAAGCGATCGGCGCGGACCTGCCCGACGGCGTAAGGTGGTTGCTCGCCGCGGGCCTCGGCGCACATTTTCTGATGGTGTGCGGAGAAGTGATGACGTCGCACACGAATCAGGATGCGGCGCGCGCCGCACGGCACGTGACGCGCGAGCGCAGAGGAATCTTTTGGTGGGCGGTGATCGGACTCGGCGTCGCGCTGCCAATGCTCGCCGTGCTGCTGGTCGGCGCGCCTGCGTACGGAGTCGCCGGAGTGGCGGCGCTCGCGGGCGTCCTGGCGTACGAACATCTGTGGGTGCAAGCTGGACAAGCAGCGGAGCTGAGTTGACGATGGACGTTTATCCGCCTTACCAACCGCTGTCGGCGTATCCCAAGCCCGAGGAGTGGGACGATTGGGTCGAATACGAATCGACCGCCTGGCCGCGCAAAGTCGAAAAGCATTATTTCCTGGTCCCGACTACTTGCTTCAACTGTGAAGCCGCGTGCGGTCTGCTCGCCTACGTGGACAAGGAGACGCTCAGCATTCGCAAGTTCGAAGGGAACCCAGCGCATCCCGCGAGTCGCGGGCGCAACTGCGCCAAGGGCCCGGCGACGATCAATCAGATTCACGATCCCGAGCGAATTCTGTATCCGATGAAGCGCAAGGGTGCACGCGGATCGGGCGAGTGGGAGCGCACCACCTGGGACGCGGTTCTCGAGGATATTGCGGCGCGCATCCGCAAGGCGCTGGTTGAAGAGCGGCGCAACGAAATCGTCTATCACGTGGGCCGTCCCGGTCACGACGGATACATGGATCGCGTGCTGCAGGCGTGGGGCGTCGACGGCCACAACAGCCACACCAACATCTGCTCGTCGGCGGCGTAGCCTGGATACGGGCTGTGGCAAGGATTCGATCGCCCATCCCCCGATACCGCTCGGGCACCGTTTCCCCCTCC
>CAZRND010000463.1:0-4004 GCA_964601345.1 uncultured Acidobacteriota bacterium | reverse complement strand
GAGCTCCACGTTCGACGTCTCGATCGTCAGGCGCCCGCCCTCGGGCATCGCATCGCGGGCATTGACGGTCAGGTTCAAGATGATCTGTTCGATCTGTCCCGGATCGGCCATCACTTTGCCGAGGTTCGCTCCCGGCGCGAGGATCAGGTCGATGTTTTCGCCGATCAGGCGGCGCAGCATCTTTCCGGTTCCTTCGATCACCGCGTTCAGATCGAGCAGCGCCGGCTGCACCATCTGCTTGCGGCTGAAGGTCAGCAACTGTCGCGTCAGCGATGCGGCGCGCTGTCCGGCCTGCCGGATTTCTTCCGCGCCCTTGCGCCGCGGATCCATTTGCCCCATGCCTTCCATCAACAGCTCGCTGTAGCCGAGGATGATGGAGAGCAGATTGTTGAAATCGTGCGCGATGCCTCCGGCGAGCTGGCCGATGGCCTCCATTTTTTGCGCCTGGCGGAGTTGCTGCTCGAGGTTATGCCGCTCGGTGATGTCGCGTCCCACCGCCTGCACGCCCACCGGCTTGCCGTCCTTCCAGATGAGCCGTGGACTGACTTCGAGTACGACGACCTGGCCGCTCTTGGTCCGGATCCGCAGTTCGTAAGGTTGGGCCGTCTCTTCCTCGAGCTTGCGCACGGTGACGCTGCGGGCCAGCTCGAGTTGGTCGGGCGTGACCAGGTCGGCCAGATTCATTGTCAGGATTTCTTCGCGGCTGTAACCGGTGATCAATTCTCCGGCGCGGTTCAGCGACGTGAAATTGCCGGCCATGTCATGCGTGCAAAGGACGTCGTTGGCGTTCTCGAACAGGTCGCGGTAACGTTCCTCGCTCAGGCGCAGCGCTTCTTCCGCGCGCAAGCGGTCGGTGATATCGCTGATGGAGACCAGCTCCGCCTGCCGGCCCATGAAGTTCACGGTGTTCGACGAGACCAGCACGTCGATCAACTGGCCGTCCTTGGTGCGGTGCTGCCGGATCTCGTCGTGGCTGTGCGCCTGGGCGGTCTCGGGAATGTCGCCCGCGGGAAGGATGTCGAGCGTGGTCATCTTCAGGAACTCTTCGCGCGAATAGCCGTAGAGGCGCACGGCGGCGTCGTTGACGTCGAGGAAGAGCGAGTCCTCCGGATCGACGACCCACAGAGCCTGCGGATTTCCCTCGAACCAGAGCCGGTGGCGCTCTTCGATCTGGCGCAGCGCTTCCTTGGCGCGACGGCGGCCGGTGATGTCGGAAGCCATCATCAGGACGGCGGGCTGCTCGCCGAAGACAAAGGTGTTCCACACGGCTTCCACGTCGACGACGCTGCCGTCCTTCTTGCGGTGCTTGCGGAGGCCGGCCCAGGACATCCCTGGTTTGAATTGCGAAAAATGCTCCATCACCATCAGGACATCTTCCGGGCGCGGAAGATCCTTCAGGCTCATCGACAGGAATTGTTCGCGCGTGTAGCCGTACTGCTGCACGGCGGCGTCGTTGACGGCCAGGAAAGCGGCCGTTTTCAAATCGGCCACCCACATCGCCTGGGGATTCCGGTCGAAAAGCTGCTTGAAGCGGTCTTCAGCCTGCTGCAGCGCCTGGACGGCTTGCCGGACGGCCGTGACGTCGAGGATCGCGCCGATCAGGTGCTGATGCTCGCCACGCCCGTCCTGCACAACCGAGGCGCGTTCGAGGACGCAGGCGTAGTCGCCGCCGGCGCGGCGGATACGGTACTCGCCGCTCCAGGACTTGCCGCCCGTCCGCAGCAGTTCCTTCAATCCGGATACCACGCGTTCGCGGTCTTCGGGGTGAATCTGCTTCATCCACCACTCGATGTCCCGCCCGATTTCGCCCGGCGCGCAACCGAACAGGTTGCCGGCGTTATCGTTCCACCACGTTTCGTTGGTCTCGATGTTCCAGTCGAGAATGGCCTCGCTCGTGGCGGTGCTGAAGCCCTGGAAGAGCGCTTCCCGTTCGGCGAGGACCTGGGTGCGAGACGCTTTCTCCAGAGCCATGCGCGCCGCCCGGGCCAGAGTCTCGGGCGTGGGAGAATTCAGCAGGAAATCGTCCACGCCCGATTTCATGGCCTCGACGATCGTTTCGCCCGCGACGGGCTGGCCGGCTTCGGATACCAGAATCACCGGACGGCTCGGGTAGCGATCCTTGACGATGCGCAACAGGCGCAAGCCGTCGTTCCAGACCAGCTTGCAGGGGGAGATGACCAGGTCGAATTTCCCGGCATCGAAAGCGTCCATGAAGGCCGGGGTGCTGCGAACCTCCAGCCACTGGTATTCGAGGAGTTCTTCCCGTAAGGCTTGCGGAACGGCGCCCAAGATCGTCCCAGGCTTGTCCAAAAGAATGAGAATACGACGATGGGACGATCTCATCACGTTAGGTGATATAGACAATATGGATATTCTTGTTCTACCATGTTGTCCCGGTGGAAACCATGAGACTTACTGCTCTGTTATTGACAATTGTGGTTCTCTTGGCCGCCCCTCTGCAGGCGGCCGATCCCAAGATGACATCCGAAGAACGGGCGAAAGCGCTCGAATGGATGAAGAAATCCCGCCAGGACTTTCTCGACATGGTCGAGAAGATCAGCGACGCGCAGTGGAACTACAAGCCGTCGCCGGAACGCTGGTCGGTGGGCGAGTGCGCCGAGCACATCCTGCTCTCGGAGGGGCTGCTCTTCGGGAACGTGGAAAGAGCCTTGGCCGCTCCGGCGAATCCCGACTGGGAAAAGCAGACCGCGGGCAAGGCGGCGTTCATCGAAAGGGTAATGCCCGACCGCAGCACGAAAGCGCAGGCGCCCGAAGCGATCCAGCCGAAAAGCAAGCTGACGCGCGCCGAGATCATCCGCCGCTACAAAGAGGCGCGGGAGAAGACCATCAAATTCACCGAGACCATCGACTTGGCGCTGAAGGAGCACACCGTGCAACATCCCTTCCCGGTCTTCGGGACGCTCAATGCGCACCAATGGCTCATCTACGTGCCGCTGCACAACATCCGGCATAACCAGCAGATTGCCGAAGTCCAGGCTAGCGAAGGCTACCCGAAAAAGTAGACAGGAATTCCGCCGCCACTTGTTTGGGATCGCGGTGATCCAGGTCCACCGCTGCGTTCATGCGGCGCATGGCGTCGGCCGAGATTTTCCCTTCGAGCTCGGCCAGAGCGCCGCGCAGGGCGGCGTGACGGTCGAGCGTCGCGCGACGCGTGAGCGTCACCGCTTCGTAAGGCGGAAAGTAGTGGCGATCGTCTGCGAGCATGTAGAGATCGAGCGAAGCGATCAGGCCGTCGGTGGAGTTGCCGGCGATCATGTCGACCTGGCGGTCGGCCAGGGCGCGATAGGTCAGCGACAGGTCCATGACCTTCGGCGGTGCGGCAAAATGCAAACCATAAGCCTGGCTCAATCCCGGATAGCCGTCGGCGCGCTCCATGAATTCGTACCCAAACCCTGCCTTCCATTGCCGCGTGTGCTTCGCCGCGTCGCCGATGGTCTTGAGCCCCAGCCGCCGTGCGTCCGCGCCGCGCACAAGCATGGCGAAGGTGTTTTCAAATCCGAGCGAGGCGCCGACTTCCACACCGAATTGCCGAGCGTATTCGTCTCTGACCACCTGATGGACCTGGGCCGCGTCCGTTAGCGGCGCTTTCTTCAAAACGGCCATCAGCGCCGTCCCGGTATATTCCGGATAAACATCGATCTGGCCCGCGGCGAGCGCTTGATGCGCGATGAGCGTCCCGGCGAGGTTGAGCCGCCGGTCGACGGCCAAGCCGGTGCGGCGCTCGATTTGTCGCGCCACGATCTCGGCCAGGATGATCTGCTCGGTGAAATTCTTTGATCCGACGACGACCACTTCGCGTCGCGGTCCGCAGCCGAGGCACAGGATCAACAGCGCAATCACGAGAGCGTGCTTCAAGCCCGCAGCCTTTTTTCGACCACGCCAAGCAGCCCGTCGAGCGCGAGCGCCAGCAGCGCCGCGGGAATCGCGCCTGCCAGAATCAGCCGGTGATCGACCATCGAGACGCCGCGGAAGCTGTACATGCC
>CAZRND010000462.1:2680-4013 GCA_964601345.1 uncultured Acidobacteriota bacterium | reverse complement strand
CGAGTCCGCCCGCCGCGTTTTCCCGGGATTCCGGAGTGGATGCCACCCCGGATGATTCATCACCTGTACCGTCTTGGTGAGCGCATGGTGGTCGATCCGGTCGCTCGCGCGCCGCTCAATCAGTTCCGCAAGGAACTCGGCCTGCCGCCGGTAAAGGGCAGCATCTTCAATGACTATCTGAATTCGCCGCAGCTCGTTCTCGGACTTTTTCCCGCGTGGTTCGGCGAGCCCGCGCCGGATTGGCCGCCGCAAGTTCGGCTGACGGGGTTTCCGCTCTACGATGAAAAAGGAATCGCGCCCGTCGATCCGGAACTCGAAGCGTTCCTGAAAGAAGGAACGCCGCCAATTGCATTCACACCCGGCTCGGCGATGCGGCACGGGTTGTTATTTTTTACCGCGGCCGCGGAAGCATGCCGCGCGATTGGCCGGCGCGGACTGATGCTCACGCGCTATCCAGAAAATATTCCGCCGAATCTTCCGCCGGACGTGCGGCATTTTTCGTACGCGCCTTTCAGCCAGGTTCTGCCGCGCTGCGCGGCGCTGGTTCATCACGGTGGCATCGGCACGATGGCGCAAGGTTGTGCGGCGGGAATTCCGCAACTGGTCATGCCGATGGCGCACGACCAGCCCGACAACGCCGCGCGCATCGAACACCTCGGCGCGGGCCTTCACATCGCGCCGCAAAATTTCAAAGCGCCGCAGGTTGCCGCGAAACTGCGCGAGCTGCTCGACAATCCCGCGTTTTCAAACAACGCGAAGTCCCTCGCGCAAAAAATCGCCAGCGACCAGCCCATCAAGAACGCCTGCGACCACATCGAAATCCTCGCGCGAAAGCTGGGGTTGTTGAAAGAAACGGCGCTCCGATAGACATCTAAGATGCTTTATCAAAAGGACTTACGCGATTTATTTTGACTTCCATCATTTCGAATGGTTATCTAATATCCTGTAAGAGCCGAGTTCGTCCGTGTCGCGGACGGAACGGGGGAACCAAGATTGTTGGGGTGAACGTTCACGGCAGAAGATCGCAGTGAGCGAGGGTACCTGAAGTCCCTACACCGTCAGCTAACCAAGTAGGCATGTTCAGGCATACCAACAAACGTTCCCACCAACCAACGACTGAGAACGGCAGCAACCACCTCTCGATCGACTCGCTTGGTTTTTGGCTCTGATTTTTGGAGCCCTTCTCCAGTGATTTTAACCACATCTGGCGCTTGACCAACGACGAGGTCGACTTCCTCAGGCGGCTCAAGCTCGTCGCCATGAATTTCAAAGGTTTCCATGATCTCCTTTAACCAGTGGATTTTATTAGAAACAGATCGAAGATCCTGACGTC
>CAZRND010000462.1:0-2670 GCA_964601345.1 uncultured Acidobacteriota bacterium | reverse complement strand
AGTCCCTAACCCGTCAGCTAACCTCGTAGGCATGTTCAGGGCGACCAACAAACGTTCTCGCCCACCACACAACCTGAGAGACATCCTGTAGCGCGAGCGCACGCTCGTGTTGCTGCCGAGCGCATCCGCATCGGGGAACCGACACCTCCGCGGCCGAGCCCGGTCATGTCTCACAGGGGCAATTCAATGCGATGGCGGACCGCCTGCCGGTCCGCCATCGCCGAGGGGAGGTGCGTATGTTTACTCTGAACACATTGATCTTCTGTGCCGAGATTCTCGGCGGCGCCATCGTCGGCCTGATCATTTTTGCCTGGCTGATTGGCGTGCGATACATCCCGCACAACAAGCTCGGCATCATCGAGAAACTCTGGTCAGCGAACGGTTCGCTGAAACAAGGCCAGATCATCTCGATCGACGGCCGGGCCGGATTCCAGGCGCGCGTGCTGCGCGGCGGCATTCACCTCGGTTACTACCCGTGGCAGTACCGCCTGCATTGCGAGCCGCTCGTGCAGGTCTCCGAAAGCAAGATCGGCTACGTGTACGCGCGCGACGGCGCGGCACTTCCGCCGACACAGACACTCGGACGCATGGTCGAGTGCAACGCTTTCCAGGACGCAGTGGCGTTTCTGGGCGGCGAAGGACAGCGCGGCCGGCAGCGGGCAATCCTGCGCGAAGGTGTCTACGCGATCAACACGGCGCTGTTCGTCGTAATCACTGAAGACCGCGTCTACACCGGACCGATGCGTGAGAAGGATGACGGCAAGTATCTCACGTGGCAGTCGCAACTGAAAGGCACGGGCGGATTCTCGCCCATGGTCATCGGAACGGGACTGGACTCGATCGGCGTGGTGACGGTTCACGATGGCCCTTCGATCGAATCGGGCGAGATCATCGCGCCGGAAGTGAAGCAGACCGTGCAGGGAAAGAAGGACCACAATTACTTTCAGGACCCGGAGGTCTTTCTGAACTGCGGCGGCCGGCGCGGCAAGCAGCTCCAGGTGTTGACTGACGGCACGTACTTCATCAACCGCTGGTTCGCGACGGTTGAAGTGGCGCCGAAGACTCTGGTGCCGATCGGATACGTCGGAGTCGTCGTGTCCTACTACGGCAAGACCGGCGAGGATGTAACGGGCGTGGGGTTCCGTTACGGCGAGCAGGTCGAGCCGGGCAAGCGCGGCGTCTGGAAGCGCGCTCTGCCGCCGGGAAAGTACGCGCTCAATCCGTACGCGGTGAAGATCGAGATGGTACCGACCGTTAACTTTGTCCTGCGCTGGATTACCGGCCAGGTGGAAGCACACAAGTATGACGAGGACTTGAAGAGCATCGAACTGATCACGGCCGACGGCTACGAGCCCATGCTGCCGCTCTCTCTGGTCTTGCACATCGACTACGAGAAAGCGCCCAGCGTAATCCAGAGGTTCGGCGACGTGAAGCGGTTGATCAGCCAGACGCTCGACCCGATCCTGTCATCGTACTTCCGCGACGTCGCGCAGACGTCGCACATGCTGGACCTGCTGACCAAGCGCGACGAGATCCAGCGCCGCGCGACGGAAGAACTGGCCCGGCGGTTCCGCGAATACGACATCAATTGTATTGCGGTGCTGATCGGCAGGCCGGAGTCGAAGGTGAAGGCCGGCCAGGGCCAGGAGGACCCGATCGAACGCCTCTTCGACCAGCTCCGCATGCGGCGGCTGGCCGAGGAACAGATCGGGACCTATGCAAAGCAGGAAGAAGCCGCCTCGAAGCAGAGGGAGCTGAACGACGCGCGGGCCGCGGCCGAGAAACAGGCCGAGCTCACGCAGACCAAGATCGGCATCGAGATCGCCGGCAACAAGGCCGAGGCGCAGTTGGCCGAAGCCCAGCGGCTGGCGAAGCGCGACATCGCCCGAGCCGAGGGCGAGGCGCGCACCAAGGTGCTGCTCGCGGAAGGCGAGTCGCGGTCGAAGCAGCTTCTGGCAGAGGGCGAATCGAAGGCGCAAGAGTTGATGGGCAAGGGCGAAGGTGCACGCATCGCCCAGACGGGCCTCTCCGAAGCTGCGGTCTTCTTGCAGAAGATCCGCGCCTACGGCGACCCGAGGCTCTTCGCGCTGAACCTGGTTTCCGAGCAGTTCGCGCATAGCGCGCAACCGCTCGTCCCCGAACGGCTCTTCATCGCGGGAGCCGGCGCGGGCACGAACGGGAACGGCAAGCACGACGGTTCGGAGACGGGTGTACTCGGTCCGCTGCTCTCGCTGCTGCTCTCGGAGAAAGCGGGCGTGGACCTGGGCGACAAGGCCAAGGGTTTGGAGGAACTCGAGGCGCTCGCCAAGGAACTCACGAAGAAGTACGCCGGCTCCGCGCACGAAGGCGAGGCCGGAAGCGACGGCAAGGTCGTGAAGCTGACGACCGCGTAACGTGAACGGCAGTAAGGTTCACCACGGAGGACATAGAGGGCACGGAGAACGGACTCGGCACCCGGACTCTGTGTCCTCTGTGAACTCCGTGGTGAATTTGTTTTCGGTGGCGGTTACAGCACCAGATCCAGATGCTGCTCTGAGTACTTGTGGCAGGCTTGCGCGAGGTGGCCGAGGGTCTTGCCCTTCTCGGAATCGAACTCGACGGTTATCCAGCCGGAGTATCTGATGTCGAGGAGCGTCTCGGCGAAGTCCGAGACCTTCAGGTCCGCCTTTT
>CAZRND010000461.1:0-4030 GCA_964601345.1 uncultured Acidobacteriota bacterium | reverse complement strand
GCGCAATTGCAGCTCGCCGAGCGTCTTTCCATCCCACGGCGCTTCGCCGTTGTCGCCGACGACGCGCATATCGACGAACGGGCTGGGGCGTCCCTGCAGAGTGCGTATCGCGAGTTTCTTCTCCTCGGGCCAGTCGTCCATATGGGCCTGAAGCTGGCATACCGTCGCGAGCGGCGCGGTCTCGGTGAGACCGTAGGCGTGAATCAGCCGGAGATTCTGGCGGTCGAGCCGCTGGATCATCGACGCGGGCGGGGCCGAGCCGCCGACCGGCATGCGCATGCCGGGAACCAGTTTCCAACGGCCGGGATTCTTCTCCAGCGCTTCGAGCACGCCCATCCAAATGGTCGGCACGCCGCCCGAAAAAGTCACGCGCTCCTGCTCGAAAAGATTGAGCAGGCTCTCGGCGTCGAGATGCGGGCCGGGCAGCACTTGCTTCGCGCCCATCATCACCGCGGCGAAGGGAATGCCCCAGGCGTTGGCATGGAACATCGGGACGACGGGCAGGACGACGTCGCGCTGCGAAATCGCGAGCGTGTCGGAGAGCGACGCGGCGAAGGAGTGCAGCACGCTGGCGCGATGCGTGTAGACTACGCCCTTCGGATTGCCCGTGGTTCCCGACGTGTAGCACATCGCGGCCGGCTCGTTTTCATCGAGAGCCGGAAAGTCGAAGTCGGGGTCGCCCGTTTGAATGAACTTCTCGTAATCCTCGAACCCTGCAGGAGCCGGAGAGCCGCAGAGCGAAACCACGATGATCTTCTCGGGATGCACGTCCGCGCGAAACTTTTCGTAGAGCGGCAGAAGCACGTCGTCGATGATCAGAAACCGGTCGTCCGCGTGGTTGACGATAAAACTCAAGTCGCGCGGATGCAGGCGCAGATTCAGCGTGTGCAGGACGCCGCCGGACACCGGGATTCCGAAGTACGCTTCGAGGTGCGCGTAATGATTCCACATCAGCGTGCCGACACGGTCGCCACGCCGCAATCCAGCCTTCAGCAGCGCCGCCGAAAGCGCCTTGGTGCGGCGGTAGTAATCGGCATACGTGTAGCGGTGGAGGGATTTGTCGGGCCGCCGAGAAACGACCTCGACAGGCCCAAAAAGCTTCGGCGCCCGCTCGAGGATCGCCGTCAACGTCAGCGGGAACTGCATCATCGTACCGGTCATGCTTTGTCTGTCTTCTCCGCGGCGGGATTTTCGGGATCGAGGTATTTGATGAACACCACTTTGTTTCTACGCTCGTTAAAGACCACTTCGTCGGCCAGCCGCTGGATCCACAGCAGCCCGTAGCCTCCGGCCCGCAGACCTTGCTGCTGGCGGGTCTCGAGGTGGCCGGTGGGATCCTCCGGATAGGAGATGGCCGCGTGGGGCAGAGACGCAAAGTCGAATCCGCTGCCGGGATCTTCGATGCGGTAAATGATGGCCCGGTCGAAGCGCGTGTAGCTGATGTTGATCATCCGCTTCACGTCGCCGTGGCAGCCGTGCTCGATGGCGTTGTTGAGCAGCTCGCGGAAAGCAATGACCACGCTTCGCCGCGTGATCTCGTCCATGCCCCCTTGCAGGTTGTTGAAGAAGGTCTCGAGGCTGGCCGCCACCTGGAAGCTGGCGGGCACGCGGATCTCCACCCACTTCGGCTGCGCCGAAATCACCTGGATGGCGCGTTCGTTCTCCAGCAGGTTCTGGACGGTAACGCCCAGCTCTTCCACCGAGAACGGCTTCACCAGGAAATCGACCACGTTTTCGCGCAGGGTTTCGAGAAGATGTTCGGTGGTCCCATGGGCGCTGACCACCATCACGCGGACCGCTTTCTTCGACGCCCGGATCTTGCGAATCACTTCCAGCCCGCCGATGCCCGGCAGCACCAGGTCGCAGAGCACCAGGTCGAACGCGCGCTGGGAAAACAACTCGAGCGCCTGCTCGCCGGATGTCGCCACCGTGACGTCGTAATCCGAGAGCGCCGTGGTGATGACGCTGGCGAGAATCGGATCGTCGTCGACGACCAGGATGGAGGCGCTCATGGCAGAACGGCATTATAGCGTATACTCGGCCCCATGGATTGGAAGTCGGCCCTGGATCGCTGGCTGAAGGCCGGCCTGATCGACGGCGCCACCGCCGACCGCATTCGCGCCTATGAGGCGGAACACGCCCCGGCGCATGGATTAAACCGCTCGATCATTGTGGCTCTCGCTCTGGGCGCGATCACGTTGAGCGCAGGGATCCTGCTCTTCGTTTCTGCTCATTGGGACACGCTATCGCCCGCCGAACGTTTCACTCTGGTGCTTTCCTTAACGGCGATCTTTCATTTGGGCGGGGCGTTCAGCGCCGATCGCTTCTCGAAGCTGGCGACGACGCTGCATTTCGTCGGGACGATCGCCTTGGGAGCGGGAATCTTTCTCTCCGGGCAGATTTTCAACATGGAGGAACACTGGCCTGCCGGAATCATGCTCTGGGCTCTCGGCGCCTGGATCGCGTGGGCCGTCCTGGAGAACTGGAGCCAGGCTCTCCTTGCGGCGCTGCTCACTCCGGCTTGGGTATCAGGCGAATGGGCCGTGTTTGCCGACAGCAGTTGGGCGGAAAAGATCCTCGCCCATGGCTGGCTCCTTCTGGTCATCACTTATCTTTCCGCGCGGACCGGCGATCGGGACACTCTCTTTCACCGCGGTTTGTCGGTGATCGGCGCGGTGATGTTCATCCCATTCTCGCTGATCGTGATGGTGTCCGCGCACCGCTCGATGACCGGCTCCCCCACCGGTACTGTTGCCGGCTGGGCTCCCGCGTTCGCCCTGCCAACGGCGCTGGCTTTTTTTCTTCGCGGCCCTGACGCCTGGAGGAATTTGCTGGCCGTTCCCTGGGTGATCGTTCTGGGGATGACCGAGCCTCGCTTGCAGGATCTGTTTCCTTACGCGTGGTGCGCTCTCGGGGCAGTCGCGCTCGTGGCGTGGGGCGTGGCCGAATCTCATCGCGCCAGAATCGACTTGGGCATGGCCTGTTTCAGCCTGACCATCGTGACGTTCTATTTCTCGAACGTCATGGACAAGCTCGATCGTTCTCTGAGCCTGATCGGCCTCGGTATTCTTTTCCTCGGCGGAGGCTGGGCTCTGCATCGGACGCGCCGCATTCTCGTAGCGCGTCTCCAGGGAGCTGCGTCATGACCCGCCTGCAGAGAGGTCTCATCGTAGCCGCGGTGCACCTGGCCATGGTCCTCGGCATCGGCGCGAAGCTGCTGGTGGATCGCTGGCGTTATCCGCGGGAGTGGCGGCAGGCCATGCCGTACGATCCGAATCTGCCGATTCGCGGTCGCTACGTGCGCATCCGCTTGGTCGGAACGGGCGAGCCGCTGGCATACTTCATTCCGGAGCATGTGCCGGATCCTTCGATTCGTCAGAAGGGAGAAGAGCTCTGGGTCGAAGTCACGCTGCCGGCAAAGGGTCCGCCGCGACCGATTCGTCTCGGAGTCAAGAAAAGCGGAGTGATCACGCCGCTGGCGCTCGATTGACAGAGGTCGGAGCAGCGTCTTTTCTGAACCAATGGACCTGCATAGGGTAAGCCCGTGACGGGGATATTCTCTGCATTTCGTAGCCGAAGGACTCCACCACGCTTGTGACTGCCGCCTCTTCCTGAGGATTGTGAATCTCGCAACAGATCTGCGGCCGACTCTGGCGCAGGAGTTCCCGTGCTCCCCGCAGCACGCTTCCAGCGTGGCCCTCTACGTCAATGAGCAGGAGCGACGGAGGCGCGTACCCGTCCCGAAAAACAAAGTCATCGAGACGGAGGGTCTGCACCTCGATCAGGTTATCGCCGCTGTCAACGTTGCGACTCGTCACCAATGAGCTGACGCTGCCGTCCTCTCGCATCATCATCGTTCCTTCGCGGTCGGACACAGCCCGATTGATGGCGGTAATGTTGGCCGTGCGGTTCAGTCGCAGGTTGCGCGTCAAACGCTCAAAGTTCTTCGTCGAAGGCTCGAAAGCAAACACGTGGCCGCGAACCCCGCAGAGCGCGGACAGGACGAGCGCCCAATAGCCGCAATGCGCTC
>CAZRND010000460.1:0-4038 GCA_964601345.1 uncultured Acidobacteriota bacterium | reverse complement strand
TCAGACCAGCGCGCACGATCCGCTCGTCGGATACATCCCGCGCGGCCTCACCGTCGAGCAGGCGGATGAACTTCGCCGCCGCGATCCTCAGGATTATCTGAAGCGCAGCATGGAGTCGATCGCCCGACACGTGGAAGGCATGCTCGCGCTACAGAAGATGGGCGCGGTGACGTTCGACTACGGAAACAACATCCGCACCATGGCGCACAAGGCCGGAGTCGCGAACGCTTACGATTTTCCGGGATTCGTGCCGGCCTACATCCGTCCCCTGTTCTGCGAAGGGCGCGGACCGTTCCGCTGGGCCGCTCTCTCGGGCGAGCCCGCCGACATCGCTGCCACCGACGACCTGGTGCTCGAGCTTTTCCCCGAAGATCGCATCCTCTCGCGCTGGATCGAGCTGGCGCGCAAGCGCGTCCAGTTCCAGGGACTGCCCTCGCGCATATGCTGGCTCGGCTACGGCGAGCGCGCCAGGTTCGGCGTGGCGATGAACGAGCTCGTGGCTCAAGGAAAGTTGCGCGCGCCGATCGTGATCGGGCGCGATCATCTCGATTGCGGATCGGTGGCTTCACCCTATCGCGAGACCGAGTCCATGCGCGACGGCAGCGACGCCATCGCCGACTGGCCGATCCTGAACGCGCTGCTGAACACGGCGTCCGGCGCGAGCTGGGTCTCGTTCCACAACGGCGGCGGCGTCGGCATCGGATACGCCATGCACGCAGGTCAAGTCTCGGTGGCCGACGGGACGCCGGATGGCGCGCTGCGGCTGGAGCGCGTCCTCACGAACGATCCGGGCATCGGCGTCGTGCGCCACGTGGACGCTGGATATGACGAGGCGAAGACCTTCGCGGCGACATCCGATCTGCGAATCCCCAAAGTCTAATGGCGAACACCTTGCTCGTGACCGGAGCGTCCCAGCTTTTGACGCTGGCCGGACCGCCCGGTCCGCGCCGTCGCGCCGACCTGGCGCGCGTCGGCCTGATCGAAGACGGCGCTGTGCTGATCCGCAACGGACGAATCGTGGCCACGGGCCGTAGCGCCGATGTCCATGCGGACGATGCCGAAGTCCTCTACGCGGCGGGAAAAGTCGTGATGCCCGCCTTCGTCGACAGCCACACGCACCTGGTCTTTGCCGCATCGCGCCTTCGCGATTACGAAATGCGCCTCGCCGGCGCGGGCTACGAGGCGATCGCCAAGGCTGGTGGCGGAATCGCGTCGAGCGTCGCGTCGTTGCGAGCCGCTCATAGTCGCGATCTGCTGGCGCGCGCCGTGCACTTCGCGCAACAGGCCCTGACCTACGGAACCGGGACGCTCGAAGTGAAGAGCGGCTATGGACTCGATGCCGAGAGCGAAATCAAAACGCTCGGCGTCATCCGCGACGCCGCGAAATTGACCGGCGCCGATCTCGTCGCGACGTTCCTCGGCGCACACGTCGTTCCCGCGGAGTATCGCACACGCCGCGACAAATACGTGCGGATGCTCACGCGCGAGCTCATCCCGCACGTCGCCAGCCTGGGTCTGGCCGAGTTCTGCGACGTCTTTTGCGATCGCGGCGCATTCACGCTCGCCGAGACGCAGACGATCTTGAAATGCGCGAAGCGCCACAAGCTGAAACTCAAGATCCACGCCGAGCAGCTCACGCACACCGGCGCGACATCGCTCGCCGTGAAGCTCGGCGCGTCGAGCGCCGATCACTGCGATTACGTCACGTCGCAGGACATCGGGCGTCTCGCGCGCTCGAACACCATCGCGACGCTGTTGCCAGGAGCCTGTTTTCATCTGGGGCTGAAACGCTATCCGCCGGCGCGTCGCCTGATCGACGGCGGCGCGGCCGTCGCGCTGGCGACGGATTTCAATCCCGGTACGAGTCCGACTCTGAACATGCAGATGACCCTGTCGCTCGCGTGCGCGCATATGCGCATGAGTCCCGCAGAAGCCATCACGGCCGCCACCTTCAACGCCGCGCATGCCATCGGTCGCGCGTCGCAAATCGGTTCGCTCGAGCCCGGCAAGCAGGCCGACCTGGCCATCTTCAATGTCGAGGATTACCGCGAGATTCCCTATTACTTCGGAATGAACCACTGCTGGAAGACCATCAAAGAAGGGAAAGTCATTGAGCCGGCTCATTGAGTGCGTACCGAATTTCAGTGAAGGGCGCGACGCGGCAAAGGTCGACGCGATTGTGCGAGCCATCTCCAGCGTCTCCGGAGTCGCGATTCTCGATCGCGAGATGGACGGCGACCACAACCGCTCGGTGATCACGCTGGCGGCCGCGCCGGAAGCGGCGGCCGAAGCGGCGTTTCGCGGCGTCGCGAAAGCCGTGGAGCTCATCGATCTGAACGTGCACACCGGCGGCCATCCGCGCCTCGGTGCTGCCGACGTGGTCCCGTTCGTTCCCCTCGAAGGCGCGACGCTCGACGAGTGCGTTGCGCTTGCGAAGAGACTGGGCGAGCGCATATGGAAGGAGCTGGGTCTGCCCGTCTATCTCTACGAGGCGGCGGCACAGCGTCCCGAGCGGAAGAACCTCGAGACGATTCGCAAAGGCCAGTACGAAGGCATCCGCGCGGAAATCGCGACGAACCCGGATCGCATGCCGGATTTCGGCGAAGCGCGGTTGCATCCGACGGCCGGCGCGGTCGTGGTCGGCGCTCGAAAGTTCCTGATCGCTTACAACATCAACCTCGATACCGCCGACGTCGGCATCGCCAAGCAAATCGCCAAGACGGTCCGCGCATCGAGCGGGGGACTCGCGTGCGTGAAAGGCATGGGCGTCGAGCTCAAGGCGCGCGGCATCGCGCAGGTCTCCATGAACCTCACCGACTTCGAGACCACCGGCGTAGCGACCGTCTTCGAGGCGGTGAAAAAAGAAGCGACAGCGCTCGGCGCGTCGATCGTGGGGAGCGAAATTATCGGGCTCATCCCGAAGCGCGCGCTCGAGGACGTTTCTTCCGCCTACCTGAAGGTGGAGAACTTCAGCCCGCTGATGATTATCGAGAATCGTCTGGCGCGCGAAGTGAAGCCGAATGGACTTGCGGAATTTGTGAACGCCGTTGCCGCGCCGACGCCTGCACCGGGCGGCGGCAGCGTCGCGGCTGCCGCCGGCGCTCTCGCCGCCGCGCTCGGACGGATGGTCACGGCCATGTCGCGCGGCAAAAAAGCTTACGTGCAGCATGACGCGGCGCACGCCGCGGCGCTCGAGCGACTCGAGGGCGAGATCGCCGCGATGCTCGCCGCGGTCGATCGCGACGCCGCCGCGTACAACACCGTCTCCGCGGCGTACAAGCTCCCGAAGGATTCGCCCGAGCGCCCTGATGCAATTCAAAAAGCTTTGCGACTGGCGACGGAAGTTCCGCTTGAGACGGCCGAGTGCGCCGCGGCAATCCGCGGCGCACTCTCAGAGCTTGCGGGCATCACCAGCCCGGCAATGGCCAGCGATCTCAAGGTCGGCGGCTTGCTGGCGCAAGCCGCTCTCGATGGCGCTCTCGCCAACGTGGAAATCAATCTCGGCGATATCAAAGACGGCAGCTTCGTCGCTCGCGTGCGGCAGCGCGTCGAAGCCTTAAGGAAGTAAAACGGTCGATCCCGTGGTCTTGCGCGATTCAAGATCGCAATGGGCCTGGACCGCGTCCTTCAAAGCGTAAGTCTGGTTGACCTGGATCTTGACGATGCCCTTGCGCACCACGTCGAAGAGCGTGTTCGCGCTTGCCAACAGCTCTTCGCGCGAGGTGGTGTAGTGGGCGAGGCTGGGACGCGTCAGAAAGAGCGAACCTTTCGCGGCGAGTTGCCCAATGGCAAACGGAGGCACCGCGCCCGAAGCGTTTCCGTAGCTGACCATCATCCCGCGCGGCTGCAGACAATTGAGCGAAGCCTCGAAGGTATCTTTGCCGACCGAGTCGTAGACCACGGGCACGCCCGCGCCCTGCGTAAGCGCGCGAACACGCTCGATGAAATTCTCTCGCGTGTAAACGATGGGATGAGTACATCCGTTGGCGCTAGCGAGCTTGGCCTTTTCGTCGCTGCCCACGGTGCCGATCACAGTCG
>CAZRND010000459.1:0-4042 GCA_964601345.1 uncultured Acidobacteriota bacterium | reverse complement strand
CGAGTCACGCTGCTCGTGAACAACGCGGGCGTGGGCGCGACCGCGCCGTTGCTGAATTCGGACGTCGACGAAATGAGCCGGATGATCGCCCTCAATGTCGATGCGCCGATGCGCCTCACCTACGCCGTCGTGCCCGGATTCGTGAAGCGCGGCGCGGGTGTGATCATCAACATCGCCTCCGTCGTCGCGGTCGCCCCGGAGATCCTCAACGGCGTCTACGGCGGCACGAAAGCTTTTCTGCTTGGCCTCAGCCAGTCGTTGCGGCACGAACTGGCCAATACGGGAGTGAAGGTTCAGGCCGTGTTGCCCGGAGCTACTGCCACGAATTTCTGGAACGCGGCCGGCAAGCCGGTCGAACAATTGCCGCACGAGATCGTGATGACCGCCGAGGATATGGTGGATGCCGCTCTCGCCGGCTTCGATCAAGGCGAATTTGTGACCATTCCCGCGCTCCCGGACGCCGCGCAGTGGAACACGTATGAGTCCGCGCGCCAGGCCATGATGCCCAACCTGTCTCGTACCGAACCGGCCGCCAGGTATGGCGTGCACGCGGCCACAGTGTAATCAGCCGTAATGAGGTAACATAGTGCCAGGTCCTTCGTATGACCTGGCACGACCACTGGCGGCGCTTGCGTGAAGTACCTGAGACGTTTCCGGGCGTCGTCCTTCCCGCCTCGTTGCGCAACCAGCTCCTTTGGGACGGCGAGTGCGGTTTTTGCGCCGACATGCTCGATCGCATGAGGCGCTTTGCCAAAAAGCCCTTCGCCGCGCGACCCTACCAGGAAGTGCAAGCGGACCTTCCCCCCGACGTTCTCAAGTGGAGCAGCCGGCAGATGCATTGGATAGCTGCCGACGGCTCGGTGCTCGGCGGCAGTCTGGCGCTCTCGGCCCTGCTGGCAGCGTCGGGACATCGTTATCTGGCTGCGGCGGCAGGCACTCCGCTCCTGCGTCCCGGCCTATGGCTCGGCTACCGTCTGGTGGCGGAGAATCGCAATTCGCTCGGCGCATCCGTCTGCGAGAGACGGTGATATGATTTTCGCGGGAACTTTCCAGGCCGGTGTGGAGTCTTTATGAATATGGCGGATATGCTCGCCAGCGCGTGGCCGCTTGGCAGCGAGGATGCCGAGCTCGTCTCGGCCGTCCGATCGGGCTCACAGGAAGCCTTTGACCGGCTGCTAAACCGTTACCACGCTTCCGTTTACAACTTGGTTTACCGAATCGTTGGCGATCCCAGCGACGCCGCCGACACGGTCCAGGAGGTCTTCCTGAAGGTCCACCGGGGCCTCGACAAATTCCAGGCCCACTCCTCGCTCAAGACCTGGATCTTCCGGATCGCCATCCACGAGGGATGCAACTATCGCCGTTGGTGGAACCGGCACCGGCGCCGCGAAACGTCCTTGGAAACTTCGATGGGACACGGAGACGTCGATGGCGTGACGCTCGGCGATTCACTCGTCGAGACCGGCAGCTCGCCCTTCGAGCTGACCGTGGCGCGGGAAACCCGCGAAGCCGTGGACCGGGCTCTGGCGGAATTGCCCGAGACCTACCGGACGGCGGTGGTGCTGCGCGACCTGGAGGATTTCACTTACGAGGAGATCGCCGAGACCTTGCAAGTGTCGTTAGGAACGGTGAAGTCCCGTGTGGCCCGCGGCCGTGGCGCGCTGAAGCAGCGGCTGGCAGGATTGCTAAAGACGAAAACGCCCCGCGCTAATTTGGAACCGGCAATGAACGTAAGGTGACGCTATGAATTGTTCAGAAACGAAGACGAATCTTTCCTGCTTCATGGACGGGGCTCTCCCTTGGGAGAAGGCCCAGGCCCTGCGCAGGCATCTGGGAGATTGCCCTTCCTGCGCGGACGAAGCCGGGGAGCTTGAGAATCTGCGCGCGCTCGTGCGAAGCCACGGACGAGTGGAGCCCCCGAGCGACCTGGCAATGTCCATCCGGCTGCGGATCGCCGGCGGCTCGCAGATCTCGTTCTGGAATCGCATCGGCGTACGCCTCGATAACGTCCTTCGCCCGCTCGCCATCCCCGCAACCGCGGGACTTCTCGCCACCGTGCTGACCTTCGGTGTTCTCATTCACACGTTCGTTACGCGGAACGACTTCATTGACGATGTGCCGGTCGCTCTGACCACGCCCCCCAAACTGCGAATCGCTCCGCCGATTCCCTTCAACACCACGGAAGAGGGTTTGTGGCTCGAGACCAACGTGGACGATCAAGGACGAATCGTCGATTACCGCATCCTGAACGGCGGCTCGCTGCATCCGACGCAGGCCTCCGAGCTGCGCCAGATGATGGTCTTTACGCAATTTGAGCCGGCGACGCTCTTCGGCCGGCCCATTTCCGGACGCACGGTCATCAATCTTAGGCGCATTTCCGTCAAGGGCTGATTTTCCTGTTAGCATCAGTTTGTCATGACCGACCGCGGATTCGAATTCCGCACATTTGAGGCGTATCCTCGCTGCGTCGCAGCCGTGCGCGAGAATTTTGTCGCCCTGATCGCCCAGACGCCCGAGGGAAAGATGCAGATGCTGGGCACGGCCGGATACCTCATCGGCGAGCGCATCGGCGTGCTCGTCGAGCGCGACGGATCGAAAATCTTCCAGGCTAAAGATCAGGAAGTCGCCGCCACGCCGGAAATGCTTGCGGCTTACCGGCGTTTCCAGCAAGAATTAAGCGAGATGCTGGCGTCCTCAACATGATCCGGGTCCTGCTCCTCTGGCACATGCACCAGCCGTACTACAAAGATCTCATCACGGGAGAATACTGCCTGCCGTGGACGCGCATGCACGCGCTCAAGGACTACTACGGCATGGCCGCCATGGTCGAGGAGTTTCCCGAAGTCCACATGACCTTCAACCTGGTGCCGTCGCTGGTGAAGCAGATTCAGGAATACGCCGCGGACCAGGCGCGCGAGCCGGTGATGCAACTGGTCTTCCAGCCGGCCGAGACGCTCACGCCCGATCAACGGCTGAAGGCGCTGACCTGGCTCTTCCAAGCCAACTACGACCGCATCATTGCACGATATCCTCGTTACCGGCAGCTTCACGGCATGCGGCACTCCGCGGGAACGGCGCCCGAGAAGGCGGTGCCGCTCTTCTCCCGTCAGGATTTCACCGATTTGCAGGTACTCTCGCAACTCTCCTGGTTCGACGAAATCTATCACCAACAAGATCCGGTCGTTCGCGCGCTGGTGGAAAAGGGACGCGGCTATACGACCGATGATCAGAAAGCCCTGCGCGCCAAACATCAGGAACTGATGGGCAAGGTCTTGAGCGCTTACCGCGCCGTGCAGGACTCAGGGCAAGTGGAGCTGACCACATCGCCGTTCTATCACCCGATCCTGCCGTTGATCTGCGATACCGAGAGCGGCGCCGAGTCGCATCCGGGCGGAAAGTTGCCGCGCCATTTCCACCATCCGGAGGACGCGCGGCTGCATCTCGAGCGCGCCGCCAATTTACACGAGCAGGTCTTCGGCCGGCGCCCGCGCGGTCTCTGGCCGTCGGAAGGATCGGTCTCCGACGAAGCGCTCGGCCTCGCCGCCGAAGTTGGATTCACTTGGGCGGCGACCGATGAGGGCGTACTCGGACGCACGCTGCAGATGGGTTTCCCGCGCGATGGAAACGGCGTCCCCGGCAATGCCGATTCTCTCTACGCTGGATACGACCTCGAAACGCCGTCGGGACCGCTGCGCCTCTATTTCCGCGATCACCAGTTTTCCGATCTCGTGGGCTTCGTCTACTCCAACATGGATCCCGGTGACGCAGCCCGCGATCTCGTCGGACGAATCCGCCGCGCCGCCGCGGGCCTCTCGGATCCCGTGGTGCCGATCATCCTCGACGGGGAGAATGCCTGGGAATACTATCCGCAGAGCGGACGCGAATTTCTGCGCGCCTTCTACCGCGGTTTGGCGTCCGATCCCGAAATCCAGGCGGTGACCGGCAACGAAGCGTGCCAGGCGGTGCCGGCCCGCCGAAGCTTCCGTCATGTGGTGCCCGGCTCGTGGATCAACGCCAACTTCGATATCTGGATCAACGCGCC
>CAZRND010000458.1:0-4046 GCA_964601345.1 uncultured Acidobacteriota bacterium | reverse complement strand
GAGCTCGTCGGGCGCATGGCGGACGCGGGCATCACGACGCTCGCCCTGACCGACCCCGACACCCCCGCCCGTCTGCCGGAGGCCCGATTCGCGCTAAGACCCGCGCAAGACGCTCGCTACCCTGGCCGGCGATACCGGCGGCAAGGCGTTCTTCGACGAAGGCGACCTGAAGCTGGTCTTCAACCAAGTCCAGGCCGCCACGTCCGGCTATTACCTGATCGGCTATCGCAGCACGAATCCGGCGATGAACGGCAAGTGGCGGCGTGTGCGCATCAAGGTGGATGCGCCGGGCGCGAAGGTCCGCTCGCGCGAGGGCTACTACGCGCCGAAGGATTACAAGATTTTCTCGACCGAGGACCGCGAGCGGCAACTCGGTGACGCGATGACGGCGGAAAATGCCTTCAACGAACTGCCGGTTGTGGTCGAGACCTCGCATTTCCGTCTGAACGGACGCATCAACGAAGTCTTCGTCCCCGTGTCCGCAAAGCTCTCGTCGAGCGCGCTCGACTGGGCGGAGAAGAAGGGCCGTAAGGAGGCGCAATTCGATTTCGCCGCCGAGGTGCGGGAAGAGAAGTCCAAGCGCGTCGTCGGGACATTGAGAGACACCATCAAAGTTCGGCTCGACAACGAGCAGTTCGAGAAGATCAAGCAGCGCGCGCTGGTGTATCAGGGCGGGCTGATCCTCGGTCCCGGGTATTACACGATGAAGTTCCTGGCGCGCGAGAACGAGACCGGCAAGATCGGCACGTTCGAGCAGAAGCTCTTCTTGCCGACGGCGCAGGCGCAGAAGCTCGAGCTCAGCTCGGTGCTGCTCTCGAGCCAGGTGGAGCCGGCGCGCAAGGCGTCCAAGGAAGTCGAGACCAGGGGACTTGCCAGAGACTCCAAAGTGGAGAAGTCGCCTCTTGAAGTCGGCGGCGACCGGCTGATCCCGAGCGTGACGCGCGTCTTCACCGGCGACCAGCATTTGTACGTGGTCTTCCAGGCGTATGCGCCGCCGAAGCTCGATCCTGCGACGTTGCGCGCGGGCCTGGTGCTCTTCCGCAACGGCGTAAAGAGCGTGGAGACGCCTCTCGTTGAACCGGCGGAGATCGACGCGAAGACCCGGACGGTAAGCTTCCGCATCAGCATGCCGCTCGAAAAACTGGCCGCCGGCCGCTACACGGTCCAGGCGGTGACGGTCGAGCCGGGCGGCGAACACGCCGCATTTGCGCGCAGCTACTTCGCTTTGCGCGCGCCTGCGGCGCCCGCAAAGCCTCCCGCCAGCGACTAGCTAACAGTTTACCAAACGCTAGCATTATGCTAGCATTGCCCTGTGAACGTAATCAGCCGGCGCGGCATTTTGAGAGCGGCGGCTGAACATGCCAGCACAAGGGATCCCTTGGTGGCGTGGTTTCACATCGTGCGTCGGGCGAAGTGGAAAGGCCTGCAAGAAGTTCGGCGCGATTTCCCGTCCGCGGACCAAGTAGGGCACGTGCTGATCTTCAACATCAAGGGGAATCGCTATCGTTTGATCACGCGAGTCAACTATGTCGGGCAACGCATCTTCATCAAGGCACTGCTGACTCATGCCGAGTATGATCGCAAGGAGTGGATGAAATGGGCGTAACGGCCATCAATCCGATTCGTTATGGACGCCTCCTGGCGCAGGCGCGTCCCAAAGTCATTGAGAGCGACACCGAGTTTGAGTCCATGGCGGATCGCCTCGAGAAACTGGACTTTGCCGAGCACACCATAACTCCGGAAGAGCGAACCCTGCAAGCACTGCTCACCAGGCTGATCGAGGACTATGACGTGCGGCGCCATCCGCTGCCTCGATTGGACGCTAGAAAGATGCTCCTGTTCCTGATGGAGCAGCGGGGTCTGCGCCAGCGCGACTTGATCTCCGTTTTCGGCTCGAGCAGCGTGGTCTCCAACGTCGTACACGGCAAAAGGGAGATCAGCAAGGCGCAGGCCCGCAAGCTCGCCGACCTCTTCGGAGTAGCGGCGGACCTGTTTATCTAGCTACTGCGTTTTGCCTGGTGTACGCGTCCACCGGCGACGTTGCCGGCCCGATGTAGTGGAAGCCCTCCGCGTACTCCAGGCCGTGCTGCTTGCCTAAGTCGCGGTTCATTCCCAGGACAAATTCCTTGATGTACTGGCGGCTGGCGGTTTCGTCGTTGTCGCCCAGGAGCGGCAGGCGCTGATTGCGCGCGGCGAGCGACGCCTTCAGGCGCGCGCCTGCATCCCCGGCTGGACCTTGCGCCTTGTTCATGCGCAGCGCGTCTACTTTCTTCTCGACCATCGCGGTGATGTCCACCACGCGGTTCACGATCTGCGGGCCGCGCGCAAAGTAATACTTCTCGCTGACGCCGTGCGGCTGGAGTCCGGCGGCGAAGTGCTCGGGATAATCCTTGTCCATGCCCGCCATCCAGCAGGCGGCTTCGACGCCCTGCGCGGTGACCGAGTGGTCGGGATTTTCTTCGTAATGTCCCCAAGGATCGTAGCAGACCACTGTGTCCACTTTGAGGAGCCGGAAGAGGAAGATCAGCCGGGCGCGATACTCGAGATGCGAGATGCCGTCCATGCGATGGTTGCGATAGTTCAGGTCGAAGACCTGCTTGAGCCCGAGCGCGCGAGCCACCTCGCGCGTATCGCGCTCGTTGGCCAGCACGGTTTCGCCGATCGACCCTTGTCCGGCGCACTCGTCGTTCGTGGTGCGAATGAGGTAGCCGGTCGCCCCCTCGTCGATGAGCTTGGCGACCGTGCCGCCGGCAAAGATGGGGATGTCATCCGAATGCGGCTGGATCGCGGCCACGACTTTCCCCGTGCGGGGCTTGCCGGTGGCCGGCCGCTCTATGACAACTTCTGACTGGAGCGCCGTGTTTTGGCTCTGGGCCGGTGGATTCCACAAGGCCGCCGATGAAAATAGGAAATCTCGTCGTTGCATGGGATGCCCTCCTCGGTGACATCATACAGGCCCTGCCTGGGGGTGCCAGTTGACGGGGAGAGAGAATCAGACCATACTAGTCACATGAGACAACCGGGCGTGGCCGAATTGAAAGCGAATTTGAGCAGCTACCTTCGGCGGGTGAAGGCGGGCAGTGAAGTGGTGATCACGGAGCACGGATCGCCCGTGGCCAAGATCGTCCCGCTGAGCCCACCGGAGCGAAACGAGTCGCGAGAGCGCCGGCTTGTGAAAGCCGGTCTCTTGATTCCGGCCAGAAGCAAGATGCCGACTTGGCTCCTCAGATCTTCGAAGAGTCCCGCGGATACAAGAGCCGGGACGAGCGTGTTAGCGGCGTTGGTTCAAGAACGCCGGGAAGGCCGTTGATGTTCTGGGACGCTTCTGCCCTGGTTCCGGTTCTCCTAGCCGAGCAGCGCTCTCGAGAGTTGTCGGTCCTGCTTGGACGTGACGGCGCGGCTGCGATTTGGTGGGCCAGCCCTGTGGAATGCACGTCGGCCATCTACCGCCGCTATCGCGAGAGCGTCGTTACCGCAAGCCAGAGGGACGAAGGCCTCGAGAGGCTCCGGAAAATCATTCCCGCCCTCCGGGTCCTCCCAGCAACCGAGAAGCTTCGTGAACAGGCTTCCCGTCTGTTGTCGCATCACCCGCTTCGTGGCGCCGATGCTCTCCAACTGTCGGCTGCTCTCATCTGGTGCGAGGGCGAACCGCAAGGACAGGGTTTCGTTTGTTTGGACCGACGCCTAGGCGAATTCGCGGAACAAGAGGGATTCCGCGTTCTCCCCGCTGCTTAACTGCTTTATTGCCAACAGGATGCTACAGGATCATGGCGCGAAGCCAGTCGGACCAGGATTCCTTGCGTTGCTTGCGAGGCGGATCCTGCTTTGCGGTTACCACTTTGGGGGTGGCAGACGCTTGAGCCGCTTTACAATCGCTCTCCATCTTGACCGGACTGTTCCCCTTCTGGGCACACGTAAGGCAATTCGCTGGAACAGCATACGCGTGTAGTACCGTCTTGCGAGAGGTGGCCAGACTGGAGAAGAGCATAATCCTCAGACCGATCAGGCCAACTGTGCCGCGCCGCAGGGTCTGGTGACTCATGATG
>CAZRND010000457.1:0-4051 GCA_964601345.1 uncultured Acidobacteriota bacterium | reverse complement strand
CACTCGGGCTGCGTTGCGCCGCGCCGATCAGACGGATGGTGGCGTTGAGCCGGCGGGCATAGAGAAAATCGACGCTCGAAATACGCGTGATTCCCTGACAGGGGATCGTTTCGACCGGCACGTCGCAGCCGAACGCCAGGCGCGCGAGAATCGCGAGCTTGAAGCGCGCGTCCCAGCCTTCGACGTCGGCGCTTGGATCGGCTTCCGCGTAGCCGAGTTTCTGCGCCTCGGCCAGGACGTCTTCCATGCCGCGCCCCGCCGATTCCATCGTCGTCAGGATGAAATTGGCCGTCCCGTTGACGATGCCGTAGAGCGCCTGCACGCGATCGCCAGCCAGCCCCTCGCGCAGCGCCGCCAGCACCGGAATGCCCCCCGCGACGGCGGCTTCGCACTCGAGGCCCACGCCGGCATTGCGGGCCAGTTGTTCCAGCTCGGTCCCTTGCGCGGCGAGCAGATTTTTGTTTGCGGTGACGACGGTCTTGCCCGCGGCGATCGCCGCACGCACGATCTCGGCGGCGACGCCGGTCCCGCCGACCAGCTCAGCAACGATGTTCACGCCCGAGGCCGCGATGACCTCGCGCCAGTCTTTGAAGCGCCGCACCTGCGGATCGAGGAACGAGGTGTCGCACTCGTGGATGTGGCGGCTGCAGACGGCGGCGACGCGAATGTCGATGCCGGACTTGCGGCGGATGTCGTCCCGATGATCTTCGAGAATGCGAGCCGCGCCAGCACCGACGTTTCCGAATCCGACGATGCCGACACGGACAGGCGTCACGAGGGATTCTCCAGCAGCGCCTTGTGAATGGCGCGCACGCCCGCGGGCAGGGCCGACTCGGCAACGACCACGGAGATGTTGGTCTCGGACGAGCCTTGGGCGATGGCGGCGATGTTGATCCCCTGCGCGGCCAGCGCGGAGAAAAACTTGCCCGCGACGCCGACGGTTCCGCGCATACCGCTGCCCACGATCGCCAGCACACCCATCTTCTCCTGGACTCGTAGCGGCTCGATGTAACCGTGCGCCAGCTCGAGAGCGAAAATCTCCTGCAAGCGGCTCAGCACGGCATCGGCATCGCGCAGATGCACGGCGAAACAGAAGCTCTCTTCTCTCGACGCTTGCGAGAGCATGAGCAGCTCGATGCGGTCGAGACCGAGCACGGAGAACGCGCGCCCGATGAGAAGCTGCGCGCCCAGTTCGCCGCGGCTTTCCACGGTGATCAGCACGGCGCCCTTGAGCGCGGTGACGGCGCGTCCGCCCAGGCCGCTGCCGTCGCGCGTGATGAGCGTGCCCGGTTTTTCCGGCGCGAAGCTGCTCTTGATGAAAACGGGGATGGCGCGGTCGGCGAGTGGAGCGAGCGTCTTCGGATGCAGGACCTTCGCTCCGTAGAAGGAAAGCTCGGCCGCTTCCTGATACGTCACGGCGGACAGCGCGGGCGCCTCCGGCACCAAGACCGGATCGGCCAGGAAGATGCCTTCGACGTCGGGCCAGATCCAGCACTCGGTGGCGTCCAGGCATGCGGCGACGAGCGATGCAGAGTAGTCCGAGCCTCCGCGCCCGAGCGTCGTCGGCGTGCCGTCGGCGGTCGCGCCGATGAATCCGGTGACGATGGGGACGATGCCTCTTTCGAGCAGAGGACCCAGCACCTGCTTGCCGCGCGGAATAGACAGCTCCATCAGCGGCGCGGCCTCGCCGAAGTTCGAATCGGTCACAAGGAACGACGTTGCCTCGACGGCCTCGGCCTTCACGCCGGCCTGCTCGACGGCCGCCGTGAGCAGCAGGGTGTTCAAGCGCTCGCCGCATCCGATGATGGCGTCCTGCGCGCGGGGCGGGCAATGTCCCAGGCGCACGGCGCCCTCGCAGGTGTTTTCCACTTCGGCAAAAATCTTTTCGGCGGCCGCGGTAAACGCCTTCAGGGCCGGGGCGGGGAGCAGCTTTTCGGCCGTCTCAAGGTGCCGGGCTCGCAGCGTCGCGAGATTCTTTTGAAGATGCTCGGAGCCTCCTCGCGACGCCGCGTGTGCGCAGTCGACAAGCAGGTTGGTAATTCCGGCCATCGCCGAAGTTACCACCACGGTGGGCTGTGTCTTGCCAAATTGCTTGACGAGTTCGGCGGAGGCCGCGAGGCGCGAGGCGTCGCCCACGGATGTCCCGCCAAATTTCATTACGCGGAGGCCGGCCATGAACTTCTACACGCCCCAGCAGTAATCTTCGGAGGATTGGCGGCCGAGATTCGGCTGCCGCAAGGATTCGCGCACCAGCCAGAGCCGGTAGGAATCGGCCAAGGCGTGCCAGCTTGCCTCGAGGATGTTTTCCGAGACGCCGACCGTGGTCCAGGCGCGCTCGCCGTCAGCGGACTCGATCTGCACCTGCACCTTGGACGCCGTCCCGTGGCTGGCGCCGAGCACGCGCACTTTGTAGTCCGTGAGTTGCACCACGCCGATCGCCGGGAAGAACGCCGAGAGCGATTGCCGCAGGCAATCGTCGATGGCGTGCACCGGACCGGAGTTGTGCGCCACGGCGCTGTAGGAGCGTCCTGAGATGGCCAGCTTCACCACGGCGGTCGAGAGCGGCGGCCCGCTGAAGCGCTTCTCGGTGGACACCTGAAACTCTTCGAGGCGGAAAAACTCGGTCGGGATTCCGGTGGCCTGGCGGGCCAGCAGCTCGAGAGTGCCGTTCGCGACTTCGAGGTCGTAGCCCATCGACTCGAGTTCCTTCACCGCGTTGACCAGCTCGCGCGTCTGGGAACCGTCGAGCAGCCCTTCCATACCGATCTCTTTCAGCCGGTATTGCAGGTTGCTCTTGCCGGAGAGCTCGGAGACGAGCACGCGGCGGTGATTGCCCACCAGGGCCGGCTCCATGTGTTCGTAAGTGGCCTTTTCCTTCATCACGGCGCTGACGTGCACGCCGGCCTTGTGGGCGAAGGCGCTGCGTCCCACAAAGGGCATATCGGCGCGCAGAGGCATGTTGGCCAGCTCGCTGACGAACCGCGCGCCGGCGCGCAATTGCGCCATGCGCTCCGCGCCCAGCACTTGGCGATGCATCTTCAATTCGAGCACTGGGATCAGGGAACACAGGTTCACGTTGCCGCAGCGCTCGCCGTAGCCGTTCACGGTTCCTTGCACGTGCGTCGCGCCGGCTTCCACCGCGGCGATGGAGTTGGCCACCGCCAGATCGCAATCGTTGTGCGTATGGATGCCGATGGGCGCTTTCACCTTGCCGCGCGCCGCGCGGGTGGCCGTCTGGATAAACTCGGGCAGATTGCCCCCATTCGTGTCGCAAAGGACGATCCGCGACGCGCCGCCCGCTTCCGCCGCGGCCAGCGTCTCGAGCGCGTACACGGCGTCGGCCGCATATCCGTCGAAGAAATGCTCCGCGTCGTAGATAACCTCGCGTCCTTTCGACTTCAGGAATGCCACAGACGCCTGAATGATCCGCAGGTTCTCGTCCTTCGTGATCCCGAGCGCGCGCTCGACGTGCAATGTCCAGCTCTTGCCGAAGATCGTTACCACCGGCGTGTCGGCCTCGATCAGCTTGACGAGGTTGACGTCCGTCTCGATTTCGTTCTTGGGATGGCAGGTGCTCCCGAACGCCACGAGCTTGGCGTGTTGCAGCTTGATCTGCCGTGCGCGGTTGAAAAACTCCTCGTCCTTGGGATTCGATCCGGGCCATCCGCCCTCGATGTAGTGGAAGCCCAGCAGGTCGAGCCTCTGCGCGATGGCCAGCTTGTCGTCCGCGGAGAAGGAGACTCCTTCGCCCTGCGTGCCGTCGCGGAGAGTTGTATCGTAGACCTCTATGTTCACTTGACGCTCTCCAGTTGGCGTTTCGGCATGGCGGCGGCCTTGGCGCTCTTGCCGAGGTAGGTCATCATCTGGCGCAGCCGGGCGCCGACTTCCTCGATGGAGTGCGCCGCTTCCTGATTGCGCATGTCCTTGAAGTTCGGACGGCCCTTGCGGTTCTCGTCGATCCACTCCTTGGCGAACTCACCGCTCTTGATCTCGGCAAGAATCTTCTGCATCTCGGCGCGGACGGCGCTGTTGATGATCCGCGGGCCGCGCG
>CAZRND010000456.1:0-4059 GCA_964601345.1 uncultured Acidobacteriota bacterium | reverse complement strand
GTGAATCGCGCGCGCCGAAAGCGCGTCCTTGTCGGTGAGCGTTTCACCGTCGAGGATGTTGAGCATCTCGAGCATCGCGACTCCGCCGGAACTCGGAGGCGGCGCGGTGGTCAGCTCATATCCCTTGTACATCCCCTTTAGCGTGGCGCGTTCCTTCACTTTGTAGTTTTGCAGGTCAGCGAGGGTGATCAAGCCGCCGTTCCGCTGCATGAAATCGGCGAGCGTGCGCGCTATGGCGCCCTGATAAAAATCCTGCGCGCCTTTTTGCCGCAGGCGCTTCAAGGTCCGGGCCAGATCCCTCTGAGTGAAGACTTCTCCCGCCTCGTAGGGATGGCCGTCGCGGAGAAAGATTCTCTTCGATTCCGGGAAACGGCTGAGCAACCTTGCCGCGTTGGTTCCCGAGAGCGAGCGTCCCCCGTGATAGTCGAGCACGAAGCCTTTGTTCGCCAGCTTCTCGGCGGGCTTGACGAGGTCGGACCACTTCTTGCGACCGTATTTGCCGCGAGCGTATTCGAATCCGGCGACGCTACCCGGCACGCCGGAGGCGCGGTATCCGATGGTCGAAGCTTCCTTGATGACCTCGCCTTTGTCGTCGAGATAGATGCCGCGATGCGCGGCGGCCGGCGCGCGTTCGCGAAAATCGATGAATGTGCTGCGGCCGTCCTTCCAGCGGATCAGCATGAATCCGCCGCCGCCCAGATTTCCCGCGTAAGGGTAGGTCACGGCCAGCGCCAGGCCCACGGCCACGGCAGCGTCAATGGCGTTGCCTCCGTGTTTTAGTGCTTCGACGCCCGCGCGCGAGGCGTTTTCTTCGGTCGAAACGACCATGCCTTTGCGGGCGCGCACCGGCTGCGGATCGGCGGCGTGCACCAGCGCCGTGCAGACGGAAAGAACCAGAGCGACTCGCCGCAGCGACATGGTTTCAATATATCAAATCCCCAAACCTTTCCTGCTAAGATCGACTCTGGTTTGCGCCGCCGAGTCCTCTACGTGCAGTATACGAATCCGGCGGCTTATCCGCCCCTGGAGCACAGCTCGCGGCTGCTCGCGAACGCCGGATGGCAAGTCCTTTTCCTGGGCACGGGAGCAGTGAGCCAAGCAAACAGCCTGCGCTTTCCGGACCATCCGAACATCGACGTTCGACTGATGAGCTTTTGCCCGCCGGGGTTTCGGCAGAAGCTTCACTTCATCGGGTTCTGTCTTTGGATTGTGGCGTGGACTCTACTGTGGCGCCCGCGATGGATCTATGCGTCCGAACACATTTCCTGTTCTGTCGCGTTGCTGCTGAGTTTTCTTCCTGGAATCCGCGTGATCTATCATGAACACGACACCCCCGCTTCTCCACCGTCGTACCTTCTCGCGGCACGCCGGGCCCTCATCGCGCGCGCCGCTCTATGCATTTGGCCGAACGCCGAGCGATCCACGCCCGGCCCGACGACGCGCTGTGTTTGGAATTGCCCGTCACGCGACGAAGTGGGAACCGAGCGCGCCGCGCCGGAGCCGGGACGGCTGGTCGTTTACTATCACGGATCGATCAACCAGCAGCGCTTGCCGGCCAGCCTGATCCAGGCGCTGGCCCTGCTTCCTGCCGGAGTGACTCTGCAGACGGCGGGCTACGAAGCCGCCGGCGACACCAATCACATCCAGAACTTGAAGGACGAAGCTGCGCGACTCGGCGTTGGCGCGCGTTTCCAGCATCTGGGCGCCGTGCCCGCGAGGCGCGATCTGCTGGACCATTGCCGGCGTGCCGACGTAGGCGTCATCTTCATGCCGAAGGGCATCCGGGAAATCAATCTGCAAAATATGACCGGCGCTTCGAACAAACCGTTCGACTACTTGGCCTGCGGGCTGGCGTTGCTGGTCACGGACCTGCCCGACTGGACGCGGATGTACGCCGACGCCGGCTATGCTCTGGCCTGCAACCCGGATGATCCGGCAAGCATTGCCGCGGCCTTGCGACGATTCCTGGAGCGTCCTGATGAAATGCGCGCGATGGGAGAGCGCGGGCGGCAGCGCATTCTCGCGGATTGGAACTACGAGACGCAGTTCCGCCCCGTGCTCGAAATAATGGAGAGTCTTTAAGGTTTTGCGGCGAGAAGAGCCTGTTCCACGACAATGTGGTTCTCTTCGAGGAACGCGCCTTTGCTTCGCTGCAGGGACGCGACTGCTTTTTTGTAGGAAATGTTGGCGGCGAGCAGTTGCGTCTCGGCGTCGCTCAAGCGCTGCTGGGCGTCGAGGACGAAAAAGACGGTGGACGTGCCAAGGTCATATTTCCGCTGCTCGGCGTCGAGGTTCTTCTTGGCCAGATCGCGCAGCACGGTGCTGCCCGTGATGTTGGCTTTGTTCTGCTCCAGGCGGCTGACGGCGTTCCGCACGTCGAGCGCAATCTGCTGTTCCACGTCGCGCTGTTGGTAAAGGTTCTTCCGCTTGGCGATCTCCGCCGTGGCCAAGTCGGCCTCGGCCTGCCGGTTCTTGATGGGCAGATTGAGCGTGATGCTCAGTCCGTAAGTCGGATTGTTGAATCCGGCGAGCTGCGAGAGCGCATCCGCGAGGCCGCCTGTGATCAGCGAGCCCGACGTGAAGGTGTTGCCGCCGAGGCCGCTCGAGGAATAGTTGCCGCCCAGGCGCAGATCGGGTTTCAGCCCGTTGAGCGCGACGCGGACGTTCATGTCCTGGACGACGTTCTGGCGGCGCAGGTTGCCGATCTCGGGACGTTTCCGCAGCGCTTCGGCGATTGCGTCATCGATGCTGCCGGCATCGAGCGTGGCGGTCGATGTTGGTGAGTCCGTGAGGTCCAGCGGCAGCGAGCGGACGTCGGGGTCGAGGTCGGCCGAGATGATGCGCCGCAGCGCGTCTTCCTGCTGTTTGAGCTGATAGCCGGCCGTGGTGGCCTGCACCTGCCGGCTGGCGACCTCCGCCTGCGAACGGTAGATGTCGAGCGGCGGCAGCGCGCCGAGTTCGAGCGCGCGCTTGTCGCGCTCGTAGGATTTCTCCGCCAGGCCCACGGAGCCGCGCAGCACGGCAAGATTCTCTCGCGCCTGCACCGTGTCCCAGTATTGATTCACGGCGGCCAGCAACTGATCGCTCAGGAACTGCTCGAAGATGCCGCGCGAGACCTGCTGATTGATGCGAGCGATGACGATGGGAGCGCGCTGGGCGAGGAATCCGCGGTTGCGGAGCAGCGGCTGGTTCACCGAAAAGTTCAGGCTCGCCCGGATCGAAGGATTCAGGAAAACGAAGCTGTTATTGCTCGCCGACTTCGATCCTGAAACTCCCACTTGGTATGACGTGCCGCTGACGAACTGTTGCACGTAGTTGAACTGGGTGTTCTGCGTGAGCTGCGTGCTGGCGTCGAGCTGCGACGAGGTCGGCGTGGTCGAGCGCGTGGAATTGAACGACCCGGTAAAACGCGGGTCGAAGGCGCCCATGGCGCGCGACACGGCGGGCTCGGAGGATTGTACGTCAAGCCGGGCCATCCAGACTTCCGTGTTGCGGGCGACCACGAGCCGCACGACATCGGCAAGCGAAAGCGTCAGCTTGCCGTCGTGCACCAGATCGCGGAGCGTTCCCGGCATCTCCAGCGAATACTGCGCCGGCCGGTAGAAAGCCTGTTTGAAATAATTCGGCGTAGGGAAAAAGGGAGCCTGGGCCGTCAACAGGACGCAGGCCAGGCAACCAATCGCGAGCAGAAGTGTTTTCTTCATTCGTAGCGCATCGCCTCGATGGGATCCAGCATCGCCGCCTGGCGCGCCGGGTACAGCCCGAAGATGAGGCCCACGGAAACCGAAACGGAGAAGGCCAGGAGAATCGAACTCAAGCTCACGATCGTGGACCAGCCGGCGGTCCAGGCGATGATGCGTGACATGCCGAAGCCGAAGAGCACGCCGAGCAGTCCGCCGACAATCGAAATCAGCGTAGCCTCGAGCAGAAACTGACGGACGATATCGCGACGGCGCGCGCCGATGGCGCGGCGGATGCCGATTTCCGGGGTGCGCTCGAGTACCGTGGCCAGCGTGATTTTCACGGACCCTATTTATCACTCCCGAACGGAAGGTTCGG
>CAZRND010000455.1:0-4072 GCA_964601345.1 uncultured Acidobacteriota bacterium | reverse complement strand
GGGCTGGTTAGGCAGGTCCAAGATGTAGAGGCCACCGGGCGCGGGGGGCTACAACGTCAGATGCGTCGATGCGGCAAGGCCGGCTGCCGCTGTGCCGAAGGCGAACTACACGGACCATACATGTACTTGTCCGTCCAGACCGGAGAGCGGAGCGGTCTGCTGTATGTTCCCGCGGAAGTGATCGAAGAGGTGAAGCGGTGTGTGGAAACCACGGGGCGTATCGATGCGGCATTGACAGAGATCTCGGCCATCAATCTCGAGCTGTTGGCCCGGGGCGAGCTGGCCTGAGTGGCGGTAGGAGCCGCCAGCATGGATCTGGTGGCCCCTGTGGCAAACATGCTGATGGCGGCAATCACGAAAGGAGCCAGGAGACACGATGAGCGGCCCCAGCACAATCACACGGCGGCACCTGGACCGCCTCGCGATGGTTTACGTGCGGCAGTCGACACTCACTCAAGTCAGGGAGCACACCGAATCGACTGCGCGCCAATATGCGTTAGCCGAGACGGCCCAGCGTCTCGGTTGGGATCCGTCCAGGATATACACCATCGACGCCGATTTGGGGCTATCAGCACGCACTGCCTCCGGCCGCGTTGGTTTCAAAGAACTGGTAAGCCGGGTGTGTCTTGGAGAAGTCGGGGCAATCTTCGGACTCGAAGTCTCACGGCTCGCGCGCAGCTCCGCGGACCTCCAGCGACTGCTGGAATTCTGCAGTCTCAGTGACACCTTGATTGTGGATGCCGATGGGATCTACGACCTGCAGAACTTCAATGATCGACTACTGCTGGGTTTGAAGGGAACGATGTCGGAGGCGGAACTCTATATCCTGGCGGGTCGTCTGCAGGAGTCGAAGCGCGCCGCCGCGCGGCGAGGTGCGCTGAGATTTCCAATCCCGGTGGGCTACGTGTTTAACGATGATGGACAGACGGTCATGGATCCCCACGAAGAGATTCGCGCCGCCGTTGCCGACATCTTTTCCGCGTTTGAAGCCACTGGGTCCGCTTACGGTGTCGTTGGTTGCTTCCGCGATCGACTATTTCCGCGGCGCGCCTACGGTGGGGCTTGGGCGGGCGAGATTCGGTGGGGTCATTTGACGCACAGCCGTGTCCTGGGGCTGCTCTCTAATCCAGCATATGCCGGTGCGTACGTCTTTGGCCGGTATCACTCGCAACGCGTGATCGATCCAGATGGCACGATTCGGACACGAACGGTGGAGCGCCCGCGGTCGGAGTGGACAGTCATCATTCAGGACCATCATCCGGCGTACATCCGATGGGAAACGTTCCTCGCCAACGAGGAACGCCTCGCGGCCAACAACACACAGCAGGGTGCACGCCCGGCTCGAGAAGGCCCGGCACTTTTGCAGGGAATGATTGCGTGTGGAGCGTGTGCCCGGGCGATGTCGGTTCGCTACCAGTCCGGCCAAGCCATCTACGACTGCGCAACCTCGAGGGCCGATCATACGAACACTCCTGAGTGTCGTTCAGTGAAGGCGGCGATGGTGGATCAGGCCGTCGCGCAGCGTCTACTCGCGATTGTCAACCCGGCCGAGATCGCCGTAGCCCTCGCCGCAGCCGACGAAGTGGAGGATCGTCGCGCGCGCAGCAACCGTGCCCTTCAGCTGCGCGTCGAGCGGGCCCGCTTCGAGGCGGCACGCGCCGAGCGAGCTTTTCACCAATGCGAACCTGAGAACCGGCTGGTTGCGCGCAGTTTAGAGCATCGGTGGGAAGACAAGCTCCAGGCCCTGGCCGAGGCGGAATCCGCATGGACCGAGGCTCAAGCTGCCATGACACCGATGCCGCCACGCGCCGAACTGGAAGCATTAGCTTCCGATCTGCCTCGACTGTGGGCTGCATCGACCACATCCGACAAAGATCGCAAGCGTCTCTTACGCACATTGGTTGCAGATGTCACGCTCCGTTCAGGCCACAACTCCGAGATGGTCCGCGTCGGTATCCACTGGCGCTCCGGTGCAGCTGAAGAGCTATTGGTGCGTCGGCCTCCTGGCCGCCGCACCTGCTTGGGTGCGATCGAACTCGTACGGCAACACCGCGCATGTCGTGATGAGGAGATCGCTACAGCTCTCACTACCGCTGGCTTCAGCACGGGAACCGGACGACCATTCGACGTAGCGGCAGTACGCTGGCTTCGCCATGTTCACAAGATCCAACTACCTTCGCCGCTCGCTCCCGGAGAAGTTGCGGTTGCCGACGTTGCAGCCACGTTTGGAATCACCGAAGGTGTGGTCTACTACTGGATAAAGCATGGTCAGCTTAACGCGCGCCAGGATGATCGCGGACGATGGTGTGTGCCCTTCTCGGTCGAGGTGAAGGAGACTTGCCGCCAATGGCTACTCGCCTCGACGCGAATCAAACCTCGAACCCTGGACGTTACTGCAGGAGGTGCAGTTTGAAGTCACGGTCCCCAATCCAACCCATCTTTTCATGCCGTCATCGCCGCGGTAGCGACAGCGATTCAAACCGTGTCGTCTTTTGAGCACGCTGATACGGCCTTCGCATCCGGTTCGCCAGGCCTGTGCCTGACGAAACCATCGCTTCTTTTGTAAGAGGCGCCGCTCTTCGCTCTTGGTCGATCGGTTGGGAATCGCCACACGTTTGACGCCCATCTGTGTTGCTTCCGTTTCATTCTGTTCCGAACAAACGCCGGCTTCAATTGTCGTATTCGCCGTGCTGTCGGAGGGAGACACGGATTTGCGCGGTGAACCGTTCCAACAGCGCCGCCTAAAGCTTGAATCACTATTTTCCGGCGTAACGCCCCCGATTCACCTGACGCCCGCAACCCGCGACTTGAGCGTCGCCGCAGATTGGTTTCGTCGCTTTGAGGGCGCCGGTCTCGACGGTGTCGTGGCCAAAGCGACTTCAGGAACATATGAATCCAATAAGCGTGTCATGCTCAAAATTAAACATGAGCGCGACTGCGATTGTGTCGTTGGCGGCTTTCGGTGGCACAGGAAAGGCGATCGCCCGGCTGTCGGATCGTTGCTGCTCGGCCTTTACGACGACTCCGGCGCCCTGCAGCATGTCGGCGTTTGCGGTAGCTTTACGGACAGCCTGCGCCGGGATCTTGTCGAATATCTCGCACCGTACCGGCGAAACGCGCTTGCTGATCATCCGTGGAAACGATGGGCCGAGCACGAACCCTCGGGCAATGACGTCGGGCATCGGATGCCCGGCGGCCAAAGTCGGTGGAGCCAAGGCAAGGATCTCTCCTGGGAGCCGCTGCGGCCCGAGCTGGTCGTCGAAGTTGCTTACGAACACATGCAGGGCCGCCGATTCCGGCACCTGGCGCAGTTTCGCCGCTGGCGGCAGGACAAGAAACCTCGCGATTGCACATACGGTCAACTCGAAGTGGTTCCGCCATTGGAGCTGGCGGCAATTTTTGGGAATTAGTTTATTGATCTCTCCGGCGACGCCATGCGCGCGTAGGATCGTCATCCGGATCAGGCGTATCCTGCAGTGGGCGCAATGCTTCCGGCACATGTCGCAGGTTTACGCGGATACGAGTCCAGGCGGATGACCGGCCTCGCATCGAGTCAATCAACACGTCGTCGGGAACAAGAAGCCTCGCGACTTCGGAATGTCTGCTCTTCCATCGCTCGAGGCCGGCGAGAGCGGCATCCTTGTGGGGAGAGTTCGCGATCACCAGAAGCGGCATCTTTGTTCTGGGCTTTTTTGCTGCACGTGATGGAGCCACGCGCGGCGCTTCGCCCTTCATCTTCCGAAAGTGTGGCGGCCATGGCGCATCGCCGAGACCTGCAGCTTCGTCTTCCGCGGCAAGCTCGAGCAAGGTTTCAAGCGAACCCGCGTGGACATCCATATCTGCGTGAGGATCGCCCAACTCCTGGAAACGCTTCGGGACGGTGAGTACAGTGAAGTCGGCCGGATCGCAATCAGGAACTTCATGCCAGTGAAGCGGCGCCGACACGCGCGCATCCTGGAGCGGGCGCACGGAATATGCAGAGCACGTCGTCCGGTCCTTCGCGTTCTGGTTGTAGTCGAGAAATACGCCGTGCCGCTCCTCTTTCCACCACTTCGATGTGGCGAGGGCCGGT
>CAZRND010000454.1:0-4116 GCA_964601345.1 uncultured Acidobacteriota bacterium | reverse complement strand
TCCACCCACGCGACGCGGAACGTAATCACGCGATCCGGCTCGCTCACCCGCTCAAGGATGCGGCTCTTGATGTACTCGGGGTGCTCGAGCACGTACGGCATGACCGACTCGGCGACTTCCTGCACGGCTTGAAGAAACTCCGGCTGGCCGGGGTTGCGGGCCGTCAGGCCTTCAATGAAAGATCTGACGGCGTCGTTCGACGAATTCGCGGTCGCAGTAGTCGTCATCGCCACTCCATCAGATTACTTCGGCCCATCGGCGACGCTCAAATAGAGCGCGTTGAAGAATAGTTTGAAGTTGCCATGCGGTTGCGAGCGGAAGAGGATCTCCGGCGCGAACAATACGACGTGTCCGGATCCGACCTTCGCGGACAGCGCCTCGATGCCTTGATCGAGATGCTCCTGCCCCATGCCCAACCGCTGTGTAGCGGCTCGGGGCTCGCGATCCGCGCGATCGCTTGAATGTCTCTCGCGTCGCCCGTGATCTTGAATGCCGGGTTGTTGTTGAAGAAGACGTCGGTCGTCTTCCCCATGCCGTACGCGATCGGGTTCGTGTTGTCGACTGCAACCGTGAGGAGCGCGCCAGGCACGTAGAACTTGTCCTGCGAAAGACCGGCGAGCTGATTCGTCACGGGATGGGCTGGGGACTCCTCGAGCGTAAAGACCCCGAACAGCCGGGCGGGACCGGCGTGCTGCTCGATCAACTCCCGGCGCTGCCCGTCGTGCCGCTACAACTGCCCGTTCCGCGCGACGCGCGCGCGGCACGTGTTGCGTCGTTGCTTCGTGAAAATCCAAGCGAGGCGGGGCCGCTCTCCGCGATCGCCCGGCAGGCGGGCGCCAGCCAGAGAACCATCGAGCGGCTTTTCCGCGCCGAGACGGGAATGCACGTCCGCCAGTGGCGGCAGCGGGCCAGCCTGATTCACGCCCTGCGCCTCCTCGCCGCGGGCGAATCCGTCACCGTTGCGGCGCTCGACGCCGGATACGGATCGACCAGCGCCTTCATCGCCATGTTCAAGAAGGCCACGGGAACCACGCCGAGCAAATACTTCCGGCGCCCGTAGGCCCATGCTATGGTGTCGGGAATGGAAGACACGCGCTTCGGTTCCGGTTGGATTAGCGGCGTTCTCTCCACAACACTCGGGGCCATGGGATTCGGGGCGGTCCTTTGCCTGCTCTTTCCGTCGATCCTCACCACGCCCGAGTTACGCGAGATTTATCCGATGGACCTGGTGCGGTCCTTGATCCAACTCGTGCTGCTGATGGCCTTCGTGCTGGGACTCATCAGCGTGATGCTGCGAAAGCGCAAGGTTCTTGGCAGCATCGGCATTTCGCTGGCGACGCTCGCGACGCTCCTCGGTGGATCGCAAGTGCCGGTCGAGACGCCCGTCCGCAAGTCGAACTATCTTGGACTCGACTGGTTCCTGCTGAACCTGCTGCTTCTCGCGCTGATCTTTGTGCCCATGGAGCGCATCTTCGCGCGGCTCAAGAACCAGGGGATCTTCCGCCGCGGATGGAACACCGATCTCGCGCATTTTTTCGTCAGCCACCTTTTGGTGCAGGTTTCGGTGCTGCTGACGATGACGCCGGCGATGATCTTCTTCCACTGGGCGGTGAGCGCCGGCTTGCAGAGCGCCATCGCTTCGCAGCCCTCGGTCGTGCAGTTCTGCGAAGTGCTCTTTGTCGCCGACCTGACCGAATATTTCATCCACCGCCTCTTCCACAGGGTCCCGTTGCTGTGGCGATTTCATGCCGTGCATCACTCCTGCGAGCACATGGACTGGCTGGCGTCATCGCGGCTGCATTTGGTGGACGTGGTGATCACGCGTGGATTGACCTTCGTTCCGCTCTACGTGCTGGGATTCTCGCAATCTCCGGTTTACCTCTACCTGGTCTTCGTTTCCTTCCACGCCATCTTCATTCACGCCAACGTACGATTCGACTTCGGACGGCTGGACCAGGTCTTTGCCACGCCGCGTTTTCATCACTGGCATCACAGCGCGCAGCGCGAAGCGATCAACAAGAATTTCGCGGTTCATCTTCCCTGGATTGACCGTCTCTTCGGAACACTCTACATGCCCGGACGCGAGTGGCCCGCGATCTATGGAATCGAGGGGAATCCGGTTCCCGAGAACTACCTCGCGCACGTCGTCTATCCCTTTAAGCCATAGGTATCTCGTCAGGTACGCCTTCCTTGCAATGGTGCTCCCCATTGGCTACGATGAAGTACTATGGCTGCCTCTATCTGGTCTGGGTACATTACCTTCGGGCTGATCTCGATCCCGGTGAAACTTTTCGCCGCGGCGCGAAGCGAGGGCATTGGATTCAACATGCTTCACCGCGAATGCGGCTCGCGCCTGAAACAGCAGTACATCTGCCCGGTGCACGAGCGCGTCATCACGCGCGATGAGACCGTGAAGGGATACGAGTTCGAGAAGGACCGCTACATCACCATCGAGAACGACGAGATCAAGAAGATCGAGCCGAAGACGGCCAAAGCCATGGAGATTCTGGAATTCGTTCCCATGGCCCAAGTTGACCCGGTTTATTTCGACGCATCCTATTACCTGATGCCCGACGAGCCGGGCAAGAAGGCCTACACGCTGCTCAGGACCGCGCTCGATAAGTCGGGGTACCTCGGTATCGCGCGCGTCTCGATGCACAATCGTGAATACACGGTGGCGTTGCGGCCGCAGGGGAAAGGCCTCACGGTCCACAGCATGTTCTATCAGAACGAAGTCCGGAAGATGGAAGAGGTGGGGCCGCTCGAATCGGGCGAGGTAAAGGAAAAAGAACTGGCGCTGGCCAATTCGCTGATCGAGAGCCTGGCGGGAGATTTCGATCCCAGCAAGTATCAGGATAATTTCGCCGGCCAGTTGCGCGGCCTGATCGAAGCCAAGATTCAGGGCCAGCCCGTGGTTGAGGTGGAGAAACCGAAGCTCGCGCCGGTGATCGATCTGATGGCCGCCTTGAAGCAAAGTCTGGAGCAGATGAAGAAAGTGCCCGGCAAAGCGCACGCATCCGCGGAAGCGCCGGCCACCGTGACGGAGATCAAAGCGGCGGCACGTCCGCAGCGCCGGACCGCGCGGCAACGACGCAATGCCTGATGACACCGACACTGCCGCCCGGGCGCTCGGATCACTTTTCGCGGCAAAATCTTCGCCGCATCTCGCATGTCACGGAACGCCAGCTTACCGCCTGGCAGAAGGTCGGGTTGCTTCCGCAGCGTCCGGCGTATAGTTTTTCCGAACTCATCGCTCTCAAGACCATCAAGAAGCTGCGCGAAAACCGCGTCTCGCTGAAACGCATCCGCCATTCGCCCCAACAGAGCCAGGAGTGCGCCGCGCTCAAGCACGATCCCGCATGCCTTCGGTATGTGCGCCGCTGCCGCATCCGCTGTAGCGAGGGCGGCTGCGAGATTTTCATGACGAAGCGCGGCTTCCATCAGATCTTCATACGCGCTCTCGATCAGGCTGTATAGCTCCGTGTTTTGATGCCCCGCAACGATCAGTTGCTCTCCGATCTGAATCGCCGCCGCGGCATCTCCCGCTTTGAAAGTCGTGAGCGCGGCATTGAAACCGGCATCGTACGGGTCGGCCCCGCGTGCCTGCGCCAGCTTGAACTGCCGCGCCGCTTCGGCGTACCGTTCGGCTGCCGCGAGGATGACGCCCGCCTGAAAGTGAATCTCACCCGAGGCATCGTCGCGAATGCTTTCGAGCGCCTTCACGGCGCCGGCCGTGTCGCCCGTTTCGCTCGCCGACTTCGCGAAGTGCAGCGTAAAATCCGCCTGCTGGAGATGCATGCCGTTGCTTTGCCCATAATGCGACGCCGCATCGCGAAATTGCTGCTTGTGAAACGCGGCCTCGCCTAAATACAGATGCGCGACCGGATCGTTCGGCGTCAGGCGAAGGAGCCGTTCGAAAGCTTCCCCGGCGCCCTCGTAGTTTGCCCGCGCGATTTCCGTGACGCCAAGATTCTTGAGCGCCGGAGGAAACGCGGGGTCGATCGCCAGAACTTTTCGAAGCTGCGCCGCGGCTTCGTCCTTCCGGCCTGCATTCAGGCACGCGATCCCAAACAAGTTCCCGGTCTTCAGATCGTTGCCATAGAACAAATAAAAAGC
>CAZRND010000453.1:0-4119 GCA_964601345.1 uncultured Acidobacteriota bacterium | reverse complement strand
CGCCCCCGTGCTATCGATGCCTGGAAGCGTTATTCCGACGACAAGGGCGCGATCGTCCGGACCTGCGCACTCGACGCCTTGGCGCAGATGGGCGCCGAGGAAGCTCTGGACCTGCTGCGCCAAGCCGAGCGCTCCGGCACTCCCGCCATGAGAGCACGCGCGCGCAAACTGCTCGCAAAAATGGAACGCTAGGTTCGAGCCCAGGCGACGATCGCCGCGACCAGGCCGGGAATGGTGTGCTGCCCCGGTTCGACGACCACGTTCCAGCCGGCGGCGCGCGCAGCCTCGGCGGTGATGGGGCCGATGCAGGCCGCTCCGACGCCCGGCCACACTTGCACAAAGCCGTTCACCGCCGAAGAGCTGGTGAACGTGACGAGGTCCGCGCCGTCCACCGGTGTGGTTGGTGCAACACCGACCGTCCTGTAGGCCTCGACCACGTCCACCCGCGCGCCGCGCTTTTCGAGCTCGCTGGGGATCACGTCGCGAGCCACTGCCGCCTTCGGGAGAAGAACGCGGCATCCGCGCAGCGGGAAATCCGCGAGCGACTCGAGGAGACCTTCCGCGACATAGCGCTTGGGAACAAAATCCACGTGCAGGCCGGCGCGCGTCAGAGCGTTGGCCGTGGCGGGACCGACCGCGCCAATCTTCCCAACAATGGCCGCAGGTTTACAGGCAAGAAATCGCTCGACGGCGTTGGCGCTTGCGAAGATCAACAGGTCGTACGATCCCGCTTCGCGAGCGGCGCGCTCGAGCGGGGCGCGGTCCGCAGGATCGTGGATTTCGATGGCCGGGCACTCGATCACCGTCGCGCCGTGTTCCTCGAGAGCCGTCGCGAGGGCGCCCGCTTGCGCGCGGCTGCGCGTCACGATGATACGCTTGCCTTCGAGAGCGTTCACCGCGGGTAGACTTCCTTCAGGATCTCGTCTGCACCCTGCGCGAGCAGGTCTTCGGCGACTCGACGTCCGAGGTCGCCGGCGTTGTCGCCGTCGGCCGCCGCGCGCACCAGGCGGTGCCCGTCGGGCGAGGCGACCACCGCGATGAGCTTCATGCGGCGTCCGTCGAAGCGGGCGTGCGCGCCAACGGGCAACTGGCACCCACCCCCAAGGCGCGCCTGCACGGCCCTTTCGGAGGTCGTGGCCAGGCGTGTGCGGCGGTCTTCCAATTCTTCGAGTGCTTCGCGCGTCTTGGAATCGGTGCTGCGAATTTCAATTGCCAGCGCGCCCTGTCCGATGGCGGGACACATCTGATGCGGCTCGAAATAGGCGCGGATGCGCGATTGCCAACCGAGGCGGTGCAATCCCGCAGCGGCCAGAATGATCGCGTCGTAGCGGCCCTCATCGAATTTCCGCAGGCGCGTGTCGATGTTGCCGCGCAATGGCTCGACCTGCAGGTCGGGCCGGGCATTGAGGAGCTGCGCGGCGCGGCGCAGGCTGCTGGTCCCGATCTTCGAGCCGGCGGGAAGAGCGACGAGCGCCTCTTTCGAAATCAGCGCATCGCGAGGATCTTCGCGCACTGGAACCGCGCCGATCTCGAGTCCTTCAGGCAGCGCTGCGGGCATGTCCTTCATGCTGTGGACCGCCAAATGCACGCGGCCCTCAAGCAGCGCCTCCTCGATTTCTTTCACGAACAAAGCTTTTGTATTACCCGGGCCGCCGGGTGAAGTATCACCCGACGTCACGATTGTCTCGATGGCCACGTGGTGTCCTTCGGCTTCAAGACGCGACTTCACCCAGTTGGCTTGCCAGAGGGCGAGTTGCGAACCACGCGAGCCGATGATCAGATTCACTTGAGATTGAACATCCGCCGGACGGCGTCCACGAGCTTGAGGCCGTCGGCCTGGCGCGCGCCTTCCTTCATTTGCGCGATGGGCTGGTGCAGCACCTTGTTGATGATCCCGCGCGTGAGCTGCTCGACCGCCGCGGCCTGTTCGGGCGTCAAGTTGCCGAGGCGCCCATGCAGCCGCTCGATCTCCTGGCGGCGGATTTCTTCGAGTCGCTCCTGCAACGAGACGATCGTCGGCACCACTTCGAGAGACTTGATGCGGTCGAGGAACTGCTCCACTTCGTGCTCCACGATCTTTTCGCCGAGCTCAGCTTCGCGCGTCCGCTCGGCCAGGTTGGCGTTGATCACTTCGTGCAGGTCGTCAATGTCGTAGACGAAGATGTTGTCGAGCTTGTTCAGGTCGGGATCGATGTCGCGCGGCACGGCGATGTCGATGAAGAACATCGGCCGGTTGCGGCGGCGCGAGAGGATCTTGGCGCCGTCTTCCTTCTTCAGGATGAAGTGCGGCGCTCCGGTCGAGCTGATGACGATGTCCGCCTGCGGCAGGGTCTCCAGCAAATCCTCGAAACGCACGGCTTTGCCTTGGAGGTGCTCGGACATCTGCACGGCGCGATCGAAGTTCCGGTTGGCGATGAGCAGCGACGAGGCGCCCGAGTGCAGCAAGTGCTTGGCCGAGAGCTCCGACATCTTGCCCGCGCCGATGAGCATCACGGCTTTCCCCTGGAGCGATCCGAAGATTTTCCGCGCCAGCTCCACGGCGGCGTAGCTGACCGAGACGGCCGACTGCGCGATGCCGGTCTCCGTGCGGACTTTCTTGGCGACGGCGAAGGCGCGCATCAGGACTTCCTCGAGCGGGCCGCCGACCGAATGGGCGGCGCGCGCCGCGGCATACGCGGTCTTCACCTGGCCGAGAATCTGGGGCTCGCCGACCATCATGGAATCGAGGCTCGCGGCGACCCGGAAGATGTGCCGCACGGCGGCATTCTGGCGGTGCTCGTAAAGATGCGGCACCAGGTCGCCCAGGGCCACGCCGTGATAGCTAGAGAGAAATCCCGGCAGGCGCCCGTTCACTTCCGCGTCCGGCTCGCCGTTGACGATCACCTCGACGCGGTTGCATGTGGAGAGAATCAAACCCTCGCGCACGCCGTCCACGGATTTCAGGCGCTCGAGCGCCGCCGGCAGCGTCGCCTCGGCGAATGCCAGGCGCTCCCGGATGCCGACCGGGGCCGTCTTGTGATTCACTCCGATAAGGGCCAGATTCATATCGTCAACGGCTTAAGAATGCGTGGATGTTGCTGCTCGTTCCCCAGCTCACGACGACGCAGCAGAATCCCGCGATCGCAAAATAAGCCGCCTTTCGCCCGCGCCATCCCACGGTCCAGCGCGAGGTAATCAGCCCGAGATAGATCAGCCAAGTCACGAAGGACCACGCCACTTTCGGATCGAGAGGCCAGTCGGGACCCATCTTGGAGCTGGCGAAGGCCGCGCCGATGATGATGGCCAGGGTCAAGGCCGGGAAGCCGAGCGCCAGGGTTTTATGCGCGAGGTCGTCGAGCGCCTCAAGTGGCGGAAGGCGATAATAGAATGCGCGCGGCTTCTTGCTCTTCAATTCCCGCTCGGCGAGCAGATACATCAATCCCGCGGCGAAGGTCACAAAGAGCATGCCGTGCCCCACGAAGAAGAGAGCGGCGTGGACGTAGAGCCAGCCGCTGTGCAGTAGCGGCTCGGCGGAATTGTGATCCGAACCGATCGCCGCCGCCAGCGTCAGCATGAAAATCAACGGAAAGATAAAAACGCCGAGAGCTTCAAAGCGGTAGATCCAGTGGATGAGCAGATACAAAAGCGCAATCACGAAGGCGAGAAACGAAACCGACTCCTGGAAACTCGTGACCGGAAAACGTCCCTCGCCGAGTCCGGCCTCCACCACGGAGACCAGATGAAACACGGCGCCGAGCGAAATCGAAGCCAGGGCGTATTGAAACATGCGGCTGCGCCGCGTGACCGTCGTGATCAGTGCGTGAATCAAGCCCAGGGAATAGAGGGCTAGCGAGGCGCGCAGCCAGAACAGGCTCATAGTGAGGCTCAAAATCATTATATCGCGCCTGCGATTTGGCCTATTGTAGGAACATGGGGATAGCTCTTCTCCTGATTCTCCTTGCGCCTCCCTCTGATTCCAGCGTCGCGGCCGCGGCGGCGCGCGCGTGGAGACAGGCGCACGAAGGCGCGATCGTGAAGGAATTTGTGGAGCTGCTGGCGATTCCCAACGTCGCCGTGGACCTGCCGAATATCCGCCGAAATGCCGCGCTGATCTCGCAGATGCTCAAGAAGCGCGGCGTC
>CAZRND010000452.1:0-4143 GCA_964601345.1 uncultured Acidobacteriota bacterium | reverse complement strand
CCCGAGGAGCTCCCCATTGTCTCGGTCACCGAGGGCAGGGCCTGGGCGAGTTGCCCGGCGTCCTCGCGACCGCGACGCAGGATGTCGAAGGCCAGGCGCTGAGCCGACTTTGTGCCGATGCCCGGCAGCTTCTTGAATTGTTGAATGAGACGATCGAGCGGCTCGGCGAAATCAGGCATGTCAACCCAACCCCAGGCCCGGCAATCCTACTTTTCCCGCCAGGGCTCCTAGCTTCTGCTGAAACTGCTCGTCAACCTGGCGCGCCGCCTGATTCACTGCGCCCATCACCAGGTCCTGCAGCATCTCAGCGTCTCCATCTTTCAGCGCCTCGGGATCGATCTTCAGGTCGAGCACCTGCTTCTGCCCGTTCATGCGCACCGTCACCATGCCGCCGCCGGCGGACGCTTCGACGCGCAGGTCCTCGAGCTGGCGCTGCATCTGTTCCTGCATCTGGCGCGCCTGCTGCAACATTTCCTGTAGGTTCGGCATGAGGATTTATCCTTTGCGCTTCTGCTCCTCGACGGTCGCTCCGGGGAAGCGGCGCAGGAACTCTGACACTTCGGGATTGTCCCAGGAGACGCTGGCGAGTTCCGCTTTCTTCGCGCGAACGGGCGGCGGCGCGCCGGCCGTTTGCGTCGAGAGTACGGCGCGAAACGCCGCCGGACGCCCAAGGATTTCACCGACGATTTTCGACAGCAACTTCTGGTCGTCGCCGCTCGGCAGATGGATGCTGCTCGGGAATCCGACGGTGACGGCGTCCGCGCCTTCGTCCCATGACACGGCTTTCTCAAGCGCGATACCGAGCATTTGCCGCCCCATGCTTTCCACGCGCTCGATGACCTGCGAGGCCAGATCGCTTGCAGGCGCAGCGCGGGTGGCCGGCGCGGCGCTTGGTTTTCCGGGGCGCGGCGATGGCGGAGGCGGCGCACCGCCTCCGCCTTCGAGGCGTCCGATAACTTCCTCGATCGGCGCAAGACGCTGCGCGTGCACCAGCTTCAACAATCCCAGCTCGGTGTGAAAGCGCGGCTGCGGGGAGTGATGCAGCTCCTGATGCAGCCGGAGCACCACTTGCAGGTAGCGCGTGAGGTCTTCTTCGCTGAATCCCGCGGCGAGCTCGGCCAAGCGGTCGCGTTCGCTCTTCGATGCTTCGAGCAGTTGTGGCGAGTCGGCCGCCGCCTTGATCACCAGCAGATTGCGGAACTGCCGGCACAACTGCGCGGAGAGGTTGCGCAGATTGTGGCCCTCGCGCACCAGGCGGTCGACGAGCGCGAGCATACGCTCGGACGATGCTTCATGAGTCGCCGCAACGACTTCGTCGAGCACCTGCGACGGCACGACGCCGAGCAGTTGCCGCACTGTTTCGCCTTCGAGCTTCGCGCCGCAGCAGGCGATGGCCTGGTCGAGCGTCGAGAGCGCGTCGCGCAGGCTGCCTTCGGCGGCCTGCGTCATCACCGCGAGCGCTTCCTCGGTCGCTTCGATGCCTTCGCTCGCGCAGATCTTCTGCAACTGCTTGATCGTCTCCTCGAAACCCAGGTTGTGGAAGGCGAAGGTCTGGCAGCGTGACGCGATGGTGGTGGGAATCGCGTGCGCCTCAGTCGTGCAAAGGACGAAGATGACGTGCGGCGGCGGTTCTTCCAGAGTCTTGAGAAGAGCGTTCCACGCTTCCTTGGTGAGCTGGTGCGCTTCATCGATGATGAAAAACTTGTAGCGGTCGCGCGACGGCGCGTAGCGGGCGTTCTCGCGCAGGCCCCGAATGTCATCAATCCCGCGATTCGACGCGGCGTCGATCTCGATCACGTCGGTGGCGTTGCCCTGTGCGATCTCAAGGCAGGAAGGGCAAGTGAGGTCCGGCTCAGCCGCCGGACCGCTTGCGCAGTTCAGAGCCTTGGCCAGCAACCGGGCCATGGTGGTCTTCCCGGTGCCGCGCTGTCCGGCAAAGATATATCCGTGCGCGATGCGCTGCTGTTCGATGGCATTCCGCAGCGTCTGCTTGATGTGCTCCTGGTTGACGACCTGGGAAAAACTCTGCGGCCGGTACTTGCGCGCGATGACTGTGTACATGGTCCCGAGACTTTGCGAGATAGAGCCAGACTTCGGGTCCTCCGCGGCACACAGAGGGTCCCACTACCGTTGCTCCCTTCCGGGCCTGGCGGGGTTTGCGGGTCTCTATTGCACAGAGCCCGAAGCCTGACATGCAATCATAGCACGCGTCGCCGTTCGCTACTGTCGATCAAAAACCCAAACGTTGTCGTGACTATGCTTGGTGGTGCGCCAGCGCTCGACGGCGACGAAGGTCCGGCCGGCGTTCTTCAGGGAATAGCGGACGAGGTTCGTGCCGCTGTCGTCGGCGCTGTCGTCCCCGATGTTCACTTTCGAATCGAGGACCAGCGCCTCGCCGTCCCAGGACGCCCGCGTTCGGGTGCGAAGCTCGCCAAAATCATGCTCATACTCGCGGCCATCGGTGGTCAGTTCCAGGCGGAAGGACACCGGCCGGCCGCTGAAGACGTGGGTGACGCTGATCTGGAGACGTGGCTCCTGATGTTCGATTTCAAAGCTGGACGAATCGGGCCTGGGGATCTCGAAAGTGCTCTGGTCGAGATTCAACCTCCACAGGCCCGTGAAATTGGGCTGCGACATACGACTCTCCTGGTGTTTGGGGATTTCCGCAGATGTAAGGACGCGGACTGCGGAGCCGCTTCCATTCGACAATAGCACGGTCACGGCGAAAAAAGATGAAACTTTTTGTCGTAGAAATCGTCCAAGCAAAAAAGGGAGGGATGACGGGAGAGGTGTATGCCGCAACGACCTGATTTCCGGCAGTATGCGGTGCCCGTGGTGGGCCTGCTTTGGGGCACGTGTATGACCCTGGCCGCGCTGATCAGCCAGGTGCAGGATCTGACTTTCCAGGTTAGTCATTACTCAATTCGTTCCTACCTGTTGCTTGGCCTGCCCGGCTTCCTGATGGCCGCCGGATGGCTGGTTTTCCGGCTCTCAAAGTAACCTCTCCTTCTGATAGAATTCCCTTGTTTCCATGAAGATACTGCTCCTCTCCACGTACGAGATGGGACGCCAGCCGTTTGGACTGGCGTCGCCTGCGGCGTGGCTGAGGAAAGCAGGCCACGAAGTCGATTGCCTCGATCTTTCGTTGCAAAGTCTGCCGGACGAGCCGGTCCTCGCTGCCCAGGTGATCGCGTTTTATGTACCCATGCACACGGCGACACGCATGGCGGCGCGGGCCGTCGAGAAGGTCGTCCGCCTGAACTCTCGCGCGCACCTCTGCTTCTATGGACTTTACGCCCCGGTCAACGAAGCCTATCTGCGGCGCATCGGCGGCCAGACGATTCTGGGCGGCGAGTTTGAGCCGGGATTGCTGGGCTTAGTGGAACAGCTAGCCCTGAACACGACTCCAACCCAACCGGTCATTTCGCTTGACCGGATTGGCTTCCTGCCGCCCGACCGGCAAGGGCTGCCCGATCTCACTCGCTATCCAGGTCTGCATACCGGCAACGGCCGCGATCGCGTGGTTGGATACACGGAAGCAAGCCGCGGATGCAAGCATCTGTGCCGGCACTGTCCGGTGGTGCCGGTCTATCAGGGCGTTTTTCGAATCGTCCCTCAGGAGGTGGTGCTCGAAGACGTGCGACGGCAAGTAGCCGCCGGGGCCGAGCACATTACCTTCGGCGATCCCGATTTCTTCAACGGACCGAAGCACGCGCTCGAAATTGTCGCGGCGCTGCATCGCGAGCATCCCAAGGTCACCTACGATGTGACGATCAAGGTGGAGCATCTCTTGCAGCAGGCATCGCATTTAGCGCAGTTGCGCGACACGGGCTGCCTCTTCGTGACGTCGGCGATCGAATCGGTCGACGACCGCGTGCTCGCGCTGCTCGAGAAGGGCCACACGCGCGCCGACTTTCTGCGCGTCGCCGCGATGTTTCGCGAGGCCGGACTGGCGCTGAATCCGACCTTCGTGACCTTCCATCCCTGGACCACGCTCGAAAGCTACCGCGATCTGCTGCACGTGCTGGCGCAGCTCGATTTGGTCGCGGCGGTGGCGCCGATCCAGTTGGCGATCCGGCTGCTGATTCCAGCCGGATCGCGATTGCTCGAGCTCGATGAAGTGAAGGGCACGGTTGGTCCTTT
>CAZRND010000451.1:0-4146 GCA_964601345.1 uncultured Acidobacteriota bacterium | reverse complement strand
ACGCCCGATTAGATGTAAAGTATCTTCCGTGCTTCTATCTCCGACAGACTCGCGCACTGACACCGCCTTTTTCTGACATTCCTACCCTCTCTGGAGCTTGTACACGCGTCATGGTTGACAAGGCGCTTTCGCGGACATTCGCTGGAGTTCGTCATGAGTAATACGAAGTTTTTTCCGGAGAGAAGCCTGTGCTTCTTGAAGAATCTTGCTGTGGACTCTTTCGCAGATTCCCAAGCGCCACACATCCGCCGTGGCCTTGTTAACAGCAAACTGCCCGATAACCGGGCTCCCACCTCGCGGATGTTCGGCGGTTGCCTCAAAGACATGAAACCCTGCTGCCGCTGGGTCTTCGTATGCGTCCAATCCGAATTGGGGTAGACCTGCAGTCTCTTTGCCGACCGCGATGGCTACCAATCCGCGCGCCTCGGCCTCCGTAAGATCCCGTCGCGCACCGCCGGCTAAGGACAAACACGATGCGATGACTAACCAAATGGACGTCGCGATGTTCATGGTCGAGCCTCCATCAATCCACGGGCGGACTGTTCATCCGGAGCTCCGTCATCCTTGCAATACTCGTGAGTTTGTTGACGTAATCGACTGCGCTGGAGCCGAGCCCATATTTATCATGGATCGCGGTGAAAAACTTGGTCGCGTCTGTCTGGCCGACCGCGCCTTTGTTTCCAAGCTCCGAACGCACGAAGTCACTACCAGTGTCAAAGTACGGATCATCGCTGCCGTTGTATGAAGAGACCTGAGCACCTTTGTCTGTCGTATCAGGAAGTCGGTGTCAGAGCGCGCACTGACACCGCTATTCCGCCTTTTGACATCCGCCATTCCGCTTTTTTCTTGAATCCTTTCAAAAGGGTCGTGCCTTATTCAGGTAAACGATCAGGGTTACGACGACAGTTGCCACAACCGCGACCGAAAGAGCTCGGATGTCACCAAACGTAACAACGAAAGAAAACCACGCTTGAACAGCCACAAGGCCAACTGCGGCTCCGAATACAGCAACTCGTCGTGGCGAAATTATGGAACACACAACCGCGACTACAAGTGAGTAGATACTCAGGGATCGATCAAAGTCTGAAATTGGTCCTGGTTCCAAGAAGACTACAATCCCCCACATCAATCCAATCCAGGCGATAAACGTCAGCACAAGGTCTCGATAGTGTGCCAACGGTTTGAGCTCGAAGAATTCTTGATGCCTCTTCATTAGCGATCCTTCACGGCGCCGAGCAAGCCGCCAAAGAACCTACGTACACGGCCGCATCTAGCAGGATCTTCAAGGCACTTATCGATTGCAAGGCACCACCGATGGCGCCACCTAAAGTCGGGGTCAGTGCGCGCCCTGCCCCCGCCCGCCTGCGGTGCTCAGTGCAGGTGCATGCCGTGTCGTGTCCGGTCGTGCTCAACGTCCACATTTAGAGCCCTTTGCAGCACGGTTTCATTCCTCACCCAAGTGATGAATGCAAAACCGTGGCCCATCAACTTGTTGAAGTCAGCCACACGCGGCTGCTACTGGCTTCATCTGGGTTCAAGAGAGACTTCTCAGGATCTCGTGGATCGTAGCGTACGCCGAATGGCCGTTTCTTGAGGTGAAGTAGCAGATCGTCCGCATCCTCCCTGTTACGGAACCGTTCCTCAAACGAGCCAGTGTACCTATCCGATCCAAGCGAATAGGAATAGACAATATCCAGAACGTAGACTCTGGATGCGCGTGGAACCCACAGTAGCCGTACCTCTCCCGCCTCAACCCGCGCTTCCACCAATGGCCATGCGCGCGAACGGCGAAGTCTTAGCCGACTCGGAAGGCTCAGGAGGTGGGGCACAACGTAAATGAGAACAATCACCCACGCCGCAAAATACGCAGGCGATTTCACAAACAAAAAGACCAGGATAAGACTTGCCGGGACAATCTTATCCCGAAGCTGCCACATCAGAGTCCTCCTCACGCCAGTCGTGGCTAGATCCGAACTCCGCGACGATTGCCCAGCCGACGCTGATCGCCAATTCTATTTTCCTCCAGGGTTGAGATAGATACCGCCTCCCGCAAAGTCGGGGTCAGTGCGCGCGAGCCTGGTACAGCGCAACCCAGAGGGTTGCGCATACGACAGCCAAAGCAATCAGCAGGTAAAGCACGTCATCACGAAGTCGTCTTGCAGTCATCGTCGTGAACCGTCAGGAGCCAATCCTAGCAGGAAGTCAAGCGCGGCGCGGGCTCTTGGTTTACAATCTTTGCCATGGCGATGCACATGACGAAACATTTGCGAGTGGCGGCGGTGGTCATTCTCCTGGCGGCGAGCCTAGTGTCCCTGGCTGTGGCTGCGGACAATCTGGCGGGATCGTACACCGGTCCTTGGAGCGGAGCGGCCGGCGGGTCGGGCGACATCCGGCTCAAGTTCGAGCAGGCCGACGGCAAGTGGACCTGCGAAGCCTCCTTCACCCTCGGCGGTGAAGAGGTCAAGACCGTGGTCAAGTCGCTCAAAGTCGATGGCGCGAAGGTCGAAATGAAGTACGAATTCGACTTACAGGGAAATAAGCTGACGTCCAGCATCACGGGAACGCTCTCCGGACGCACCCTCGAAGGCAAATACGAAACGGCAGGCCCCGACGGCACGCCCGTCGACGCGGGAACGTTCAAAGCGACAGCCAAATAACAGAACAGGAGTTTCATGAGCGAACTGGTATCTTTCACTCGCGACGGCGAGATCGGCGTCATCACCATCAATAATCCTCCCGTCAACGCGCTGAGTCCCGGAGTTCCCGAAGGCATACAGGAATCCGTCGAGGCCGCGCAAAAAGACGGCGCCATCAAGGGCGTGATCATCATCGGCGGCGGACGCACCTTTATCGCCGGCGCGGACATCAAGGAATTCGGCAAGATCACCTCGGGACAGAAGAGCCGCGTCGGGCTCGCCGATTTTCTGCACACCATCGAGAATTGTTCGAAGCCGCTGGTGATGGCCATCCACGGGACCGCGCTCGGCGGCGGACTCGAAGTGGCGATGGCGGGAAGCTATCGCGTGGCCGTCGCGTCGGCGCAAGTGGGACAGCCTGAAGTGAAGCTCGGGATCATCCCCGGCGCGGGCGGCACGCAGCGATTGCCGCGCCTCGCGGGCGTGGCCAAGGCCGTCGAGATGTGCGCGGGCGGCGATCCGATTCCGGCTGCGCAAGCGCTCGAATTCGGCATCGTCGACCGCGTCGTGCCCGGCGATCTGCTCGAGGGCGCGAAGGCGTTCCTCCGCGAGGTGATCGCCAAAGGCGGGAAACCGCCGCGGACGCGCGACCGCGACGAGAAGCTCAAGGGCGATCACAGCGCCACGCTCGCCGCGGCCCGCGCGGCGGCGGCGAAAAAGGGTCGCGGCTTGCTGGCGCCGCAAGCGGCCATCGACGCCGTCGAGGCGTCGACGAAGCTGCCCTTCGATCAAGGGATGGCCAAGGAGGCCGAGCTCTTTCAGAAGTGCCTCTTCAACGATCAGTCGAAGGCCATGATCCACGCTTTCTTCGGCGAGCGTGCCGTGTCGAAGATTCCAGGCATCCCCAAAGACGTCGCGCTGATCCCCATCAAGAAGGCGGCGGTCGTGGGCGCGGGAACCATGGGCGGCGGTATCACGATGAATTACATCAACGCCGGAATCCCGGTGATCCTGAAAGAGACGTCGCAGGAATTTCTCGACCGCGGCCTCGCGACCATCAAGAAGAACTACGCGAACTCGGTGAAGAAGGGACGCTTCACGCAGGAATTCGTGGACCAGCGCATGGCCCTCATCACTCCCACGCTCACCTACGACGGATTCGGCGAAGCGGACATCGTCGCCGAAGCGGTCTTCGAAGGCATGGAGTTGAAGAAGCAGGTCTTCGCTGAACTCGACAAGGTCGCGAAGCCTGGCGCGATTCTCGCTTCGAACACTTCGACGCTGAACATCGACGAGATCGCCTCGGCCACGTCGCGCCCGCAGCAGGTGATCGGGCATCACTACTTCAGCCCGGCGAACGTGATGCGACTGCTCGAAATCGTGCGCGGCAAAGCGTCGAGCAACGAAGTCATCGCCACGTCGATGGACCTGGCAGCGACCTTTGCCAAGCCCTTGCTCTGTTGGTCGAGGGTCCAGAGTTCGCCTCCCAACCGGGCGGCCACCGCGCCAT
>CAZRND010000450.1:0-4148 GCA_964601345.1 uncultured Acidobacteriota bacterium | reverse complement strand
TCTTTGTAAGGGTTCTTCTCGACTTCGACTTTTCGGTCTTCTTGATTCCAAGTCTGTGGATAAGCGCGCCAGAAACGGGTGGCGTCGCCCAAGACGCGCGCCCGGAACAACGATGCTTCGAGGACGCCGAAGGCCGAGCCATTCAAGCCGATGCCCACGGTCAGCGTCATCACAACAGCGAGCGACAGAGCCGGATTGCGAAGGATGTGCCGGGCGCCGTAACGGACGTCCTGCAGCAGAGTGTCGAGCCAGTAGAGCGGCTTCGCCTCGCGGACGAGTTCCCGCGTGCTGCCGATGTTGCCGAAGGCGCGCTCGGCGGCGCGGCGCGCTTCATCCGGATGCATCCCGCGCGCGATGTTCTCGCTCGTCTCGATCTCGATATGCTCACGGATTTCGTCCTGCAAATCGCCGTCCCGACGTCCGAACCATTTCCAGATGCTCATACGGCCTCCAGCACTCCGATCACCGCGCGCACCACCTTCTCCCACTTACTGGTCTCTTCCGTCAGCTTCTTCCGGCCGGCGCGCGTGAGCCGGTAGAAACGGGCGCGCCGATGGTTCTCGGACGTGCCCCACTCCGCGTCAATCAGCCCGGCGCGCTCGAGACGCTGCAACGCCGGATAGAGCGAGCCGTGATCCACCAGCAGCGCCTCGTCCGAATGGCGCTGGATGGTGGTGGCGATCCCGTGTCCGTGACGGGGTCCGAAGACCAGGGTGCGAAGGATCAGCAGGTCGAGCGTGCCTTGCAGAAGCTGGATGCGGCTGGTATTGTCCATATGAGTAGATAGTCTACCTGAGCTTTAGGTAGAGGGTCAACTAGAGACAATCCGAGAAGGGCTGTGCTATTATCAACATCATTTTCTTGAGGGGGATGATGACGGGAAAACTGATCGTTCTGACCGCGCCGCTCACCGAAACCATCGACCACGCCGGTTATTTCATTCAGATGGGAATGGCCTCCATGCCCATGTGGATGGAGTTCGTCCTCAACAAGAAATATCCGAACTGGCGCAACGTGGAATACAACGACGACGGCTCGGCGCGCTACATGCCGGCGGGCGTGCGCCTGGTGGAGAAGTCCCTGCTGCGCGAATACTCCCCCGACGACATCGTGGCCTGCTATCCGGACGATCTCGACAAGTTCATCGGACCTGAGACGCGCGTCGTGGCCGTCTCGACGCACAATCCCCTGGGCGTGACCTTCGCCGCCGGCGTCTACACCTCGATCTTCGGATCGTCGAAGCAGCCCATCAATTCACATTACGCGCGGATGATGTTCGAGCGCATCAAGAACAGCCCGCATCGCGCCAACTACAAAGTGATCGTCGGCGGCTCGGGCGGCTGGCAAATCTCCGAGACCAATTCGTTCGCGGACCTCGGCGTCGATTGCGTCGTCGAAGGACGCAGCGAATCCGCCGACACCATGGAGTTGTTCCGGAAGGCGATCCACGGCCATGCGCTGCCGCAGAAGGTCGAAGTCGGGCATCCCAAGACACGCGATTCGATCCTGTTCCCCGACAAGCGCACCACTTTCGGCGTGGTCGAGATGACCACGGGATGCGGGCGGCGCTGCCAGTTCTGCATCCCCGACCTGAACCCGCAGATCGACATGCCCAAGGACAAGATCATGGATGCGGTGCGGGCCAACGTGCGGGAGGGAAACAAGCAAGTTTCGCTGGCCACCGAGGACATGTTCATCTGGGGACAGGTGCAGACCGATACTCCTTTCTTCTTCCCGAATCGCGAGGCGTTGATCGATCTGTACAAAGACATTGTCGAAACGCCCGGCGTGCAGAATCACGTGCTCAGCCACGCGACGATTGCGCCCTTCGTGGTGGACCCCAAGCTCATCGAGAAGCTTTCCGAAACGATGCTGGACAAGAGTCCCATCCATCTGCCGCGGCTCAGCAACCATCCCAAGAAGAAAGCCCTGACTCCACTCATCGGTCTCGAAACCGGCTCCGTGCGCATGGCCAAGAAGATCATGCCCAGCAAGGGCGTGCCCTTCTCGATCGACGACTGGCCGAGCGTTCTGGTGAACGGCCTCGAGGTCGCGAACCGGAACAACTGGTTCCCGATGATGACGCTCATGGTCGGCAATCCCGGCGAAACGGACGAGGACGTGGAGGATACTCTCGACCTGGTTTACGAAATCGAGCGGCGCGGCCTCTTTGCGTTCCTGGTGCCCTCGATCTTCACGCCGCTGCACGATACCCGAATGAAGGATCAGACCGGCGTCACCGAAACCAAGAAGCTCAGCCCGCGGCAATGGCAGTTGATCATGAAGTGCTGGAAGTTCAACCTTCGTCCCGGCCAGTATAGCTGGTGGGGACCGACCGCCTGGCGCGTCGGCTCGCTCTTCATGTGGCTCAAAAAACTGCGGCGCCTCAATGGACCGAACTTCACCTGGCCGTTGTGGATGTTCTCCGGCGCGATTTCGGAAAAGAACCTGGCGCGGATGGGCAAGATCTACATGGGCAAGCCGCTCAAGATCAAGTCCCGCGCGGAATTGATCGCCGGGCTGAAGCCGCATTACTGGCAATTCCTGCGCGCCGACAACGGCGATCTGCCTGCCGGCTACACGCCGCCCGAAAAGATCACGCCGCTGCGCATGACGCTGGCTCCCCTTGCAACTGCAAAATGAATTCGTGCCCGGTAAGAAGATGCCCTCGGGCTATCTCGAGCGGCAACTGACCGACCGGGGCATCCGCATCACGCGCCAGCGGCGCGCCGTACTGAAGATCATCGAGAACGCCGAGCGTCATCTGAACGCCGCGACGATCCTCGAGATGGCGCGCCGCCAGGATTCCGGCATCGACCGCGTCACAGTCTACCGCACGCTTGGACTTCTTAAGCAACACAACCTGATCGACGAGCTGGACCTGTTGCACATCCGCGGGGAAGGCCACTACTATGAGCAGCGCCCCAAGCGCCAGCATCTTCACCTCGCCTGCCTCGGCTGCGGGCAGGTCACGGAGTTCGAGAGCGCCTACTTCGACAAGATGAAGGCGCAACTCGCCAAGGAAGCCGGATTCAACGTGGCCTTCGCCCGCGTCGAGATCGGCGGATACTGCGAGCGCTGCCGCCGGTGAACGAATCCTACATGCGACTGGCGCTCGAAGAAGCCGCCGCCGCCGAAGCGGAAGGCGAAGTTCCCATCGGCGCAGTGATCGTCCACAACAACGAAGTCATCGCCCGCGGGCATAATCGCAGCATCAACGATCGCGATCCGACGGCGCACGCTGAAATTGTGGCGCTGCGCCGCTGCGCGCTGCGGCTCGACAATCATCGCCTCTCGGAGTGCACGCTCTACGTCACCGTGGAGCCCTGCGCGATGTGCGCCGGCGCCATCGTGCAGGCGCGCATCGCGCGTCTCGTTTATGGGTGCGACGATCCCAAGGCTGGCGCGGTCCGGACGCTCTTTCGCATCGCGGACGACGCGCGCCTGAATCACCGCGCGGAGATCGAAGGCGGCGTGCTGGCCGAAGAATGCGCCGGGATGCTGCGAAGCTTCTTCCAGCGGAAACGGGAATCGCTCAAGCCGTAAACACTTCCTGAAAGACGCGGCGCACTTCGGCCATCACTTGCTTCAAGGTGTCCTCGAGCGGATGTTCTCGTAGCGGCTCCGGGAACCAGCGTTCCGCCAGCCGCGCGAAAGGCGCGGCGGCGGGACCGATCATCGGCAATTCGGTATCGGAGCGGCCGGTCTGGATCCGCAGGGCATGCTGCACGGCCCGCAGAAAGATCGCACCCTGTCGCAAGGTCCGGGCCTGGGCGCTGTCGAGCTGTCCCATCTGCTCCACCACGTCCAGCCGCTCGAGCGTGTTGAGCGAAGGGAAGAAAACGTCGGCCTTGCGCAGGCGCAGGAAGAGCAGAACGAAGTCGATATCGTAGTAGCCGCCCGGCGCGGTCTTCAGAAAATTGTGGGGCGTCGTCGAAGCTTCGAGGCGCTTCCGCATCTCGACCAATTGCCGCGCGGCGTCCTGGCCGGAGCCGAAGCGCGCGTTGATGTGGTCCTGAATCCGGGCCAGCAATTCCGTGCCGCCTTCCATGTCGCCAGCGAGCGGCCGCGACTTCATGTACGTAATCGCTTCCCACGGCTCGGCGCGCGACCGGAAATACTCCCCAGCGTAGCGCGCCGTTTCCACC
>CAZRND010000449.1:0-4161 GCA_964601345.1 uncultured Acidobacteriota bacterium | reverse complement strand
GGGATGACCCGCGAGGAAGCTGAACGCCGCGCGCGTCTCGAATTCGGCGGCATCGAGCAGGTCAAAGAGGAGTGCCGCGAATCGCGCGCCTTCTTCTGGCTGCAGACCATTCTCCAGGACGTCCGCTATGGATGGCGCGTGCTGCGCAAGAGTCCCGTCTTTACGGCGGTGGCGGTCCTGTCGCTCGCGATCGGCATCGGCGCCAACACCGCGATTTTCAGCGCCATGGACGCGCTGCTTCTCCGTACGCTTTCGGTCCCGCGTCCCGGTGAACTCGTGATGCTCTGGAAGACATTTCCCGACGACTACAGCTATACCTTCTACCTCCAAAATATCTCCGTCTTCGAGAATCTGGACGCTTTCTCCGGAATCACGGCTATCGTTCCGCAGGACCGTTCCGGTTTCGCCACGGGTTCCGCCGGCAATGGTCCCGACACGGCGCAAATCCGCGTCGCCCTCGTTCGGGGAAATTATTTTTCCGTGATGGGGGCCGGGGCGTTATTGGGCCGCACGTTTGCCCCGGAAGAAGACTCCGGCGAAGGCGCGCATCCAGTGGTCGTCCTCAGCCACGGTTACTGGCAGCGGAAATTTGGCGGCGCGAGCGATGTGATCGGAAGCAAGCTTTCGCATAACGGGCTGAAGTACACGGTCATCGGCGTCATGCCGCAAGACTTCACCGGCGACTGGGTTGGGCGGCCGGTTGATCTTTGGGTTCCGATCGCCATGCTCCACCAGTTGATGCCCGAACTGCCCAAGGACGCGCGAGGTTCGAGACTCAGCTATCGCTTCATTGCCCGCCTGCGTCCTGGCATATCTCATGCCGCGGCCGAAGCTGCGGCGCAGGTCCGGCTGATGCAGATTGTCGGTCTCGGCGCATCGCCGAACGGGCGATTGAGCCTCGTACCGATGGCGCGCGGATTCTCTCCGCAGCGCGCCTTCTTCACCGAACCACTGGCGATTCTCATGGCCATGGTCGCGGCGCTGCTGCTGGTCGCGTGCACCAACGTGGCCAACCTTCTCATAGCGCGCGCCACGGCGCGCCGGCAGGAAATAGCCGTACGGCTGGCCATCGGCGCGGGCCGGGCGCGGATCGTGCGCCAGCTTCTCATCGAGAGCCTGCTCCTGGCGGTCGCCGCAGGCGCGCTCGGCGCAGTCTTTGCGGCCTGGGGCGCGAACCTGCTGGCGACATGGCTGCGGAACGGCCCGGTGGGCGCAATGTCCGGATGGTCGTCCATTGATCTCGATCTGCATCTCGACGCGCGCATCTTCGCTTTCAACACCGTGCTTTGCCTGCTCACGGGAGTCTTCTTCGGCCTGCTTCCCGCCTGGCGCGGATCCCATGTTTCGCTGGCCGGAGCACTGGGACGGCGAGGCGTGGATTCTGCGCCGGGCGGCCGGTTGAGCCATTTGCTCGTCGTCTCACAAGTCGCCGTGTCGCTGGCCATGCTCGCTGCGACCGGACTCTTGGTCCGCTCGCTACACAATTTGCGCTCCGAGAATCTGGGCCTGGACCGCGAGCATTTGTTGCTGGTCTGGACGCTGCCGGGACAGACCGGCCGTGACGGTCCGGCGCTCGCCGCGCTCTTCGAAACGGCCCAAACCCGGATCGCCGGTCTCCCCGGCGTCCGGCTGGCAGCGCCGTCTTCTTATGGAGTGCTCTCCTTCAACACGGGCGGTGATGGACCTTCCGTGGTTGCCGATGGCTACGTGCGCCGCAGCGACATCCACCCCCGCGCGCAGTTCCATATCGTCGGTCCCGGATTTTTCGACACCGTCGGCATGACGTTCCGTGAGGGCCGCGATTTCGACTCGCGAGACGACATGAGCGCTCCCAAGGTCGCGATTATCAACGAGAGCATGGCGCATTTCTTTTTCCCCGGCGCGAGCGCGATTGGGCGTCATGTGCAAGTGGACTTCGGCAACAATCCGCCGCTCGAAGTTATCGGCGTCGTCAGCGACGCCAAAATCATGACGCCGCGCGACCGCGGCCACATGATGTTCTACTATCCCGTGCGCCAGCAAGTCGGACTCCGTCTGATTCGCATGTGTATGGCCGTCCGCACCGCGGGACCTCCGGCAAGCATGGCGAACGCCATTCGCCAGGAGTTTCGAAATATCGATCCCCGTCTGCCCGTATTGAAGATTGACACCGTGGACGAACAACTCGACGAGTTGCTCTTTCAGGAACACTTGATCGCGGACCTTGCCGTCTTCTTCGGCGCCGTCGCGATTTCGCTTGCCTGTCTGGGACTCTACGGTGTCCTCTCGTACGCCGTGGTGCGCCGGACCAATGAAATCGGCATCCGCATGGCGCTCGGCGCGCGACGCGGCGACGTTCTCTTCATGGTCCTGCGCGAAAGTCTGCTGCTCGCCGGAGTGGGAATCGCCATTGGAGTTCCCGCGGCCCTCGCCGCCGCGCAATTCATCAAGAACCGCCTGTGGGGCGTCGGCGCGTCCGATCCGGCGACGATCCTGGGAGCGGTCTTGCTGATGCTCGCCGTGGCGATGATTGCCGGCATCATTCCGGCGCACCGCGCGTCCAAAGTCGATCCGATGATCGCGCTGAGGTACGAGTGATGCGATTCGTAGCATTGTTTTTCCTGCTGATCGCGCCGCTCGCGGCCGAAGACTGGCCGCAATTTCGCGGCCTGCACCGCGACGGCGTATCTGCGGAAACCGGCTTGCTTTCGTCGTGGCCCAGCGGCGGTCCGCGCCTCGTTTGGAAAATCAGCGGACTCGGCGATGGATACGCGCAGCCGGTGGTCGTGGGCGGCCGCGTCTACACGCAAGGTCAATATGACAAGAAGCATTTCGTAATCGCCCTCGATGCGGCGACAGGCAAGAAGCTTTGGGAAACCCGGTCCGGCAAGTCGTATTTTCACCAGCAGGCCGGACCCGGTCCGCGTGGAACTCCGACTGTGGATGGAGATCGCGTTTACGCGCTGCAGGCGGAAGGGACGCTTACCGCGCACGACGCCGCGACGGGCGACATCGTTTGGACCAAGAACATCCTGCAAGAGTACGGTGGCGCCGACGTTTATTGGGGCCTGAGCGAATCGCCGCTCGTGGACGGCGAGCGCTTGATCGTCACCCCGGGCGGACCGGGCGCCGCCGTCGTCGCGCTCGACAAGCGCACCGGCAAAGTCACATGGAAGGCCGGCAACGATTCGGCCGGACACTCCTCCGCCATCGTTGCCGACATCGGCGGCGTGCACCAGGTGCTGGCGATGACGCAATCGGCGCTTTGGAGCATCGAGGCGAATACCGGCGAGATTCTCTGGCGCTACGATAAGATTTTCAACCGTAACGGCGGCATCGCCACGCCGCTCCTCAGCAAGAATCATGCCTTCATCGCCACCGCATTCGACACGGATTGCGCGCTGCTCACGCTCGGGGCGCGCTCCATGACCGAAGCCTACTCGCGGCATCAGGGCATGACTTACTTCTACTACGCCAATCCTGTACTAGTGGATAAGACGCTCTACAGTTTCTCGAACACGTTCCTCACGGCCATGGACTTCGCGACCGGAAACGTGGCCTGGAAGGATCGCAGCGTCGGCAAAGGATCGCTGGCTTACGCCGACAGTCGCCTGTACGTCCTCGGTGAGGACGGCGGACTGGCGCTCGTCGAGCCATCCCCCTCGGCTTACAAGGAAATTTCGCGCTTCGATCTCGGCCCAAGCGCGCCCGCGCGCACGCCGCCGGTGATCTCCGGCGGCAAGCTCTACGTCAGAGTCCAGGACGATTTGTATTGTTTCGACGTACGAAAGAGCCGCTAGCACGCTTCGCAGTTTTTCTTCCCAAACTGCCGCACTTTGGGGCAAAATGGGGTTCCCAAAGAACCCGGAGAGGAACCACGTGCCCACCACCCAGAACCTCGACCAGCTTTGTGTCAACACGATACGGACCCTTTCGATGGACGCGGTTCAGGCCGCCAACTCCGGACATCCCGGCACGCCGATGGCCATGGCCCCAGTTGCCTACTGCCTGTGGCAGCGGTTCCTGCGTTTCGATCCCGAAGATCCAATTTGGCCGAACCGCGACCGTTTTGTGCTCTCCATCGGGCACGCCTCGATGCTGCTCTATTCCCTGCTGCACCTGACCGGCGTCAAGTCGGTGAACACGAGCGACGGGGCCAGCGTCTGGTACACCTACGACAGC
>CAZRND010000448.1:0-4168 GCA_964601345.1 uncultured Acidobacteriota bacterium | reverse complement strand
CGTACTTCTTGAAGTACGGCGCCGGCAGGATCGTGAACAGGTAGCACGGCAGGAAGGTGCCGAGCGCCGCGACGACGGCGCCCGGAAGCCCGGCTACCAGATATCCGATGAACCCCACTGTGATGACCACCGGCCCAGGGGTGATCATCGCCACCGCGACCGCGTCCACGAATTGGCGTTCGGTCAGCCAGTGGTACTGGTCCACGACCCCGCCGTGCAGGAAGGGGATGATGGCGAGACCGCTCCCGAAGACGAATGCGCCCGCCGCGGCGAAGTAGAGAAACACCTTCCCGACTGTGCCGAGAGAGTCGGCATCGTGGATTCCGGTCCGTAGCCAGCCGGGGGCCCGGGTACTTGACCACCGGAATCAGGCCGAAGATCAGTCCGCAGAAGACAGACACGGCCAGCGCGAAGAGCAGCACAGGAAGATTGATGGAGATCTGGCTCAAGCGCGGCAGATTCGCCGGGGCAAGCGCGACGAGCAAGCGGATTCCGCCGAAGGCCAGGCCGAGACCGGCGATGCCGCCGAGCAGGCCCAGCAGCACGCTCTCCGCTAACAACTGGCGCGCGATCTCGGCGCGATCGGCGCCCAGCGCGGCGCGAATGGCGAGTTCCTGCTGGCGTCCTTCGGCGCGGACCAGCAGCAGGTTCGCAACGTTGGCGCACGCGATCAACAGCACCATGCCGATCGTACCCATTAGCACCCACAACACGCTACCGATGTCGCCAATGAAGGAATCCTTGAGCGGCCGGATGCTCGCGGCCAGACCGGATTTCTCAAAGAGCGAGCCGTCATATCCCGGGAAAGGCGGGAAACCGTGGATCGCGATCGGCACCAGGCGTGCCGCGTCCGTAGCGGCCTGGGCCATCGTGATGCCCGGCTTGAGCCGGCCGATCATGCCGTAGCTGAAATTGCCGAGATAGACCTTGTTGCGATTGAAGCGCAGCGGCTCGATCAGCGACGGCTTCCGGTCGAAGAACCAGAAGTCGCGCGGCAGCACGCCGATGATCTCGTTGTCGCGCGCGTCGAGCAGGATGTGCTTGCCGACGACGCCGGCGTCGCCGCCGAACTTGCTCTGCCAGTATCCATGGGAGAGCATCACGGTGCGCGGAGCGTCGGACTTGTCGTCGTCGCGCGTAAAGACGCGTCCCAGCACCGGCTTCACGCCGAGGAGCGGCAGCATGCCGTCGTTGAAGTCGAGCATATCGACGCGCTCGGGCTCGCCGCTTCCCGTGACGGTGCCGGAGCTACTCGTCCACATGGCGACGTCCTGAAAGGCGCTTCCTTGCTCGCGATAGGTGAAGTAGAGGAACGGCGCCGAGCCGACCAGCCCCTTGAAAATACCCGGCGCCACATGCTCGAGCGCGACCAGGCGGTCGGGCTCCGTGTAAGGCAGAGGCTTGAGCAGCACCCCTTCGATCACGCTGAAGATGGCGGTGTTCGCGCCCATTCCGATCGCCAAAGTCAGGATCGTTACGATGGTGAAAGTCGGCGCACCGGCCAGGCCGCGCAGGACATGTTGAATCCGCATAACCTATGGACGAAACAATCTGCCGGAGAGTTCGTGTTTTTTTGGGCTCCATTGTTCGAATAAGGTAGGCTAACGTGTACCGATTCCGTGAAAGCTATCGAGAAGCTTGCCGAGATTTTTGGCTGGAAGCCCGGCGCATGGTCATCTCTGCGAGACGGTGCACTCACTACGGTCGCCTGGATTGCCACGATGTGGGCCATCGGAGCGCTGATACCCAAACCGGACAGCGACTTTGATCGAAATCTCGGTTTGGTCAGCCTCGCAATCGCCATCGCCTGTTGCCTCGCTTCGCCAAACAGTCGGGTGATTGTAGGTGGCGTCGCGGGAATCACGATCGTCCAAGGGTTGTTTGGATATACGGTAACGGGCGATGATCGCGTTCTGTTGGTAATTGTGCCGGCTGCGGCCATTCTCTATGCCGTCGTTCGGTTTTCAGGAAACTGGCGGCGTCGATAGGAAAGATCTCGGAATCCCGGGACTGATGCAGTTCGATGATCAGTGATGCGCGTTGGCAAATTGACATTCTATGTCATAGGTGCTACCTTTCTGACCGAACATGACCCTCAAGGAAAAAGATCAGGACGGCTTCACCCTGCTCCTCCCCGACGGCCGGATCATCGCCGGGCCCGCTGCGGAGGAATTTGACGGCCGCGTCCAGCAACTGCTCGCTACGGGCAAAACCCGCCTGATCGCGGACCTTCGCAACGTCCCGCAAATCGACAGCACCGGCATCTGCGGCATCGTCCGCGGCTTCATTACCGCCCAGCGGCTCGGCGGCAGTTTCTCGATCGTCGGACCCAACACCACCGTCAGCTTGGTCCTCCGCACTACCAAGCTCGATTCGATCATCCCCGTCTTCGAGTCCGTCGAACTCGCCAAGAAAGCCTAGCGGTCCTGCCAAGCTGTTCGTTGTTACTATAGAAGGATGCTCCCGACAATCCTTTGCCTGCTCCTCTTTCAGCAGAGGGACGGCATCCTGCCTCCCTGGGAATCGAAGGTGGTCCTGGAACAAATCCAGCAGCAAACAAACGCCCTCACCGCCGCGCTCGGCAGGCTCGACACCGACCACTGGGCCGGCGACTACAGTCCGCTCCTGGTCTCGACACGACGGCGCGTGCTCGCCGTCACGGATGCGCTCGACCGCCTGATCCAGAAGCCCGAGAGCCTGAGTCTGGCGATCGAGGCTTTTCTGTCGCTGCAGCACATCGAGGTGACTGTAGATTCGCTCTCCCAGGGCGCCGAGCGCTTCCAACCCTCGGCAGTCCAGGGGCTCGAGCAGGCCAGTCTGAACTTCCAGACCGCGCGAGGCCAGTTCCAGAACTACATGATAGAGTTAGCGCAATACACCGAGAAAAATCTTGGCGTTGACCGGAAGGAACTCGAGTCCTGCCGCGACCAGCTTTGGAAGCGGGCCACGGCTCCGCCCAAGCCTCCCGCCGCCCCCAAAACTCCGGCGAAAAGGCGGGGGGTGTAAGTACTGGTACTGTCCATAGCTCTAGCGTAAAAGGATGTATAATGGATGAGTTGTAAATTTCTTGTAAGTTATTCAAACGTTTTAATACCAACTTGGGGGGTTAGCTGCTAAGCATGGATCCTTTGCAAAGCTACATTGAGAAGAACCGGGAGCGCTGGCTGCAGGAGCTGTTTGAGTTCCTGCGCATCCCGAGCATCAGCACACAGCCGGAACACCAGCAGGACGTGCGCCGGGGCGCACAGCACCTGATGGAATGCCTGAAGAAGATCGGCATCCAGCAGGTGGAATTCATCGAGACCGCCGGACATCCCCTCGTCTACGGGGAAAAGATCGTCTCGCCCAAGGCGCCCACCGTGCTCTGCTACGGGCATTACGATGTACAGCCTCCCGATCCGCTCGACGAGTGGACCACTCCGCCGTTCGAGCCCGCGGTTCGCAACGGGAACGTTTACGCGCGCGGCGCGGCCGACGACAAGGGCCAGGTCATGCTGCAACTGAAGGCCATCGAGGCGCTGCAGCAGACTGGCGGCGTGCCCGTGAACCTGAAGTTCATCTTTGAAGGCGAAGAAGAGACCGGCGGCGCGGCCATCGAGGCCTACGTTCCCAAGCACGTCGAGAAGCTGAAAGCAGACGTGGCGCTGGTGAGCGACACCGAGCTATTCGAAGCAGGCCTGCCGACGCTTTGCATCGGCCTGCGGGGCATGGTGTACACGGAAATCCAAGTCGAGGGCGCGTCGCACGATCTGCATTCGGGACTCTATGGCGGCGTGGCGCCGAATCCGCTGCAGGCGCTGGCGTGGATCATCGCCGGCCTGAAGGGGCCGGATGGCACGATCAACATCCCCGGCATTTACGAGCGCGTGGTCCCTCCGACGGCGAAGGAGAAGGACAGTTGGAAGCGCCTACCCTTCGACGCTCAGAAGATGTTGCGCGATGAAATCGGCGCTCCCGGCCTCTCGGGTGAAAACGGATACGGGGAGCTCGAGCGGATGTGGGCGCGGCCCACGCTCGAAGTCCACGGCATCGCGGGCGGATACACGGCCCCCGGACGGAAGACGTTGACCCCACCCAAGGCCACCGCCAAGTTAAGAATGCGCTGGTTCCCCGACCGCCGCCCTTTGGAACCGGCCGCCTGCCTCCGGGACCCGTCCCGGGCCCTGCG
>CAZRND010000447.1:0-4174 GCA_964601345.1 uncultured Acidobacteriota bacterium | reverse complement strand
AGTTCGCCACTTCGGCTTCGCAGCGAGATTTCGGCGGCGGACCGAACACGCTGCTGGCGTGCCGCGTCGTCGACGACTTCTACGATCCGCTGGCGTGGCTCATCCGCAAAGTGGCGGGGTAGGCGCTTCTCCTACCTTTCTCCTACCGTTCTCCTGGGCTCGAATAGGAGGAATATGCGATGAACTGTAAGGAGTTAAGCCCGCTCCTCCTGTTTTTTCGCGATTTAACACAGTTGCGTCTTCTGTACAGTCGTCCGACCCTTGTTGGCCTGGCTGTTCGCCGATTGCTAAGCAGGCCAGACTAAAGCCTCGCGCTTCCGTAACTCCTCTTGAAGCGATTTGAGCCATCGGCACCATTCGAGTTTTTACATTGTTGAGGGCTAGAAAACTGTTCGGCCGGGTTAGGGCCGAATCTATGCCGGTTCCTGGAGTTCGTAGACCTTGATTGGCGTTGCCTTACCTTTGATTTTTACTGCCTCGGCTAGACTTCTCAGTTTGAATTGCTGGCCGAGTTCCTGTTGCGTGTGCTCCGTTACGATGGTCCGCGTGCGGAAATCTCTATTCAATTTGCATAGAGGCGGCATTATGTCCAAGGTTTCGCCGAGAATTGTGTAGTTGAAACGCTGGTCGGAGCCGAAGTTGCCAACCACGACGGTCCCCGTAGAGATTGCGATTGCGACGTGTAGCGCTTCTTCTCCCCGCTTCTGCAATTGCGGATTGACTTTGGTATCCAAAGCTTCCAGCATTTCCAAGGCCGCCAGGCATGCCCGACTGGCCGAATCCTTGTAAGCGATGGGTGCACCCCAGTAGGCGATGAGCGCATGCCCAGCGTAGTGGTCGAGCGTGCCCTTGTGCCTGAAAACAATCTCCGTCATGGCGGTGAAGTAGCGATTCGTGAAAACCGCGAGTTTTTCGGGTGGGAGCGACTCCGCAAGACTTTTGAATCCCTGGATTTCAGAGTAAAGAATTGGGACGTTTCTCCGCTCCCCGTTGAGCTTCACGCTGCTTGGGTTCTTAGCGACCTCAGCGAGCACGTCCGGCGGGACATGCTGCTGTAATGTCGTCTCAACTTTGAACTTGCCTGCGGCCACACGGAGCTTGACTATTCTGGACAGCAAGCCGCCCAGTTCCTTCTTGAACATGATCAGAAAGACCAATACAGTGAGCGGCCAAATTAGCCTGAGCACAAGGTCAAGGAATGGTCGTACTGTGTCCATCGCCTGGGGTATCGAAGATGCAGGACTCTGTATACGTGATACTGCCTTACACCGCAAGCATATTCCTTGGCGACTCTTGCGTACGCGTATCTCGTTAGGTGAAAAAGCCAGCATCGCTGCCGACTGATCAGGTTACTGGATTTGGACGAGGGTTTCAGCCGCCCGTTGCTGGTCCCCGATGCAGACCGGGAGGCAGTCGCACCAGGAGCGCCACTCGTGCCTCACTCATCGACTGGGTCGCGCGGCTAGGGAGAACGATTCGGGCTAACGTTTAGATTTCAACCGTACCCAGTAGTCCCGGAAAGCTTGCAGCCGAGGCAGCGACTCGCGGTCCTTTTGGCGGTTCGCGGCGGCTTTGCTGGCGATGATGTCGTCGGGATGGCCAACGGGAAAGCCTTCGACGTCCACGCGGCGATTCCAAGCGTCTTCAAAGCGTTCGATCCCGTCGGGAGCGCAGACGAGGTACAGATCAAAAGGGCCCGTTCGGAGTTGAACCAAGTCTTTTCCTCGGCGCAACTCATCCTGCTGCTGCGACGTCAGGTCGAAGCCCAAGTCTTCCAGGGCTGCGATCGCGGCTGTTCCGTTCGCCGGGGATTTTTCAAGGAAGACGTCGGCGTCTTGTGTGGTATCCGGAAAACCCAGGAGAATCGCGCCTGACTTTCCGATGAAGAGATATCTCACCCCGCGGCGCTGGAACGCATCGCGGATTTCTTCCGCCTGCCGATACTCAAACGCGGCCATAACCGAGCCAGGAGGGCAGGTTGTCTTCGCACCAGCGGCGATAGTCTGCCATCGTGTCGAAGGAGCGATACGGAGCGTCGTCCATCACGGGCTTGTAGGTCTTGATGAAGGCGTAGCGGAAGCGCTCTTTCAACGGACGCTTCGCCGCCGCTTCGAATTCCTCGAGCCACTCGCGCGGAATGGAATCCATGCCCATGCTTCCGCTATTATGGGGCGAGGCTGATCCCATGTCCACCAAGACTATGATGACCGTCGATGAGTACTTGCGCACCAGCTTCGAAGATGTAGACTTCGAGTTTGTGGACGGGGAACTTGTGGAGAGGAACGCGGGTGAATACGGTCACGCGCTCACCCAGAGTGAGCTGATCTTCTTACTAAAATCGCTACGCACAAATGCAATGCCCGCCGTCCGCATCCGCACTCGCCCAACGCGCTTCCGCGTGCCTGATATTGCCGTGTGGCTTGCCGGCGAGAAAGGCGTCCGAATCCCGACCGTCCCGCCATTCCTGATTGTCGAAGTTCTGTCTCCCGACGATCGCATGACCCGCATGAAGATCAAGATCGAGGAGTACCTCTCGGTGGGCACGCAGTGGATTTGGCTGGTTGACCCCGACGAGCGCAAGGCGATCTGTTACTCCCAGTCGAACCCCGCCGGGTCCGTATGCGACACGCTCCGCACCGAGAAGCCCACGATTGAAATCGCTCTGGAGAAAGTGCTGGCACGCAGCGAGGAATAGCTGCGCAGGCAGGTCACACCGTCAGAACAATCTTCCCGAATTGCTGGTCCGACTCCATGTAGCGGTGCGCTTCCTGGACCTTGTCCAGCGGGAAGGTCCGGGCGATGATGGGCTTGAGTTTGCCTGAGGCGAGGTTCGCGTTGATGAACTTCACGGCGCGGCTAAACGCTGCCTCGACGCGCGGCAGGCCCAGAGTCGGCAGCCCGCAGAAGTTGTAGAGCATGTAAGTGCGCAACGCGAAATTCCGCGCGAACCCGGCGGGGAGCGGGTAAGGCACGTCGTGCCCTCCCAAGCCTCCGTAGAGGATGATGTTTCCGCCCCATGCGACGGCCTCCGCAAGAGCGGGAAGAGTCTTGCCGGCGACAGGATCGAAGATCAGCTCGGCGCCCTTGCCGGCGGTGATTTCCTTGACGCGCGCTTGCAAATCCTCGGTTGAAGTGACAATCACGTGATCCGCGCCCGCCGCGAGCAGCGCCGCCTTCTTGGATTCGGCCCGCGTGGTGGCGATCGTGCGCGCCCCGAGCGCCTTGGCAATCTGGATTGCGCCGAGGCCCGCGCCGCCAGTAGCCGCGGTGATCAGCACATGCTGGCCGGCCTGCAGGTTCGCAACATCCGTGAAGGCGAACCATGCGGTCAAATACTGCACCCACACCGACGCCGCTTCCTCGGGCGTCAGGTTGGAAGGATAAGGAATCGCACACCCGGCAGGCACGAGCGCGCTCTCGCCGTAAGTTCCGTAAATTCCCATGGACTGCCCCGGCGCGACGCTGACCTTGTCACCGACTTTGATCCCGCTGACGCCTGGACCGACTGAGTCAACAATGCCGGATGCCTCGGTTCCGATGAGCGACGGGAATTGAGGTTGCTCTAAATACGCGCCGGACCGGAAGAGCACATCGGCGCGATTGAGTCCGATCGCCTGAACCTTGATCCGGACTTCGCCCGCCTTCGGTTCCAGTTTTCGAAGTTCCTCGACCCTCAGAACCTCAGGTCCACCCAATTGATGAAATCGAACAACCTTCGCCGTATCCATATGAGCCGTCCTCCTGGACTCGAATAGGGCATCCATGTTGCCACGCTGAACGCTTTGAAAGGAAACGAGCATAGCCTTGTCCGCTTGCCGACCCTTCGTCATTCTGCTGAATCCGCAGCGTTGGGTTCCCATGTCAACCTGTTGCGATTCAAGCGATTACAAATGGCATTCCCGGTGCACATACAAATGGCGTCGGAAAAAAGGAGCATGGACATGAAACAGCAATCGAAGGGACTAGCAGTAATCACGGGAGCATCCTCTGGAATCGGCGCCGTCTACGCCGACCGTCTGGCGAAGCGCGGTTACGATCTGCTTCTCGTAGCGCGGAGCCGGGAACGCCTGGCCGATCTGGCGAAGAATCTGGAAAGCAACACCGGACGCAAAGTCGAGATCTTGGCCGCCGATCTGACGGACTCGAACGATCTGGCCGGCCTCGAGCAAACGCT
>CAZRND010000446.1:0-4182 GCA_964601345.1 uncultured Acidobacteriota bacterium | reverse complement strand
CCATTGCTGCTTGGTCGAGTGCATTGCCGGATGCACAGCTGCTTGTGAACGGTGTCTATTTTCATGAAGATAACTTTCCTTCCGGTCTCGTGATCGCAAGTGGCACGCGCATAGGCGGTCGACAATTTGATGTCGATAAGTCGGGCGTGATTCTCATGGATCATGGACTGACATTATTAAAAAGCGCAGTCAGTTCAACGCAATTGAATGCCTGGCATGAGGCGGCGGTGGGCGGCGCCCGCCGTGCGCCGCGCGGCAGTCGCCGCGGCGCCGGGCGAAACGACTTTGCTGTCCTTGCCCGGCGCGCCCGGCTGAACGATCTGCGCCGAGGCCGACACGGCAAGTGCAAGCAACCCAACCCTTGCCCAGACAGAAAAACGCATGCCGAAATATAACCCGTTGCGTAACGACCCGTCAATCCAGCCGACTAGGCGAGCGCTTTGAGCAGGGCCAGGGGCGCCAGGACACCGACTGCAATTCCGTATCCGAGATCGGCCCAAACCATCCGCAAGTAGTTCAACGGGTACAAAATGACGATCAGAGGCAAACTGAGAATCGCCAGCACGTTCCCTCGCCGTGCTTCCGCAGGCGCCGTCTGCCACAAGTTCTTCAGATCGCCAGTGGAAGGGAACGCCTGCATGCCGATCGAAAGCCCCAGCCAATAGAAAAAGTAAGCCAGAGGGTCGAATATCTCCAGTTCCCAGACTGGCGCAAATGCCGCCGAGCAAAAGACCGCGCATAGCAATGTATTGATAAAGAACGGCCCCATCGCCACGAAGAACATTGCCGTGAAGTTCGGGGTACGCTCATGGATGACGTAGCCAGCGGGATTGCCGAAGCGGAAGAATTTCACGTCCAATACGGCCAGGCGAAAGATCCGGCAGAACAAGAAATGAGCGGCTTCGTGAACGATGACACCTGGGAACGTGAGCACGCTGATCACCGGACCTGGAATAAAGAACATCGCTATTTCTTCTTCCTGAGCACGACCTCTGGAGGCCCGTCCGACTCTGCCGGCCGGAACCGACGGTCGTACTCCTGTTTGGTAATGATTTCGCGGGAGCGCAGGCGATATTGAATCCGCTTGGAATACTCTGCGAAGGAGGTCTGCTGTTCCGGCGTGACGGCTTGGGCGCGAGCCTTTTCGAGCGTCGCTTCCGCCCGCGCGCGGAATTCTGCGTTTCCGGCGACAGCGTACTTGCAAGCCAGCGCGCTGGCAACCGTAGCGGTCCATTCAGGGTCATCGGGATTCGACTTCGAGTTACGCTCCGCCATTTCCAGGAAACGATCGTAATCTTTCTTGGTAAAGGCCAGCGCGCCCTCGACGACGTTGATCGATGGGATCCACCCGGGCCATTCCGGATACAACTTCTGTCCTTCGAGCATAAGTGCCAGGCCCTCCGTCTCCCTTTCTTCGTTCACGGCTTTGCTGGCCTCGTTAGATTTTCCAAAAGCCCGATCCGCGCGCTCAAAAATACTCTTCACTTCGTCCGTTAGCGGCCCTTTCTTGTACTCTCCCTTGTGTTTGATCACCGCGTAGCCCTTCTCCGGTTCTCCTCCAAGCATGTAGGCCTTCGCTGCCAGGAGAATGGCCTTTTCAGAGGCTGGCGCGATCTTCAAGACGCCCTCCAGGATCGGCGCAGCGGCAGCGTATTTCTTCTGACCCACCAGGCGTTCGCTGCGATATAGGTCGCGCGCCGCCCGAAAGTACGGTCCGCCTTTCACCAGCGCCACGACCAGCAGTATGAGCAGTGCGGCAAAAGAGAAGGTGAGCCAAGCCGGAAACGGTCGGTTGTACGCAGCCTGACGGCAGCTCTCGCAGGCCGGCAAGCCCCCAACCAGGGGCAGCTCGGTCTGGCCGTAGTCGGCGTGGCACTGCGCACAAACGGTGGGATCTACGGCCAGATGAAACTGGGTCTCTCCACCCTGTTCGGCTTTCGCGTTTGCACAACCCTTGCACTGCAGGGTTTGGCGCAGATTCTCCGTGACCAAGAACATTTGACCCAGCGGCGAGGGATTTCCGCATCGCTCGCATTTTCCCGTGCGCATGGCACGAAGTATGGCAAAAAGCAGCGTATTTGCAATAAGAATCTTTAGGAAGAATTCCGCATTATTGCCGGCTTAATTCTCCCCCGCACTTGCGGCAGCGAGTGCGGCGGCGGGCGTTCATGGTCTTGCAGGCGCGGCAGGTGATATAGGCGCGGGCGTACCAGTTTGTCACGAACGCGCTGATGCCCAGGACGCCGATCAGCAGCGCGGCATTCAGAAGAAATTCTTTCATCCTTTGCCGAAGCAGTAGAGCGTTCCCTGCGTGCGTACGTAGATGTGGCTTCCGGCGATTGCCGGCGTCGCCACCACCTGCTCGTCGAGATCGGCGGTGGAGAGCACTTCCCACTTGGCGCCGGCCCGGATCACCGTGGCCTTCCCGTCTTTATTGACGAAGTAAATTTTGCCGTCACCCGCAACGGGCTGCGCGTAGTATTCGCCGATGCCGTCCTTGAGCCTCTCCTCGCGCAGGACCTCGCCGGTCTCAGGATTGAACGCGGTGAGAATTCCGCCCGAGCGGATCACGTAGAGCACACCATCGTAGAGGAGCGGCGCCGTGACGTAAGGCAGCCCCTTGGTATGCTTCCAGCCGACGTGGGTTGTCGTGACATCGCCCTTACCGCCGAGTTTGGTCCGCACCAGCCCGCCACCCGTGGGATTGAATGCCTTGACCCATTCGTCTTCGGTCACGAAACCATCGTTGTTGCCGGTGTTCTTGTCGACGGACCGGAAGATCCGCGACATGATCTTCACGCTCACGGATTCTCCGGTGAGCTTGGCGAGCTCGATCTTGCCGGCCTTGTCCTTGTCGAATTGCGCCAGCATCTGGCTGAAGGGAGGCGCGCCGCCTTCGCCCGCCGGCTCCATCGTGAAGACGGCATCGCCAGCCACGAGCGGCAACGTCGCGGGCGCGACAGTAACACCGCGCACCCACCAAACTCGCTCGCCGGTTTTGGCATCGTATCCGGTGAGCTCGATCGAGCCCGAAACGACGAACTGTTCCGCTCCGTTCCCCGGCCTATAAAGGGAAGGCGTGGCATACCGCCCCAGGAATCCAATGGCACGGGTAACCTTCCAGACTTCCTTGCCAGCGCCGGTGTCGTAGGCGGCAAGATACGATTGCTCCGGCGTGTCGATCAGGAGAATCACGCGGCCCGCTGCGACGACGGGCGAGACGGCCATTCCCTGCACGCCGCCAAACGGTCCGAGCGGCACGCGCCAGCGTTCCTTGCCCTCGAAGTCGTACGAGAGCAAACCCACCTCGGGATAGAAAACGAAAATCGACTTGCCATCCGTGGCGGGAGTCGGCGTCGTCGGTCCGTTCTCGGGATTCGCGACTTCGGTGCGCAGCTTGGTGACGGACTTCCGCCACAACAGCTCGCCGTTGCGCGTATCGAAGCAAAGCAGCACGCGGTCGTCACCCTCGTGGCCGGTGATCCACATGCGGTTGCCCATCACGATGGGTGACGAGTTGCCCTTCGGCGTTTTCACTTTCCAAAGGACGTTCTGGTCCTTGCCGAATTCCGCGAGCAGCCCGCGCTCGTCGGAGACGCCGGAGCCGTTCGGGCCGCGAAAGCGCGGCCAGTCGGCCGCATCGATGGCCGGGACGGAAAGGGCGAGAAGCAGGAATCCGCTAAACAAAAAGTTTGGCTTGCGCATGGAGCTCCTGGAGCGATGCCACGCGCACAGGTCCGCGCAGCAACGCTTCGATGCCCGCGACGGCGGCGCGGGCGGCTGATAGGGTCGTGATGACCGGAACTTGATGCTGCACCGCGGCGCGGCGGATCGTCTTTTCATCCGCGTAAGAGTGCGCACCCACCGGCGTGTTGATCACCAGATCGATTTGGCGGCCCCGGATCAAATCCACCGGGTTGGGCCGGCCTTCCTTCACCTTGAATACCGTCTTGGCGGGGATTCCCGCAGCGGCCAGCGTCGCAGCGGTGCCGCGCGTAGCCACAATCTCAAAGCCGACATCGGCGAGGCGGCGCGCCAGCTCGATGGCGGGTCGCTTGTCACGCTCGCTGACGCTGAGAAAGACTTTGCCTTTGAGCGGCAACTTCTGTCCCGCGCTCAACTGCGCCTTGGCGAAAGCCTCGCCGAAATCCTCGCCCACGCCCATCACTTCTCCCGTCGAGC
>CAZRND010000445.1:0-4228 GCA_964601345.1 uncultured Acidobacteriota bacterium | reverse complement strand
GGAGGGGTTTCGTCGTTGTTGGTCGTGACCGTGACCGGGAAAGCCGCCGAGATGACGACGACGAGCAGAGATGACGTATTGCCGAACAACTGGCCGATCAGGCTGTTGACCAGGGCCAGGCTCACTGCACTCAGGATTGCCAGGGCAGCCGTCAGCGCGCTATAGACCAGCGACTGATTGATGACGACGTCGATGTCCCACAACCGATAGCGCAGGAGCGCCATCTCCTCCGCCGCCTTGTGCTCCCGTTCCAGCGATCGTGGTCAGCAAGCCCGCGGGTGTCAGCTTTCGAATGCGCTCATTGTCGCGGTCGGCAATATAGAGATTGCCGGCGGAATCGAGTGCCAAGCCCGCGGGAAAGGCGAGCGAGACGTTCGGCCCCGGGCCGTCGCCCGAAAAGCCGGATATGCCGTTGCCGGCGGCCACGGTAATCGTCCCGCCAGAAATCTTGAGGACCTGGGAATGGTCCGTGTCGCTCACGTAGATGGCGCCGCTGGCATCCGGCCCGGCGATGCCCCAGACCTTGCCCAGCGGTGCGCCGACCGCTGAACCCGCCTGGAAAGTCGTACTGCGGCCGGCAACCGTCGTCATCAAGCTCTGGGCGTGCGAAATGCCCCCGAGCAAGCACAATACCGTCCAAAAACGCCTCATGAGTTGCTAATATGTGGTCCGCAACTCACTCCTGTCAAGATCGATCAACCGAATTGGGCGAAGATCACGTGATGGCCGCCCGGCTCCCGGACGCCATATTCGTCCGCGCCGTAAAAGGACTTGCGGCGCGGCAGGACGACGGGCAAGCCGTCGAGCTTGGCGATCGTCTCCTCGATATTCGCCACTTCTGAGTAGAGATGCGTGATGGAACGCTCCAGCGCGCCCACATCCGAGGCCGCGCTGGCGTAGGTCTGCAGCATCACCTCGACTGCGCCATCCACCAGGATCACAAAAGCCAGGCCGCCCTCGCCGGGCACTTCCAAGGTCTTGGTAAAGCCCAGGCGGCGAACCCAGAAATCGAGCGACGGCTCGACGGTGTCTACGAGAAGCACGGGAGTCATCTTTTTCATGCGTCAATAGTCTCATTTAGACTAGTGGTCTGTCAAGAGATACTTCGCGGCCCAGAAAGGACGCTTACACCGCTACCGCTTGGCGGCTGACGACGCGGGACATGACTTCGAGCGCCTTGTCGATCATGGCGCGATCGACGTCAAGATGCGTGACCATGCGCATGATCTCGCTGCTGAACGCCGAGGCGAGCACGCCCTGCTCGGCGAGCTTCTTCGAGATGTCGCCGGCGGCCATCCCCGTGCCGGAGACGTCGAGGATGAGAATGTTCGTCTGCACCTTAACGGGATCGATCTTGACGCCCGGGATTCGGCTGAGCCCTTCGGCCAGGCGGCGCGCGTTCTTGTGGTCCTCTTCGAGGCGCAGCGGGCCTTTTTCGAGGGCGATGAGGCCGGGCGCGGCGAGCACGCCGACCTGGCGCATGCCGCCGCCGAAGGTCTTGCGCAGCACGCGGGCGCGCTCGATGAAGTCGCGCGTGCCGACGAGCAGCGATCCGATGGGAGCGCCGAGTCCCTTCGAGAGGCAGAACTGCACGGAATCGAATCGTGCGGCGATTTCCTTCACCGGCTTCTTTAGGTAAGTCGCGGCATTGAAGATGCGCGCGCCGTCGAGATGCACCGGAATGCCCATTTCATGCGCGCGGTCGCAAATCTCGTTCGCGACTTCGGTGGGATAGACCGTGCCGCCGGCGAGGTTGTGCGTGTTTTCGAGCGAGATGAGTCCGGTCTGCGCGCGGTAATAAATCTTCGGACGGATCTGGCGCTCGACCATCTTCCAGGTGAGGATGCCGTCGTCGGTGGGGATGGGGCGCGCCAGCACGCCCGAGACCGCGGCCATGGTGGCCATCTCGTAGTTGAAGATGTGTCCGCGTTCCTCGCAGATCACTTCGTTGCCGTGATGCGTATGCAGCTTGATGGCGATCTGGTTGCCCATGCTGCCCGAGGGCAGAAAGAGCGCCGCCTCGCGTCCGAAGATCTCCGCGGCGCGCTCTTGCAGGCGGTTAACGGTGGGATCCTCGAGGTAGACATCGTCGCCGACTTCCGCCTCCGCCATGGCGCGGCGCATCTCGGCGCTCGGCTTGGTCACGGTGTCACTGCGCAGATCGATCATCGGGAACGCTCCTTACACAAATATCTCGAAAACTTCGTTGGATAAGAGCAGGCCGCGGCGCGTGAGCCGCAGAAGCCCGCCCGAGAATTCTATCAGCCCAGAAGCGGTGAGGCGCGAGATTTCCTCGCCGTAGCGCGCGCGATCGGCGTCGGTCAGCTCGATCCCGCTCGTCTGCCGGAGCCCGAGGAAGAGGCGTTCCTCGGCGCGACGGTGATCGTCCACCGGCTCGCGCGTGGCGATTGGAGACTCGCCGCGGTTGATTCGGCCAACGTATTCGGCGATTTCATCCACGTTGCCGCGCCGTTCCGCGCCGTCGTAGGAATGCGCGTCCACGCCGAAGCCGACATACGGCTCGCCGTTCCAGTACTTGCGGTTGTGCCGCGACTCGCGTTCCGGCAGAGCGAAGTTGGAGATTTCGTAATGCCGGTAGCCCCAGCCCGCCAGGCGCTCGCATGCGCTCGTGTACATATCGGCCGTGGCATCTTCGCCGGGGACGTCGCCCGCGGAATAGCGCGCGCCGCCGGCGAGCAACTCCGCGCCGAGGCGGCTATCCTGATCGACTTCGAGGAGGTATACGGAAACGTGCGCGGGCGTAAGGCGCGGAATCGCCTCGAGCGATTCGTGCCAGCTCTCGAGCGTCTGGTGCGGCAATCCGGCGATGAAGTCGACGCCGATGTCCGTGATCCCCGCGGCGCGCAGGCGCCGAAAGTCCTCTTGAACCGCGTCAAAATGATGCATACGGCCCACGGCCCGCAATTCCCGCTCGACGAAGGACTGTACGCCGAGGCTCACGCGGTTGACGCCGCACGCGACCCAGCTTTCGACAAGGGTGTCGTCGAACGTGCCCGGCGCGGCTTCGAGCGTGATCTCAGCGCCGGCGGCGATGGAAAACCGCTCGCTCAACACGGCAAAGAGCCGTTCGAGCTGCGCGCCGGTTAGCAGGCTCGGCGTTCCGCCGCCGAGGTAGACGGTATCGGCCTCGCCGCCCGATCCCGCAATTTCCCGCTCCAGCGCCCCGAGATATCGATCGAGTTCGGCGCGCGGAAAAACGCCCGAGGCGAAGTTGCAGTACGTGCATTTGAATTTGCAGAAGGGGATACCGATGTAAATCCCGGTCATTGAAGGGCCGCGTGGATCTGATCCCAAGCGTCTTTCGCGCGCACGTCGATAAATTTTCCGCCGGTGGATTTGGCCAACTTGCGCAAGCGTGTATCGCCGCCGGCGGGCGGCTGCGCGGGATAGTAGAGGCCGACGACCGGTACGGTCGTGCCGGCCTGCTTCAAGACTTCGTCGAACTCCGCCTCGCTGGCGTTGTCCAAACCGTTCGAGACGAGCAGGATCAAATCCGTTTTCTCGAGGGCCAGCGCCTGCAGCAGGGCGTCGTAGACGGGCGAGGGTCCGTTGAAGGTCACGCCGGAGAGAGCTTCGCCGAGATCGTCGGCGTCGGCCGTGTAGGTTTGGAGGACGGCCGGCTTGCGGCGAAAGCGTCCGCCATCGAGCTGTTGAAAGCGCGTCTCAAAGGCCACGAGAGCGGCCTGGACGGAATCGGGCTTGCCGGCGATCAGGCGCTTGAGCATGCTCACCAAGGCCGGCCCGTTCTCGCGGAGCGCGCCGCTGTTTTGCAGCACCACGGCGACGCGCGCCGGCTTCCAAGCCGGATCGCCCATTCCCAGCAACAGGCAGAGGAGAAAAATCATTGCAAAAAGAAAGTCCGGTACAGCGTATCGCGCTTCACGGGACGGAATCCGGCTTCGCGAATCACGTGCCGCAGCTCTTCCTCGTTGGTGCGGTTCACGCATCCCGCCGTCGAGACGACGTTCTCCTCGATGAGGATGCTGCCGAGATCGTTTCCGCCAAAACGCAGGGCCACCTGCCCGAGCTGTATGCCCGGCGTGAGCCACGAGGCCTGCACGTTCCAAATGTTCTCGAGATAGATGCGGGAAATGGCCAGGGTCTTCAGATACTCCGCGCCGGTCGCCTCCTCTTTCACGAAGCGTCCGAGCGACGTGCCCTCGCGCTGGAACATCCAGGGGATGAAGGCCGTGAACCCGCCGGTCTC
>CAZRND010000444.1:0-4255 GCA_964601345.1 uncultured Acidobacteriota bacterium | reverse complement strand
GTCGGCGCGGGCTACCGGGAAACCGGGTTGCTCGTCGCCGGAGGCTCGGCGCGCATGGCGGCCGGATGCAAGGACACTCCCGTGGACAGCGCCATCGTCGGAATTGTCGACGACGTGAAACTCGACGACCCACCAAGCAGCTAAAGAGGAAACGCGATGATGCTGGCCCGCGTGGTCGGCCGGGTTTGGGCCACCGTGAAAGACGATACGCTCGAGGGCAAGAAGATGCTCGTGCTCCAGCCGGTGAACGCCGCGCTCGAGGCGAAAGGCAAAACGCTCATCGCGCTCGACTCGGTAGGCGCGGGCGCGGGCGAGCTGGTTTATTATTGCCGCGGCAAGGAAGCGTCCTTTCCCTGGCTTCCCGACGATGTTTGCACGGAAGCCGCCGTCGTCGGCATCGTGGACCGCGTGAACCGCAAATCATGATCCTGGCCCGTGTCACCGGCGATGTAGTGGCCACGCAAAAGCACGCCTCGCATGAAGGCCGCAAGATTCTGCTGGTCCAGCCGCTGAATCTCGACGGCAGCGACCGCGGCGAGCCGGTCCTGGCGCTCGACTCTGTCGACGCGGGCGTCGGCGATCGCGTGCTCGTGGTGCAGGAAGGCTGGTCGGCGATGACCAGCGTGGGCCGCCCGCAATCGCCGATCGATATGGCCGTCATCGGCGTCGTGGATCAGGTGGAGATCGAACCTTCGCGATAGAATAAGAGAATATGCACAATGTGATCATCATGGGCTCGGGATGCGCCGGTTTGACGGCGGCGGTCTACGCAGCCCGAGCGAATCTGAAGCCGTTAGTTGTGGAAGGTTGGGAAACGGGAGGCCAGTTGAGCCTCACCACCGACGTCGAAAATTTTCCCGGATTCCCGGAGGGCGTGCAAGGGCCGGAGCTGATCCGCTTGATGCGCGAGCAGGCCGCGCGGTTTGGCGCGGAGTATCTGAGCGGATCGGTCACCGCCGCCGATCTCTCGAAGAGTCCGTTTCGGCTGACGCTCGACGGCGCCGTCCTCGAGACGCGCGCGCTGATCATCGCTACCGGCGCGTCCGCGCGGATGCTCGGGCTGCCGTCGGAGAAGCAGCTCCTCGGCCACGGCGTTTCCACCTGCGCCACTTGCGACGGATTCTTTTACCGCGGAAAAAAGGTCATCGTCGTGGGCGGCGGAGACACCTGCATGGAGGAAGCCACCTTCCTCACGAAATTCGCGTCTTCCGTCACCATCGTGCACCGCCGTGACGAATTCCGGGCTTCGAAGATCATGCTCGATCGCGCCCGCAAGAATCCGAAGATCTCGTTCCTTACGGACACCGTGATCGACGATATCCGCGATCCCGACAAGTCCAGCGTCGAAAGGGTGAAGCTGCGCAATCTTAAGACCGGAAAAACCAGCGAACAAGAGGTAGACGGCGTCTTCGTGGCCATCGGGCATACTCCGAACGCCGCGGTCTTCGGCGATCAGCTTGAAAAGGACGCCGACGGCTACCTGATCACTCGCGACGGGCCGAACACCAACGTCGCGGGCGTATACGCCTGCGGCGACGTGCAGGACCGCAAGTATCGCCAGGCGATCACCGCCGCGGGATCGGGATGCATGGCCGCAATCGAAGCGGAACGATGGCTGGAATCCGGCCACTAGCGTACAATGGTCTACCGGCTATGAAAAACCTAGTGATAGTCGGCACGCAATGGGGCGACGAGGGTAAAGGCAAGATCGTCGACCTGCTCTCGGACAATTTCGATATCGTAGCCCGCTATGGCGGCGGACATAACGCCGGGCACACCGTCCGTCTCGGCGAAACCAAGTTCATTCTGCAACTGATTCCTTGCGGCATTCTGCGCTCCGAGAAGATCGCCGTCATCGGGAACGGCGTGGTGCTCGATCCCGCCGCGCTGCAAAAAGAAATCGGAACGTTGCAGGCCGCCGGCGTCAGCGTCGCGGGCCGGCTCTTCGTGAGCCATCGCGCGCATCTGATTTTCCCCTATCACCGGATGATGGAAAAGGCCGCCGAGACGGGCGTGCGCCTCGGGACGACGTCGCGCGGCATCGGCCCGACATACGAGGACAAGATGGGGCGCCGCGGCATCCGCGTGGCGGATCTGCTCGATCCCGAGTCGTTCGGGGAGCTGGTGCGGCTTGCCGTACGGGAAAAGAATCTGATCGCCAAGGCGCTGAACTCCTCCGAGTCTGTTTCCGAGGAGCAGGTCGTTCAGGAGTATTCCGGATACGCCTCGCTGCTCGGACCGCTGGCCGTGGATACCGCCGAGCTGTTATCGCGCGAGATGGCTCGCGGCAAGCGCGTGCTCTTCGAAGGCGCGCAGGCCACGATGCTCGACATCGATCACGGCACATATCCTTTTGTTACGTCCTCGAGCACGATCGCGGCCGGCGCCTGCATCGGGCTTGGCGTGCCGCCCGCGGCGGTCGGCAGCGTGCTCGGAATCTCGAAGGCCTATACCACGCGCGTCGGCGGCGGACCGTTTCCCACTGAAGCGCACGGCCCGGAGGGCGAGAAGATTCGCGAGCGCGGCAACGAATACGGTGCGGTGACGCGGCGTCCGCGGCGCTGCGGCTGGTTCGATCTCATGGTGATGCGCTACAGCCGGATGATTAACGGTCTCAATTCCGTGGTCATCACTAAGCTCGATGTGCTCGATCACCTGGCGGAAATCCCGGTCTGCACCGGATACCAGTTGCGTGGCGCGGACATCACCGGAATGCCGCCGCTTTCGAAGACGCTCGAACGGGTCACGCCCGTGTACAAGACGCTGCCCGGCTGGTGCACCTCCACCGAGGGTCTGACGCGCTACGAGCAACTGCCGCAGAAGGCGCGCGACTATCTGAAGTACTTGTCGGACGCGGCGGAGGTCGAGATCTCGATCGTTTCCACAGGGCCGGAACGGGATCAGACGATGTGGGCGCCGGGAACCAAGCTGGCGGCGGCGCTTGAAGGGCGTCGAATTGCTGCGATTTAGCGAAGCGCGCGAGACGGTTCTTGCTCGCGTCGGGGAATCTAAAGTCCAGATCGAGCAGGTTTCGATTGAAGACGCGCAGGGGCGCGTTCTGGCCGCGGACATCCTCGCCGATCGCGACTATCCTCCTTTTCACCGCGCGACGCGCGACGGCTACGCCGTGCGCGCCGCGGATCGCGGTCCGCTCCGGATCATCGGCGAAGTTCCGGCCGGCAAAGTTTTCTCGGGAAAGATTGGGGCGGGCGAGTGCGTTTCCATCATGACCGGCGCGCCCGCGCCGGAGGGCGCGGACGCCGTCGTGATGGTGGAATATACGCGCGTCGAAAACGGGCAGGTCGTGATCGACCGGCCCGTCGCGCCGGGCGAGAACATTGTGCCGCGCGGCAGCGAGTCGCCGCCGAATCAACGCGTGCTCGAAAAAGGCGCGGCCATCGGCTATCCCGAAATCGCCATGCTCGCGAGCGTGGGCCGGCGGAGCGTCCCGGTGTTCGCGCGCCCGCGCGTGGCGATTCTTTCGACCGGCGATGAAGTGGTGGAAATCGATCGTGAGCCGCTGCCGCACCAAATCCGCAACAGCAACAGCTTTGGCTTGCGTGCGCAAGTTGCGGCGGCGGGGGGCGATCCGGTGCAACTGCCGGTCGCGCCCGATGAGCGCGTCCGTCTCCGCGAGTTGCTCGAACAAGGACTCGAGGCGGACCTGCTGCTCGTCTCGGGGGGCGTCTCCATGGGAAAATACGACCTCGTGGAAGGCGTCCTCGGCGATCTCGGCGCAGAGATTTTCTTCGACGCCGTCGCGATCCAGCCGGGGCGTCCGCTGGTGTTCGGTCGGGCGCGCGGGAAATTCTTCTTTGGACTTCCGGGGAATCCGCTCTCCACCATGGTATGTTTCGAGTTGTTCGCGCGCCCGGCGCTCGAGCGATTGGCCGGACGGAAGCCGCAGCCGTTGGTTTTTCCGAAGGCTCGCTTGCTCAAGATGGTGCGCACCAAGCCCGGCTTGACGCGATTTCTGCCCGCGCGGCTCGCGGGCGCGTCCTTCGATCCAACCGTGGAATTGAGCGGCTGGCAAGGATCGGGCGATGTGGCCGCGCTGGTGCGGTCGAATTGTTTTCTGGTGGTGCCGGAGGATCGTCCCGAGCTGCCCGAGGGCGAGTGGGTTCATGTATGGCCGATGAGTTGACGATGAGATAGCCGATGCCTCGCCTCTCCCATTTCGATTCGCGCGGGCGCGCCCGGATGGTGGACGTGACTGAGAAGCCGGCCACGCGCCGCACCGCCGTGGCGCGCGGCC
>CAZRND010000443.1:0-4255 GCA_964601345.1 uncultured Acidobacteriota bacterium | reverse complement strand
ATGTGGTACATCCATATGTCCGAACCGCCCTGCGTCTTGGTGACGACGGCATATTGACTGTCGGGCGTCCAGCCGGGCGAGCGGAAAGCGATGCGATTGTCGCGCGTGAGCTGTTTGGGCTCGGTGCCGTCGGACTTCGCGTACCAAAGATTGTCGTTGCCATCGCGGTCGCTGAGGAAGGCGATCCACTTGCCGTCGGGAGAGAAACGCGGCTGGCTGTCGAAGGCCGGCGTGTCGCCGTCCTTCTGAGCGCTGTCGCTGAGCGGCAGGCGCTGCGCTTCCCCGCCTGCGATCGGAACCGTGTAGAGATCGCCGAGCAGTTCGAAGACGATGGTCTTGCCATCGGGCGAGACGTCGAGCGAGAGCCAGGTGGCTTCATCGGTCTGGAACTCGACTTTGCGCGTGGACTTCAGCGGCAGACCTTTCTTCTTGTCGGCGGCCTTCTTCTTGTCCTGTCCCGTCGCAGGCATAGGCTCCTGGAATCCAGAGAAGACGGCGATCGAGCAGACCGCCAGGGTCAGCGTCAAAAGAAACGTCAAACTGGTTCGATGGCTGGTTTTCATAAGTCTCCGTTGGAGAGTGTAATCGAAAATCACTCTCTCTCCGTGCCGTTTATGAGAGAATCGAATGAGGCGCCCGTAGCTCAGTCCGGATAGAGCGCTTGCCTCCGGAGCAAGAGGTCAGAGGTTCGAATCCTCTCGGGCGTACCACTTCACTTCTTAGTAGCAGCGGCAGCCGCCGGGGTGGGTTTCGGCGCAATTTCCGGATGCCGCGGCAGACTCAGCAGATTGGCAAAGATGCGAAACGCCCCCGGCACGCCCTCGGGCAACTGGCGATAGAAAGCGTACGCATTGTAGATGTACACGCCCTTGCCGTAGCGCGCGTAGACCAGGCCGCCCTTCTGCGGTTCCTGACCGGCATCGTGCATCTCGAGCAGCGCTTCGTAGTGATCGTCCCACGCGCGCAGGAATTTCGATCCGCGCTCCTCGACCCAGCGTTCGAAATCCTTGGCAGTGATTTTGTTGGGCCAGGTGAAGACAGGATTCCTAGGATTCAGAATCTGCACCGCCGAGGCCTCGTCAGTCACTTCCTCGGGATTGCCGCCCATGGTGTACGGATAGGGTCCGTAGTTGTGGTCGTACTCCGGCGTGTTGTACTGCACGATCGCCACGCCACCGGCCTTCACGTAGTCGATGAGCCGGGCGTTGTTGGTCTTCAGATCTTCGCGCACGGCGTAGGCCCGGACGCCCAGAACAATCACGTCGAACTTCCGCAGATCGCCGCCGGCGAGATCGGAAGCCGTCAGGAACGTCACTTTCACTCCGAGGCTTTCGAGGGCCTGCGGAACATCGTCGCCGCTCCCCTCGATGTATCCGATCTTCAGACCCGCGGCCATCTTGACGTTGACACCCGTGGTCCGATAATCCGAAGGACGGTACAGGTTGTAAGGCCGCAGCCCCGCGTAGCCCACGGTGCGGTAGCCCTCTTTATACTCGCGTCCGCCATATTCGGCCACGGCCGTAATGGCGTAGGGCTTCTCCTCCAACTTGGCGGGCGTCACCTGAAAAACCAGCGACTGCTCGTCGCCGTCCTTCGCGGTCGTGAACGCTGCGGTCGCCGGCGCCGATTTCCATCCAGCCGGCAGGTCCAGCCGCAGCTTGCCTTCGGCCGGACCCTTCACGTTGCTATGAATCGTGGCCGACAACTTGAAGGACTTGCCATCGAGCGGCGCAACTCCGGCGCTCGGCGCCATCGCCACCGAAACCGCCGGAGCGACGATCAGAGGATTCATCACCGTCCCAGGACCGGTGACCCTCGCCACGGCCTGAACCACCTGCCCCAGGCGGACATTCGCGCCGTCATAGGTGTAATCCAGCCAGGCAGATACAGGATAAGGGCTCAAGGGACGGTTTAAGTATTCCGGAACCTTGAGATCGTAGTAGGTCTGCTCGATGTTGGGACGAGTGAAGTAGGGCCGCGTGAATCCGGCCCCGGCAGGGACGGTCACCCGGATGCGCCAGTCGGCGGCTTTGCCTTTCGACAGCGGCTCGGCCGGGACGGCGGTGTTCTGCGTCGTCCAGTTCTCGCCTTGCGGCGTCGTCAGCGACAGCCTGCTCAGCTTGGCCGGTTCCGCACCTTGATTCACCACGTGCACCTGGACCACGAACGCCTGTCCGGGAATCACCGTTTGAAAGCTGGCTTGCGGCCCGCCTCCGCGTCCACCGCGGCCGCCGGCCGAATCGCCGTCCGCTCCGGCGGTTGCTTGTAGCGACATTCCCAGCGCCTGATTGATGGCCGAGTTGAATTGCGCGCGCTTGATCTCGAGCTCGTACGTCACGTCGGCTTTGGCGCCGGCGGTGAGGCTGCTGGTTCGCACCTGCTCGATCAGAACGTCGGTCGCTTTCCATCCCGCGGCTAGCTGCGGGGCGATCTTGCCCGGCTGCGCGGGGTGAAAGGCGGCAGTCGCCGCTTCGACGATCTCGTTGACATGCGCCAGACCTTTCTTCAGAAACTCCGCGTCGCCGCTCTTCACCAAGGTCGCGATGCCGCCGAGCGAGATGTCAATGCCGTCGAAGAACGACGTTTCCTTATCCGACGCGGGGATCACTGAGCCGAAACGATGGTAAGTCGAGTACTGCTCGCCCGCGGTCAGCGGTCCCGTTCCACCATTCTGCGATTTCTGGAAGCCCAGACCCTGGCGCGCGACCTGTGCATAGGTTTGGCCAATCACCGGATCGTATTCTCCGACCGGAATCTGCACGTTGAATGAAGTAGTCCCTCGCGGCCGGGCGTAATCCTTCAGCACCGTCCAAGGACGCAAGCCGGCCTGGATCTGCTCAGGAAACTTGCTTGGATCGCCGGCGGCGTCGAACGCTTCCTTCGCCATCTGTCCGGCGACCTGGTGATTGCCGTGCCCGTCGCTTGGTCCGCCCATAAAGACGGATGTGATCACGAGCGGCCGGTTCATGCGGATCACGCGCACCACGTCGGCTAGGACGCGGTCGTGCGTCCACTGCCCGAGGGCCTCTTCCTTCGTCTTCGAAAAGCCGTAGTCGATGACCCGCGTCCAGTACTGCTGCACTCCGTAGTATCGGCCCGCGGCCAGGAGCTCCTCGGTGCGCACGAGTCCCAGCGCGTCGAAAAAATCGGGCGACATGACGTTGGCGCCGCCTTCGCCGCGATTCAGCGTGAGCAGCGCGACGCGCGCTCCCTGCCCGCGCGACTCGTAGGCCAACATGCCGCCGTCTTCGTCGTCAGGGTGGGCCGTCACCATCAGGAGGCTGGCGCGCGTGTGCAATTTCTTGAGCGTCTGCCAGAGTCCTGCAGCGCCGCGATCCACCGCCAGCGGGGCGGCATCGGGCGTTGCGACAATCGCAATCTGGTGCGGCGACTGGGCGTAGGCCCCGAACAGAGCCAGCAGCATGATCCCTAGGACGGTTTGCTTCATGAGGTTGCCCGAACCTCTCCGATTAGACCGTTGCCGAAGGTGCGTGTCAAGAAGCAACGTGCCCAGCGCGCCATGGTCCATCAGAACCGCAAACCTGGGCCGAGAATTGCGACGAAGACTAGGGCGGTCGCTGCGGCCAGCACAATCCAGCCGTGGGAGCGTTCGATCGCCAGCGATGGGCCGCTGGCCGCCGGGTAGCTTGGACTTTGGAGCAATTGCGTCATCCACGCGAACGCCGACGTACCTCCGAACGACGCCGCGGCGCCCGAGATCAACACCAGCAGCGGGCTCACGGGATTGAACGCCCCAGCCACAACGTATAGCACGCCGCCCGCGAGATACGGAATCAGACACAGCGTTCGCGCCCGCTGGAGGCGGTCTGGCCCGTCGCCCAACAGCGGATTCAGTGCCCGCAGGCCGATCGTGATCGCTCCGAAGTAACCTCCCCCGCCCAGAATCGCGAGGATCACGCGATAGAGCCAGCGCGGTTCAAGGCCGCGCACAAGGTGCGCCCAATCCCCAACGTTCCCGAGTCCGGAGAAGAGCCAATAGCCGGTCCCCTGCAGAAGGTTGAGTGTCATGAACAGCCAAAGGAAGTACCGTTGCGAGGTGGGGCGCGCCTCCTGACGTCGCAGCAGCAGCCACGCCGCGGCCGCAGCCAAGAAGTTCGCGAGAGTCCCCGCGGCCGTAACCAAGGAATCTGCCAGGCGGCCCTTAGTGGCACACTCGGCATGGACCGCGGAGAGCGCTTCGAGCCGGCCTCCCACGGCGAGGCACGTGCCTCCATGACCGACACCTTCGTGGATC
>CAZRND010000442.1:0-4256 GCA_964601345.1 uncultured Acidobacteriota bacterium | reverse complement strand
CTTCGGTCATGTAGGTGATCGCTGCATTTGAGAGCGAGTTGCCCGTCGAGAAGTGCCACAAGTCTTTGCCGGTCTTAGCGTTGAGGGCGATCAGGTAGCCATCTTCGTCACCGGCAAACAGTAGGCCGCCAGATGTCGAGGTCGTTCCCGCCCAGGGAGCTTTCGCAAGACGGAAGTCCCATTTTGTGGTTCCGGTCGCTGGGTCGAGGGCCTTCACTAGGCCCCACTCCTTCTCTTCCGAAACGCCGCGGAAGACGCTGCCCCAGTACGGTTTGCCTTCCACATACACCGGAGGCGCGGTGTAGAAGACGTCGCACTGTTCGCGGACGGCGAAGTAGAGCCATCCGGTTTGCGGATTGTAGGAAGGCGCCATCCAATTTGCCGCTCCAGCGAGGCCAGGGCAGACATGGGTGCCTTCGGGGCTCGGCTCCTTATTTGGTTCAAGTACCGGGCGGCCTTGATCGTTCAATTGTTTCGCCCAATTCTGGCGAGCGAACGGCTTGCCCATCAGGAATTCGCCAGTCACTCGATCGAGCACATAGAAGAATGCGTTGCGGTTCGTCTGGAGCAACACCTTACGAGGCGTGCCGCGCCAGTTCAAATCCGCAAGCACGAACGTCTCTTGCGCATCCCAATCGTGAGTGTCGTGCGGAGTGAATTGGAAATACCACTTGAGCTTGCCGGTGTCTCCGTCGAGAGCGACCACGCAATCGGAATACAGATTGTCGCCGGCGCGCGTGTCGCCGTTCCAGTCGGGGCCCGGATTTCCCGTGCCCCAGTAGACGAGGTTCTGATCGGCGTCGTAGGCGCCGGTGACCCAGGTGGTCGCGGCGCCCGTCTTCATGCTGTCGCCCGCCCAGGTTTCGCTGCCGGGCTCGCCCGGCGCGGGGACGGTCCAGAAGCGCCAGGCCCGCTCGCCGCTGTTCGCGTCGTAGGCGTCAATGAATCCGCGCACGCCGTACTCGCCGCCCGCCATGCCGACCACGATCTTGCCCTTGATCGCCAGCGGCGCGCCGGTGAGCGAGTGTCCGGTAGCCGGATCGGCCACCGGCACGTCCCAGCGCACTTTGCCCGACTTCATATCCAGCGCCACGAGATGCGCGTCCAGCGTGCCGACGTAGATCTTGTCGTCGAGGATCGCGGCGCCTCGGTTGACCCTGCCGCAGCATCCGCGGACATTCGGCGGCAGGTTCCGCGCGTACTTCCATATGGGCCGGGCCGTGCGCGTATCGAAGGCCGTCACGCCGCCGCCGGGCTCGGTCAGGTACATGACGCCGTCCACGACGATCGGCGACGTCTCAACCGGCTCCGTCGTATTGACCTGGTAAGCCCAAGCGAGCCGCAGCCGGCTCACGTTGGCGGCGTTGATCTGGGTGAGCCGCGAGTAGCGATGCGCGCTGTAGTTTCCCGAGTAGGTGAGCCAGTTGCCGGGCTCCGCATCCGCCTTGCGAATCCGCTCGAACGGGACTTGCGCGAGAAGCGGCAGCGCGACGGCCAGCGTCAGAATCTTCTTCATGGCTCCCCTCGCAAGCTCGCCAGATAGGCGACCAGATCGTCCCGCTCGGCCGCGGTGAGAGTTTCGCGATAACTCGGCATCGGCGATTTGCCCTTGTCTTTCTGCAGGTCCCTCAAATCTTTTTTCAGGAAGGAATACGGGCGGCCGTTCATGTCGGTGATTTGGATCGTAAACGTGTCTTCACTGAGGCGGACGCCGGTGATGCGGCGGCCGTCTTTCGTGACCACCCGCACCTGCAGGAATCCTTCGGGGAAGGCCGCCTCCGGATCGATCAAGGAAGCGCGAAGATACCCGGCATTGCGGCGCGCGCCGATGTCGGTCAGTTCCGGACCCACATTCGATCCTCGGCCCAGCAAGACATGGCACTGGCCGCAATTGCCCTTGCCTTGGTAGACTTCCTTGCCGCGCGCGGGATCACCCGGCAGATTCTCCTGCGGAAGGCGCCCGACGCTGCGAACATACGCCGCAAGCTGCCAGATCTCGCGATAAGAAAAGGTCGGGGCGCCGAACATCTCCGTGCCTTCGACGCCTTCGCGGATCACCCGGAAGAGCGACCGGTCATCAGAGGCGCGGCGCAGTTTGGAACGCGCCAGTACCGCGCCTTGTCCCCCTTCGCCCTTCGGCCCGTGGCACCGCGCGCATTGGCCGAGAAAGAGCCGCTCGCCGCTCTTCAAATCGGCTGCCGTGGTGAAGGGGTTTTCCTTCGGGACTACATACTCGGGATTGACAAGGTCTTGCGCGGCCAGCGCCGTTGCCGCCAGAAACACGCCAAGAATCACAGCCCGCATGGGGGCCGAGTATAGCACGAGGCTTACTGGTTTGCCGTCAGCCTCGCGGAGGCGATTTCCAGCGCTTCGGTGAGCCGCGCCGCGCTCTTGAGAATCTGCTGCTCCTTCTCGGTGAGGCCGCGCTTCGAGACGGTCTCGGCGAAAAGCTTCATCTCTTCCACGTACTCTTTTCCTCGAGCGTAGACCCAGACCAGCGCGTCGTAGTGGGGCTTCCAGAGAAACTCCGAAGCGGACTTGCGATGCAAATTGTCCCTTTCCTCTTCGATCCGGAAGATGAAAGCGACCGCCTGCCGGATGGATCGCGCGAACTCGGCACGGAAGCTGGTGTCTTCTTTGGGATACTCGGTGGAGAGGGCGCGCGCTTCCCACTCTGTCAATTGCAGCTCCAGGTTCGACAGGCGGACGATGTTTTGGACGCGGTTGTCAGGAATCGCGCAATAGGCGGTGAGGGAACGGAGCGCGAATCGCACTTTTTCGGATTCCCGGCCGTCGTCGAGCCCCAGCGCCTTCACGGGGTCTTGTACCGGTCCGCGAATCACCACGTGCTGGCCCGAGCGAGTCTTATCCTCCGTGGGCGCCCAGGACTCCTTCACCTTCTGCATGTATTCGGCGTTGCCGCGATAGTCCGCGTGGGCCAACCGCTTGGCCAGTTCCTGGCTCTGGAGAGCGGCTCCCTGGAACAGCTCGTGAAACACCTTCCCGGTCACCAGGTTGTAGTTCACCACCTCAGCCAGAATCGTCGGATGATGCCGCTCTTCATGGAACTGCTCCTTCAGCTCGCGGCCTTTGGCGATGAGGCCGGAGGCCGTCAGCTCCGAAAACTTCTTGAAGGTCTTGATCTTCTCCATGCACTCCGTCATCTTCTTCAGCACATCCTGGGCCTGAGGCGAGAGGGCAGGCTGCGGGCCGGGGAACATCCCCATGATCTGCATACCGATGTTCTCCAGGCAGCCGGTGCGAGCCTTTTCCGCGCGGCGCCGGAAGATATAGGTGAGCACCCAGTCGAAGCGGTCCTCGTCAACGGGACGGCCGAGGAAGAGCAGATACTTCATCAGCACAATCAGCGACTCATCTGCGGGAGACCGTTCCTGAACGGCGCGACGCATGATCTCCGGCGTCGCGCACAAATCGAGAATCACCAGCCAGCGGCGTTCGATGTCGCCGACTTCGCCGGGATGCTTATCTAAGCCCGCCGGCTCGGGAACCGCTCCGTGGAGGTGTTCCTCCAGGATCTCGGTAAGAAGGCCTCTCAGGGTACTGAAGTCATTGACTGACAGTCCGTGTTGAGGCACCCGTTCAACGGTTTCGGTCGCCATAGGATCCCCAGTGGTAGCTGCAAACTAATTGCCACATCCTATGCCTGCATTATCTCATTGGTTCGATGGGATTAATCTTCCAAACGCAGATTTTTACCTTCCCGTTTTGGAACGCCGATGGGCATTTTTTGCCCATGTTACAATAGAAGAACAAGGGCATGATCCAGACAATTCTGGCCAAGATCTTCGGCACGAGGAATGACCGCGAGCTGAAACGTCTCTGGCCGCGAGTGGCCGAAATCGGCGCGCTCGAGGCGGAGATGCAAGCGCTCACCGACGACCTTCTGCGCTCGAAGACCGACGAGTTCCGCCGGACGATCGCCGGGCGCTTGAGCGGCATCGAAGATCCCGAAGCGCTCGCCGCGGCCGAAAAGGAAGCGCTGAACGACCTGCTCGTCCCGGCGTTCGCGGTGGTTCGCGAGGCCGGACGCCGCGCGCTGCACATGCGCCATTTCGACACGCAACTCATCGGCGGCATGATCCTGCATGAAGGCAAGATCGCGGAGATGAAGACGGGCGAAGGCAAGACGCTCGTCGCCACGCTGCCGGTTTATCTGAACGCTCTGCTTGGCCGCGGCGTCCACGTCGTGACCGTCAACGATTACCTGGCCAAGCCCGACTCGGAGTGGATGGGCC
>CAZRND010000441.1:667-4269 GCA_964601345.1 uncultured Acidobacteriota bacterium | reverse complement strand
CCCCGAGCTGTCCGGAGGCGATGCTGAAGGTCGCCCAGGCGGGCTTGTTCTGCACAGAGAAGGAGAGGGGCAGGCCGGCCGGGTCGCTGGCTTTGGGCTGGAAGTTGTAGGCCGTGCCGGCGTTGACCGAGGCCGGCGGGCTACCGCTGATGACCGGAGGTTGCGACGGCGGTGGCGCTGGCGCTGGCGCTGGTGGTTGCGGGCTGACCGGCGGTGGTGGGCTGACCGGTGGCGGGCTTCACATCGCGTCCGGCAGGCAGACTTAAAGCGGAACCTGCGCCGACGTTCCGCAAGCGCCCACCAAGAGCAACAGGCGGATGGCGGTGATCGGTCCCATGCCGCTTTCCACGCCGAAGTGGTTGAACGCCGCGGCGACCTTTTCGTAATCGAGGCTGTGGGCCGTGCCGATGATCAGCAGCATGGCCAGCGTAAAGCCGAAGTCGCCCACGCGGTTGACGATGAAAGCTTTCTTGCCCGCGTCGCCCGCCGACTTCTTCGTAAAGTAGAACCCGATCAACAGGTAGGAGCACAATCCCACGCCTTCCCAGCCGACGAAGAGCAGCAGGTAGTTGCCCGCCAGCACCAGCGTTAGCATGAAGAAGGTGAAGAGGTTCAGGTAAGCGAAGAACCGGTAGTATCCGCCCTCATGCGCCATGTAGCCGGTGGAATAAATATGGATCAGCAAGCCGACGCCGGTGACGACGAGCACCATCACCATCGAGAGCTGGTCGAGATAGAAAGTGAATCCGGCCTGGAAGCTGCCCGCCGCGATCCAAGGAGCCACGTTGTTCGTGACTCCGTGTTCTCCAAAGGGCGCAGTGAAGAAGAGCGTGACGCAGCGGAGGAACGCCAGCGCGACCGCGCCGATGGCTACTGCATTGATGAAGGATTTGGATTGCCGGCTGCCAAATAGACCATTCACCACCGCGCCGAGGAGCGGCAACGCCGGGATGATCCAAAGGTTGTAACCGGAGTCCATAGTTTAGAGCTTCATCAACTCGATATCATCCGCGTTCAGCGACTTGCGATTGCGGAAGACCATCACAATGATGCCAAGTCCGACCGCTGCTTCCGCCGCCGCCACGACCATCACGAAGAAAACGAAAATCTGTCCATTGACGCTGTGATGCATACGCGAGAAGGCCACGAAGGTCAAGTTCACCGCGTTCAGCATCAACTCAATCGACATGAAGACGGTAATGATGTTGCGCTTCAGGACGAATGCCGCGAGGCCGAGTCCGAAGAGCACCGCGCTCAGCACCAGGTACCACTCGGTGGGAACAGGGCCGCCCGGCATCAGGATTTCCTCCGCGCCAGAACCACCGCGCCCATGATGGCCACGAGGATCAGCACCGACGTAACTTCGAAGGGCAGCAGGAAATCGCGGAACAGAAGCTGCCCGATCAGCCGCGTGTTGTCCACGGCAGCGGGTGCGACGGACGGCTTTCGCGCCGTCAATTCCCCTGATGCCCTCAGCACGCTGATCAGTTGCAGGACGAGCAGCATCACCAGCGGAAGCCCGAGGATGCTGGCCATGCGCGAACGGCTGGCGCGCGCCTCCGTCTCGGCGTTCAGAAGCATGATCACAAACAGAAAGAGCACCATGATCGCGCCGGCGTAGACGATGACCTGTACTGCCGCGATGAACTCTGCGCCGAGGAGCAGATACAGAGCCGCGAGCGATCCCATCACCACCACCAGCGAAAGAGCGCTGTAGACCGGATGGCTCTCGCGCAACAGGTTGATCGCCGCCGCTACCGCGAGCGCCGCGAAGACGAAGAAGAGGGCTTGCTCCATATCAGCGCGTCATCAACCGTTGAGCGCCACGATTAATCCCGTGGCGAGAATATTCGCGATGGTCAGCGGCACGAGAAACTTCCAGCCGAATTCCATGAGCTGGTCGTAACGCAGGCGCGGCAGAGTCCAGCGGACCCAAATATAAAGAAAGATGAAGAAGCCGACCTTGGCCACGAACCAGAAGACGCCTTCGGCCACGCCGCGAAAAGCGTCGTTGAGGAAGAGGAGGCCGACGCCCGCCGAGATCATCGCCAGGATTGGGAGCACGATTCGCTCGACCAGACGCTGATCCTGCACAAACGCGACGTACAGCAGCCAGGTCGAAAATCCGAGGAAGAACAGCACCGGGAAGTAACCGACAAACTCCCAGGGCAGGGGACGCAGCCATCCGCCGAGGAACAGGATCGTGGCGATCGACGAGACCGTCACCATGCCGGCATATTCAGCGCTGAAAAACATGGCGAACTTGACGCTCGTGTACTCGGTGTGGAATCCGGCTACCAGCTCGCCTTCGGCTTCCGGAAGATCGAAGGGCACGCGGTTCGTTTCGGCGAATCCGGAAATCAGGTAACAGATGAAGGCGATGAACTGCGGCCAGACATGCCAGTGCGGGATGATGCCGAAATAGTATCCCTGCTGCGAGTTGACGATCTCGCGAAGGCTGAGCGTCCCGGCGAGCAGAAGCGGCCCCACCACGGAGAAACTCAAGCTCAGCTCGTAGCTGATCATCTGCGCGGTGCTGCGCAGCCCGCCGAAGAGCGCGTACTTGCTGCCCGACGACCATCCGGCGAGCGCGATGCCGTAGACTCCGAGCGACGTCGCGGCAAAGATGTAGAGCATGCCGACGTTCAGGTCGGCGATCTGCAGCCAAGTCTCCTGCCCCGCGATGCTCACTTTGTCTCCGAAGGGAATGATGGCCACCGACATCAGGCCCAGCACCATGGAAAGGAACGGGGCGAGGAAGTAGATCGGCAACTGCGCCTGATCGGGAATCGGGTCTTCCTTGAAGATGAACTTGATCAGGTCGGCCAGCGGTTGCAGCAACCCGTGCGGTCCGGTGCGCGTCGGTCCCCAGCGGTTCTGGATGTGTCCAGCGAGCTTGCGCTCGGCCCAGACGATGTAGGAGAGCGCGGTCAGCAGAATGCCCAGCACCACAGCGATCTTGACCACGCTGATGATCAGAAAAAATGTCATTTCCCGATCTCTTCCGGATTCTTCCGGGTCTTGGCTTCGGCCACGGCTTGAATCGCGGTGCAATAACGCCCCAGCGATCCTGAGGTGAAGAGCGTGTCGTTGGCGGAGAAAATGAGGCCGGGGCGCGACTCATGCGGCACCGCGCCATTGAGCGTCACGACCGGAAGCGCCGCGCCCGTGAGCAACGAAGGCATCGAGACGTTGTAACCGCGGACGGTTGAGCGAATCTCCTCGAAGACCTCGGCGGCCGCGGCGAAGCCCAGCTCGAAGCCCATCGCCCGAGCAACAAGGTTCAGAATCTCCAGATCGGTCTTCGCGCCGTTGACGAGCAGCCCCTTCTTCAGTTGCTGGATTTCTCCGAATGTGTTCGTGACCGTGCCGGATTTCTCGTACTGGCCGGACGCGGGGAGGATCACATCGGCCGCTTTCGCCGTTTCCGTTAGAAACATGTCCTGCACGACAAGGAAGCTGCTGCCCGGATTATAAAGGTAGCGCTTCGCAGGATTCGCTCCCACGACGTAGAGGGCTTCGAGGTGGGCGAGCATCCTCTTGTCGATCGCCAGGCCCGGTTTTGCGAGCATTGCGTATCCAGGCCCGCGGTGGGGGAACAA
>CAZRND010000441.1:0-657 GCA_964601345.1 uncultured Acidobacteriota bacterium | reverse complement strand
AATGTGGCGAATTAGTTGAATTGGTGGTGTCAGCTCGGCGGCTATCAGAGTCGGTCATGAAGGTTCCGGTGACCATCACGGCGCTCGATGGCGCGACGCTGGAGAGTCTGGGTGTCCAGAAGTTCGACGACTACGCCTCGAAAGTGCCGAATCTGTCGTTTCAGTACGGCGGGTCGGGGGGCAACGGAGCAGCCCTGGGGTTTGGAGGTGGGCGAGCATCACCTTGTCGATCGCCAGGCCAGGTTTTGCGACCGTTGCGTATCCCGGACCGAGGTCGGGGAACAGGCCCATGTCCGCCGCGCCGCGCGAGTTACTGTTGTCGGCCAGAGCGATGTAGCGCGCGCCACCGGCCAGGCTGTCGCCAAAGGCAACCAGGCGCTTCACGTCAGGTCCTTGAATCTCCGATCCAAAAATGATGACGACGTTCGTTTCCTTCGCGAGTGAGTCGCGCAGGGACTCGAGCGCCGCGATCTCTTCGCCGCGTCCAACGATCTTCGTTTCGACCGCCTGTGCTGCCAGCGGAATGCGCGCGCGATTCACGACGTAAAGCTTCTGGGCATGCAAACGCACCGCAGTCCGGATGTTCCACGCCAGCAGCGGATGCTGATCGGTGGGATTGTTCCCGATGAGCACGACGACGCCCGCTTCGAGTACATC
>CAZRND010000440.1:0-4317 GCA_964601345.1 uncultured Acidobacteriota bacterium | reverse complement strand
TCCGAGGGCATCCGAACCAGGCGAACCTCGCACGGAATTTCCTTCCCGCTGGAATGTAGATGGGTCCACTCGAAGACTGGAGCCTCGCCTTGCAGCGCCTTTGCCAGTTGCTCCCAAGCGGCGAGCTCGGAGGATTGTCCGTCCGGCTGGTAGGGCGGACTCACAGAAACCGGTCCGGTCTCCAGCATTTCGCGCCGCGACCTCCCGAAGAGCCGCACGGCATTCTCGTTGCAATCCATAAAGCGCCCGCTATCCAGGTCAAAAAGGACGATGGCTTCCGGGGCCTGTTCCACGAGCGTTCGGTACCGGAGCTCGCTCAGTCGCAACGCTTCATCGGCGCGCTTCCGGTCGGTGATGTCGCGAGCGATGATCTGAATGAGCGCCGGCCGCTCTCCCTCCCACACCAGATGAGATACCGTCTCGACCACCAGATGACGGCCGTCCCTGACGATGATGTCGATCTCGCGAGGAGCAGGTTCTCCTCCCGACATCAGGCGTCCCACTGCCTGCTGGAACGACTCTCGGTTCTCCGGAGTCAGCACATCCGTAATGTTCTTGCCCACCGCTTCGCCGGCGGCGTATCCGCTGAAGCGTTCCGCCGCGCGATTCAGCGAAAGGACTTTGCCCTGCAGGTCGCAGGACAACACCATGTCCCCCGTGTTTTCGAAGAGCTGGCTGAAGAGCGCTTTCGAGGCCGCCGCCTGCTCCTGCGCCTCGAGGAGACTCAACTTCTGTTTCATCCGGCGCGCCGTTGTGGCGCGATAATTCGCGTGGATGACAAACGCGAAGCAGCCGATCGTCAGAAATCCCACGAGCACTTCCCAAAGCGCGCGCTCTAAGAAGTCTGCCAGCGCTTCCTCGCGGTCCACCTTCAGGACCAGTTGGTCGCCCGAAGCCCGGATTTTCCGGCCCACGCCAAAGACGCGAGTATTCCGAAAGTCCACGAATTCTTCGAAGGCGGTATCCCCGTTCTGGGCGACGCGACTCAAGAACGCCGCATCGTCTAGCGGTTTGTGAAAGAGGGCGGGCTCGTCTCGGACCTTGCGGTACGGAGCAAAGGTCACGACCTCCTTGTTGCGTTTCCACACCAGAAGAAATTCGCTGCTGCGCGCCGGACCGGCGCCAGGACGCAGGACCGGGCTCATCGCCTTCCAGGGATCGGAGACCAGGATCGCCATTCCGAGCGGCTCGCCGTTCTTCTCAGCGGCCCGCACCGGCTGGGCCAGGTTCAGGCGCATTTCGCCCTTCTCCAGGCCGGAGGCAATCACGTGGAACCCCGGCTTCTGCAAAACGATCTTGCAGGTCTCATCGAAAGCGGCTGAGAAATCATCGAACACGCCGGCCTGGGCGATCGGGCGGCATTCATTGTCCAGAACGACGCCGCCGGAGAAGCGGCCAAAACGCGTCATTCTCTCCAGGTCTCGTTCCACCACCGGCCGGCCCGCTTCGCCCTTCTTGCCGCTCAGCAACTGGATCGCGCCCGGATTTTCGGCGAGCATCTCCATATCGCTCTTGCGCTGGCTCAACCAGAGAGTAATGACGGCAACGCGGTCGTCGGCCGCGTTCGACAACAGATGGTCCCAGTAAGCCAGATTGTCGCGGTGGGCGCGTCGCAGATCGAAGGCAATAAAGCCTGTGACCAGCACGCTCACCAACAGGAAGGCGGCAACGTGGAACTTGAGTTTCCAGAGGGGAGCCAGGAGTCCCATTGTCAAAGGATTATACCTCGCCAATCCGCGTCTAGCGCAGGGTGGACTTCACGCGTTCGAGAACGGCGTTGCTCAGCCGCGATATCGGACAGATTTCTTCTACCGCGCCGCGGGCGATCGCTTCCTTGGGCATGCCGAAGACCACGCACGACGCCTCGTCTTGGGCGATGGTCCAGGCCCCGGCGTCTCTCATTTCGAGCATTCCTGCGGCTCCATCGTCCCCCATGCCGGTAAGAATCGCGCCGATGCCGTTCGGGCCGGCGGCTTGGGCCGCCGAGCGAAACAGGACGTCGACGCTCGGGCGATGGCGCGAGACCAGCGGACCGTCGGTGACATCGACGATGTAATGTCCCCCGCTTCGCCGCAGCAGCGTGTGTCGATTCCCGGGAGCGATGAGCGCCCGGCCTTGGAGGACGCGATCGCCGTGCACCGCTTCCTTAACTTCGATCTGGCACAGCGAGTTCAGGCGGCGCGCGAAGCCGGCCGTGAAGATCTCCGGCATGTGCTGCACGATCACCATGGCCGGCGCGTCGGGAGGCATCGCCGCCAGCAACTCCTGAATCGCTTCGGTTCCGCCCGTGGATGCGCCCACGACGACGACTTTGTCGGTCGTGACGCGTAACGCCGGCGTCTTGCGGCTCGGCAGGACAGCGTCCGCGGAATAGCGCGGCTCGACGGGCAAGGGGACCGGCTTGCGTCGGCGCAGGCGCGCTTGCGCCGCCGAGCGCACCGCGTCGACCAGCAGGATCGCGGACTCGTACAGAAAGTTCTTCACGTCCGCCGACGGCTTGGCGATGATTTCGACGGCGCCGTCCTCGAGCGCCTGCAAGGCGCTCTCGGATCCCGGTGTGGCGAGCGCGGAGCAGATCACCACCGGCAGCGGCTCCTCGGCCATGATCTTGCGGAGGAAAGTCAGCCCATCCATGCGCGGCATTTCGAGATCTAGGAGGATGACGTCGGGCCGGTCGGCCTTCATCTTGTCCATGGCGATCAGGGGATCGGCCGCCACCGCGACGCGAATCCCGGGCTCTTGGGAGAGTACGCCGCTCACCACCTGCCGCACGACCGCGGAATCGTCTACCACCAGCACATCGATGCTCATGATCGCCCCGTCGGAACGTAAATGGTCGGCACCACGCTGCGCACGGTATCGGTCAAATGATGCAGGCTCTCGGAGTGCCCGACGAAAAAGTAGCCGTCCGGAGATAAGTGATGCAGAAGGCGCCGCACTACCTGGACCTTCGTCTCCGGCTGAAAGTAAATGAGGACGTTGCGGCAGAGGATCAGATCATAGCGGCCGGGATTCGCCTCGCCGCGCGACTCGAGCAGGTTGAACTGCTCGAAGCGGATCAGGCGCTGGATTTCCGGCCCGGCCTTCATCTTTCCTTCCTGCTCGCCCGTGCCGCGCAGCATGAACTGCTTCAAGTAAGGAGCAGGGATCTGTTTCGATTTCTCGAGCGGCCAGATGCCGGCGCGGGCTTTGGCGAGCACGCGCGTCGAGATGTCCGTGGCCAGGATGTCGATTTGCCATCCGGCGGAGACGGGGAAGTGATACAGCAGCGTCATGGCCAGCGAGTAAGGCTCTTCGCCCGAGGAGCAGCCGGCGCTCCACACGCGGATCTTGCGGGACCTCTCTCCGGAGGCCGCGCGCGCCGTCCACTCGGAAAAAATTTCGCGCTCCATAAAATCGAAGTGCACCGGCTCGCGGAAGAACTGCGTCTCGTTCGTCGAGATATGGTCGATCATGCAGGTGAGCTCGGCCGGATCGGCGACCACCCGCTTGTAATATTCGGTCAGGTTGGGAAGATTCAGGACGCGCAGACGTCGCGCCAGCCGCCCCACCAGCAGCGAACGCTTGGCGTCCGACAGGAAGATACCCGCTTCTTTTTCGATCAGCCGCTGGAAGCGGAGAAAGTCGCCGTCGCTTACCGAAGGGGCGCCGAGGGCGAGCAGGTCGCCCTCGGGGGGAAGTGGAAGTGCGGTCGCGGCGCTCATCGGGGGACTCCGGCCGCGCTCGTTATGCGACCGCGAGAGCCGGCTCGCCCTCGCACGGCGCGGGAGCCGCGTTCGACGCTTCGATCGCCGAGAGCAGCTCGGCGTTCGAGAGCGCGCGATCGAGGTCCAGGATCAGGACGAACTTCTTCCCGATTTTTCCCAGGCCCTTGAGGAAGTCCACGCGGACGCGCGTTCCGAAGGCCGGAGGCGCTTCGATGTCCGCGGGCGGCAGGTCGATGACCTGGCTGACGGCGTCGGCCATCAGGCCCATCACCAGACGCTCACCGCCGGCTTCGACTTCCACGATGATGACGCAGGTTCGCTTCGTCACCTGGCTGTCGCGCAAGCCGAACCGCAGTCCCAAGTCTACCACCGGAACCACGGCTCCGCGGAGGTTGATGACTCCGCGGATGCTCGCCGGCATGTTGGGCACCCGGGTCACCGTTTCGTACTCGATGATCTCCCGGACCCGCAGGATGCTGGTAGCGTAGGTTTCATCCGCCAGCAGGAAGGTCAGGAACTGTGTTTGTTCCGTCGATTCGTGTGTGTTGTTCATGGTCTCCTCCGCCTTAGAACTGCACGAACTCGCTGTCGATTTTGCCCGAGCCGTTGA
>CAZRND010000439.1:0-4335 GCA_964601345.1 uncultured Acidobacteriota bacterium | reverse complement strand
ATTCATCAACTGGCGGTCTCGCGGAAAAAGCCGGCCGAGCCGCACTCGCTGCGCTTCGTGCGCTCGTGCAGCGCGTCGCTCTCGCCGAGCCTGATGGCGAAGATGGAAGAATATTTCGGCGTGCCGGTTCTCGAAGCGTACGGCATGACTGAGGCGTCGCACCAGATGTCGTCGAATCCGCTGCCGCCCGCGGCGCGCAAGCCTGGATCAGTCGGAACGGCGACGGGCATCGGCATCCAGATCATGGATGAGAAGGGCGGCGTCATGCCGCCGGGCGAAGCCGGCGAAGTCTGCATCAGCGGGCCGAGTGTGATCCGCGCTTACGAAAACAATCCCGAAGCGACGGCGAAGACGTTCGTCGGCGAGTGGTTCCGCACCGGCGACGTCGGCGTGCTCGACTCCGGGGGATACTTGAAACTCGTCGCGCGCATCAAAGAATTGATCAATCGCGGCGGCGAGAAGATTTCGCCCATCGAGATCGACGAGGTTTTGCTCGCGCATCCGGCGATCGCCGAAGCCGTTTCGTTCGGCGTGCCGCATCCGGCGTGGGGCGAGGAGGTCGCCGCCGCCGTGGTGCTGCGCGAAAAGGACGGAGCGGGCGAAGCGGACATTCTGGCGCACTGCCGCGAACGCCTCGCCGAGTTCAAATGTCCCAAGAAGATCCACGTGGTTGAAAAGATCCCGCGTACGGCCACCGGCAAGATCCAGCGACTGAACGTCGGAGCCGCCTTCTCTTCATGAAATCCCCTTCATGAAATCAGTGATCGCAGGGGCCGGCGCCATCGGCGCTTACATCGGCGCCCGCATGGCCCGCGCCGGCGAGGACGTGACCCTGTTCGCGCGCGGCCCGCATCTCAAGGCGATGCAGGAGCGCGGCATCCGCGTCGTAATGGGAAGCGATTCGTTCGAGGTCCGGCCCGCGGTCACCGGCGATCTCGCGTCCGTAGGGCCAGTGGACGTGGTCTTCCTCGGCGTGAAGGCGCACGGGCTCACGGCCCTTGCGCCGACTCTTGCGCCGCTGCTCGGCCCGGATACGGTCGTCGTCAGCATGCAGAACGGCGTGCCGTGGTGGTTCGCGCCTCTCGAGCGCGTCGATCCGGGCGGCGCGATCGCCAAGGCGATCGAGCCGCGCCGCGTCGTCGGATCGATTGCCTATTTCTCGACGGAAGTCACCGAGCCGGGCGTCGTGCGGCATATCGAAGGGAACCGCATCTCGATGGGCGAGCCGGACGGCTCGCGCACCGAGCGCACCAAGAAGATCGCCGCGGCGCTCGTCGCCGCGGGCTTGCGATGTCCTGTCACGACGCACCTGCGCGAGGAAATCTGGGTCAAGATCCTGGGGAATTGCTCCTTCAATCCCATCAGCGCGCTGACGCGAGCGACCATCGCCAAAATGTTGGGCGATCCCGACACCGCCGCGCTCGTGCGCAGCATCATGGAAGAAGGGGAGGCCGTGGCCACAAAGATGGGCATGAAGCTGCCCGTCTCGATCGATCAACGCCTCGCCGGAGCCGCCGCCGTCGGCGAGCATAAAACTTCGATGCTGCAGGACCTCGAGGCCGGGCGTCCGCTCGAGGTTGAGGCGCTGGTGGGAGCGGTGATCGAGCTTGGAGAAAAACTCGGCGTCCCGATGCCGCACCTGCGCGCCGTCTACGCCTGCGCAAAACTGCTCGTGAAAAAATGAACAACCGCTGGGTGCAACTCGCGTGCTCGATTGTGGCGATGCTGATGATCGCCAACCTGCAATATTCCTGGACGCTCTTTGTCGAACCGATCCGCGTCGCCACCAAGTGGAAACTCTCCGACATCCAGTGGGCCTTCACGCTCTTCATTCTTTTTCAGACATGGGTGATGCCGCTGCAGGGCTGGCTCATCGACCGCACCGGACCGCGCATCTTCGTCGGCGTCGCGGGCGTGCTCTGCGGCATCGGCTGGACAATGTTGGGCTCGGCCTCGTCCCTCTTCCAGCTCTACTTCTTCTATGTACTGGCCGGCATCGGCGCGGCGTTCATCTACAGCGGCTCGATGTCCACAGCGCTCAAATGGTTTGGCGACCAGCGCGGCCTGGCCGCGGGTCTCATCGCCGCGGGATTCGGTTCGGGCACCGCGTACTTCATCCCCATTCTCGCCGGACTGCTGCATCGCTACGGCTATCAAAAAACTTTTTGGTACACGGGAATTTTCCAGGGCGCGGTTCTGGTCATCGTCTCGCAATTCATGCGCAAGCCGGATCGCGAGATACAAACACAGGCTCCCGCGAAGCAAAGCGTCGTACGGGCGCGCAAGAATACCGATTACTTCACGACCTTCGAGATGCTGCGCACGCCGAAGTTCTACATGATGTACGCGATGTTCGTGAGGATGGCCACGGGCGGGTGGCTGGGGACGGCTGAAGCCGGTCCCTTGGCGAAAGGGTGGGGCATCCCGGCCGCGGCCCTGACTACGGCCCTGGCGATGAATTCGCTGGCCAACGGCGCGAGCCGCGTCAGTTGGGGATGGGTTTCGGACCGTATCGGCCGAGAGAACTCGATGGCCATTGCATTCTTTCTGCAGGCCGGATGCCTGCTCAGCGTGCTCTGGATGGGACGGCAATCCGGCACGCTCTTTGTGATCACGCTGGTCCTGACCTTCTTCACTTGGGGCGAGGTCTTTTCCCTGTTTCCCTCGACCGTGGGGGATTATTATGGACCGCTGCACGCGACCTCGAACTACTGCTTCATGTACTCGGCGAAGGGAGTCGCATCGGTGATTGGAGGCGGCATCGGCGCCATGCTCTTCGAGCGCTTCGGAAGCTGGTCGGCGGCGTTCTACGGCAGCGCCGCTCTGGCCTTCGTGTCCGGCGTGATGGCCCTCGGCCTGCGAATGGCGCCGCTGCCGGCGAAGAGGCTCTCATGAAGTGCCCGGCTTGCCGCAGAGAAATGAAGCAATGGACGCTCGATGGACGTTCGGGCGAAGTCACAACGGACGTCTGCGCTGCCTGTCAGGCGTTCTGGTTCGATTCGCTCGAGAGCCTGAATCTCACGCCCGGCTCGACGCTGATGCTGATGAAATTCATCGGCGAGAGCACTTCGCAGAAGCGGTTGCCCCTTCCGGAAAGGCTGTCTTGCCCGCGGTGCGACGGGCTGTTGCTGGCGACTCACGACTTGCAGCGAAATATGCGCTTCAGTTATTGGAGATGCCGGAACGAACACGGCAAGTTCATCAGCTTCTTCGATTTCCTCAAAGAGAAGAATTTCATCCATCCCCTCACCGCAGACCAGATCAAGGAACTGCGGAAGAACATGCAAACCGTGAACTGCTCGAATTGCGGCGCGCCCGTCGATCTCGAGAGAAACATGGCCTGTCCTTTCTGCCGCAGCCCGATTTCGATGCTCGACATGAAGCAGCCGCAGGCATTGCTGGAACAACTGAAGCAGGCGGCCGCACCGCGTCCCGCCGATCCGCAATTGCCGGCGAAGCTCATCATGGCCAAGCTCGATGCGATGAGGTCGGTCTCGGCATTCGACCGCGATCTCGGCCACGACGATATTTGGTGGAGCGATGCCGGCTCGGTCGGCCTGGTCCAGGCCGGCCTGAACGCCATCGCCCGCTGGCTGGTAGAGTAAACTGCGTTAAAATTGAAGTATGAGCAGGGCATGGCAGGTTCTTCTTCTGCTTGCTTCGCTTGATCTGGGCGCGCAGGATAATCCTGCCCGTTGGGTCGCACTGGACCTGAGCAAGGTTGTCCTCCCCGCCGGCTTTCGCATTTCCCTGTTTTCAGACGGCGATGTGCCTGGTCCACGATTCATGGCGTTCAGCCCTGCGGGCACGCTTTTTGTCTCCGCTCTCTCCGCAGGCAGAATCTACGCTCTTCCCGACCGCAACTTCACCGGCCGGCTGGACCGCGCGGTGGTCTTCGCGCAAGGACTCGATCAGCCGCACGGTCTCGCCTTCCGCGGCAACGATCTCTACGTAGCTGAGAATCGCCGCGTAATTGTCTACCGCAACGTGGAACCAAGCCTGACTGCGGGCACTCCGCTGGAGGTGGCGCAGCTCGTCCCAGCCGTGGGCCACATCACGCACACCTTGGTCTTCGGTGCAGATGGATTCATGTACGTCTCCACGGGATCGGATTGTAATCTCTGCGTGGAAACCGATTCGCGCCGCGCCGCGGTGGTGCGTTTCAAACCGGACGGTTCGGGAAGCGAGCTCTTCGCCGTGGGACTGCGAAACTCGGTGGGGCTGCGTTTCCATCCCGCGACCGGAGAGCTTTGGGCCACCGACAATGGCCGCGACTTTCTGGGCGACGATCTTCCTTTCGAGGAAATCAACATCGTCAAGCAAGGCAAGGACTAT
>CAZRND010000438.1:0-4360 GCA_964601345.1 uncultured Acidobacteriota bacterium | reverse complement strand
ACCAGTTGGTGAGAGTGGTGCTACTGGATATTCAACTTCTCCAGGAGGGTGTGGATGTTCTGCGCATCGACTGCGACTTTGTGGCTGGCGCCTAATTCTTCCGTTTCGTCGAAGGCGGCGAAGAGGCGCATCTTCGCGGCGGCGTATTGCTCGGCGCTCGAGAGAGCACGTCCCTGTTTCTTCTCCCACGACTTCAGCGCGGCATCCTGCACGAAAACTGCCAGCTCGAAAGCGCTCTTGCGGTCGCGGCTCACCTCGAACAGATATTCGGTGCCTGCGGTCAGAAGCCCGCGGCGCGCGCGGCGGGAGGATTGAAAGGAGTATTGGTAAACGTAGCCGGTCTCGGCCGAATAGCTCTTGATCCGGTGGGCGGACACGCTAGGCCGTGAACGAAGTCCCGCAACTGCACGTCTTCTCGGCGTTGGGATTCTGGAAGCGGAAGCCCTGCTCCATGATCGTCTCTTGATAGTCGACCTGCATTCCGTCGAGAAACACGAAGCTCTTGGGATCGACGAAGACCTTTGCGCCCTGATACTCAAAGACCTGATCTTTGGGGCTGGCTTCGCGTTCATAGCGGAGCACGTAGCTCATGCCCGAGCATCCGCCGCCGCGCACGCCGACGCGCAGGCCTGCCATCTGTTCCTTCTCCATGGTGGCGCGAATCTTGCGGATGGCATTTTCGGTCAGTTGGATCGGCATACGGTCACCTCCCGAAGTTTGGTCACCGTCTCGGACACGCATTCGATTGCGTAGTCGACTTCTTCCGCTGTGGTGAAGCGACCGAGGCCGAAGCGCAGCGACGTGTCCGCGAGCTCGTCGCTCAGCCCGATGGCTTTCAGCACGTGACTGGGAGCGGCGCAAGCAGAGTTGCACGCCGAGCCGCTCGAGACGGCCAGATCCTTCAAGCCCATCATCAACGGCTGGCCCTCCACTCCTTCAAAGCTCAGGTTCAGATTTCCGGCCACGCGCTCGGTGGGATGCCCGTTCAAGTGTACGCCGTCGAGGCGAGACTGAATGCCCTCCTGCAGGCGCTTGCGCAAATGCAGAATGCGCGTCGACTCTTCCGCGAGACCGAGGCGCACCAGCTCGCACGCGTGGCCCAGTCCGACAATGCCCGGGACATTCAGCGTTCCCGAGCGCATCCCGCGCTCGTGGCCGCCGCCCTCGAGAATGGGCTCGACCTTCACGCCGCGCCTCACGTACAATGCGCCCGCGCCCTTCGGTCCGTAAAACTTGTGCGCCGTGAATGCCGCGACGTCGGTCTGGAGCGCGACCACATCAAACGGAATCCGGCCGATGGCCTGCGCTGCGTCCACGTGGAAGACGACATCCCGCTCGCGGCAGAGCGCGCCGACTTCGGCGATGGGATGGAGCACGCCGATCCCGTTTGTCGCGGCCATCAGCGTCACAAGGATCGTCTCGGCGCTCATCGCATCGCGCACCGCTTCGGCGCTCAGGCGTCCCGTACTGTCGACTGGGAGGCGCGTGATTCGAAAACCCTCGCGCTCGAGACGCGAACAGGCATCGAGCACGGCCTTGTGTTCAGTGACGCAAGTGATGACGTGATTGCCGCGCGCGCGCGCCGCCCGCGCCGCGCCCTTGATCGCCAGGTTATCGCTCTCTGTGCAGCCCGAGGTGAAGACAATCTCGTCTGCGCCCGCGCGCAGGAGCGCCGCCACCTGTTTGCGCGCTCCCTCTACGGCGCGGCTCGCCTGCCATCCGTAGGGATGGCTGCTGCTCGCGGCGTTGCCGAACTGCTCGAGGAAGAACGGCGTCATGGCCTCGAAGACGCGCGGATCGACCGGCGTCGTGGCGTGACAATCCATGTAAATGGGCAGCTTCATGAGAACTTTTGAAACCTTCTTAGAATAACCCAAGTTGCAGTTTGGCGGCTTCCGACATCCGGCTCTGGTTCCAGATCGGCTCCCATACCAAATCGACCTTCACGTTGGTCACGCCCGGCAGCGCCTTCAGCTTGTACTCGACTTCCATCGGCAGCACGCCGGCCGCGGGACAACTCGGCGAGGTCAACGTCATCTTCACGTATACATCGCTGGGCGAATCGACCCGGACTTCGTAGATCAGGCCCAGCTCGTAAATGTTCACCGGGATTTCCGGATCGTAGCAGCCCCGGAGGACTTCGACTACTTGCGTCTCATCCGCCATTCTGGACGGCTCCTTGCGGCGACTGGATGACGAAGACGGTCTGCGCGGCGAGATCGCGCTCGGGTCCCAGCAAGTCCTGAAGCGTGGTGCGCGCGAGCACCTGGTCCACCGCGCTCTGCAGCGTGCTCCAAAGAGACCGGATCGAACAATCGACGGTATGCGTGCAGAGCTGCTCCATGCCGCTGTGCCGCTCGCAGAAATCCGATTCGAAGAATCGCCCGCCGAGCGCGGCGAGCGCCTGTCCGGCGTTGATCTCGCTCGGCTGGCGCGCCAGCGTATAGCCGCCGGCCTGGCCGCGGGCGCTGGTGACGAAGCCGGCCTGCCGCAAAATGCGCATGAGCTTCGCGGCGTACGCTTCGGAGATGCCCTCCGCCCGGCTGATCTCGGGAATCGTCAGGCTGCCGCCCGCTCCCTGGCGGCCCAGATGCAGCAGGCAGCGCAGTCCGAATTCTTCTTGTGAGCTCAGTTTCATGACTACTCCGTAGTAATCTCCCGATCCGTTCCTGCCAGCGCGGCCTGCAACGTGTGCCAGGCAAGCGTCGCGCACTTTACGCGCGCCGGATACTGGGCCACGCCGGAAAAAACAGCGAGCTTGCCCAGCTCGGGACTCGCGGTCTTCACTTCTCCGGTCAGCAATTCGTGAAAGCGTTCGAAGAGCGCTTCCGCCTGCTCCCGCGTCTTGCCTTTCAAGGTCTCGGTGAGCAGCGAGGCGGACGCCGTCGAGATAGCGCAACCCGATCCCTGGAAACTGATGTCGGCCACATGATCGTTCTCCATACGCACGAAGATCGAGACTTTGTCGCCGCACAGCGGATTGAAGCCGTCAGCGTGCCCGTTGTTCCCAGGCAGGAAGCGGAAGTTGCGCGGCTTCTTGCTGTGGTCGACAATAATTTCCTGATACAGATCGCGCATGCCGGACATCAGGCGAATACCTCCTGCACCTTCCGGATTCCCGCCGCCAGCGCGTCGATCTCTTCCCGCGTATTGTAGAAGGAGAGCGAAGCTCGCGTCGTCGCGGGAAGTCCGAAGCGATCCATCACCGGTTGCGCGCAGTGATGGCCGGTTCTCACGGCAATGCCTTCCTGGTCGAGAATTGTGCCGGCGTCGTGGGGATGGATGCCCTCGATCACGAACGACAGGACGGCGGCTTTCTCCTCGGCCGTGCCAACCAGCCGCACGCCCGGGATTTCGAGCAACTTGGCCGTGCCGTAGCGAAGCAATTCCTGCTCGTAGGCAACGATGCGATCCATGCCGATGCCTTCGAGGTAGTCGACCGCCGCGCCGAGGCCCGCAGTCCCAGCGATGTTCGGCGTCCCTGCTTCAAACTTGTGGGGAATCGTGTTGTACAAAGTCTTCTCGAACGTTACCGAGCTGATCATGTCCCCGCCGCCCTGGTAAGGAGGCAGCGATTCCAGCATGGCAGCGCGTCCGTAGAGAATGCCGATTCCCGTGGGACCGAAAAGCTTGTGCCCCGAGACGGTGTAGAAATCGCAACCCAGGTCGGCCACATCGACTCTTAGATGCGGCGCGGCCTGCGCGCCATCGAGCAGCACCGGAACGCCGCGACGATGGGCCATTTCGATGAGACGACGCACCGGGTTCACGGTGCCGAGAGCGTTGGAGACGTGAGCGAGAGCAGCGATGCGCGTGCGAGGACCAAGCAGCTTCTCGAATTCGTCCACCAGCAACTCGCCGCGATCGTTCATCGGGGCCACGCGCAGCCGGGCGCCCCGTTCCTCGCAGAGGATCTGCCACGGGACGATGTTGGAGTGGTGTTCCATGGCGGTGATCACCACCTCGTCGCCGGTATGCACGTTCTTGCGTCCAAAGCTGCTCGCCACGAGGTTGATGGCCTCCTTGGTCCCGCGCACGAAGATGATCTCCCGCGATTGAGCGGCGTTCAGGAACTTCTGTACTTTGCGGCGGCCCGCCTCGTAGGTTTCCGTAGCCGCTTCGCTCAAGTGGTGCACGCCGCGATGGACGTTCGAGCATTCCTGCTCGTAAAACTTCAGGATCGCATCGATCACCGCGCGCGGCTTCTGGCTCGTGGCGGCGTTGTCGAGATAGACGAGCGGTTTGCCATGAACCTTCTGCGCAAGGATCGGAAAATCCGCGCGGATCTTCGCGACATCGAAGGGAACGGACGGCGGCGCAATGGCCAACGTCTACTACGGGCGCGTTTTGCAACTGGCAG
>CAZRND010000437.1:0-4364 GCA_964601345.1 uncultured Acidobacteriota bacterium | reverse complement strand
CGAAGCCCACTTCCCAGAATCCGATTTCTTCGGTCAGGTGCCGGAAGATTTTCCGGATGTCGAGCGTCTCGCTGGTCAGCGTGACGCGCGCACCGATCGGACGACTGCGGTGCCGCTTCAGCAGTTCCTTGATCTTCGGCGCGACGATCTCGTAGCTGCCCGTTCCGTTCTTGAAGATGCGGAATTGATCCTGCATCTCCTTCGGCCCGTCGATGGAGATGGTCACGCCGACGCGGTTCTCAGCCAGGAACTCGATCACGTCCGGGCGCAGCAGCGTGGCGTTGGTGGTCAGGCTGAAATCCACTTCTTTCCCCATCTCGGCTGCGCGCTCGCGCGCGTAGCGGATCGCCGACTGCAGGACGGGAAAGTTCAGCAGCGTCTCGCCGCCGAAGAACGTCAGGTGCGCGGTGCGATTCGATCCCGACTCGCGGAGCATGAAGTCCACGCTCTCGCGCGCCGTTTGCTCGCTCATGAACTTGGCTTTCTTCCCGTTCTCTGTGTCGACGATTTTATCCTCGCCGTATTCGTAACAATAAGTGCAGGCCAGGTTGCACTGATTCGTTACGTTCAGAACCATCGTGGTCAGCGGGAAGTTATCCGGCGGCATGATCTTGGGGACAGCATCCGCCGTTGCGCCGAATTCACCGATCGCGCGTGCGCCGCGCAACTCCGAAAGCGTACTCTCGACGTCGTCCACGGGGAAGCGCGCGGCGAGTTCCTTCACCAGGTCCGGCGGCTGCTTCGGACCTTCGCGCAGGGACGCCAGAACGGCGGAAGAAACATCGTCCAGTTGGAAGACGGCCGCGCTCGGCACCAGGTAGAGATAGTCCTTCCCGGCCGCCTGGAACGAATGAAACTCGCGCAGCGCCAACTGCGTCACTGGCCGACCTCCCGCTGCTCGAAGCGCATGTAGAGCGGAACCGTAACCAGAAGATGCGCGCGGGCGCGAATCGGCTTGGCATCCTTCGCGCCGCCGAGCGGCGTGTAGGTAGCCACAACCCAAACGTCGCCGTAATTGTTGGCGTTGTTCCTGCGCTTGGGATTCGGTCCGTCGACATTCGGCGTAAAGAATCCGTTCGTATCGAGCGTCCCGACGAACTGGATATCGTCGTCGCCGAAGGTCGCCGTGTATTCTTCAACGCTCCACACCACATCGACGAGGCCGAGGAAGAGATCGTCCTTCGTGTCAGGCTTGCCGTCCGGACCGTTGCAGTAGGCGACGGCCTCAAATTGCTGGAATTGCTTGGGGAAGACGACTCCACCGAGGCGGGCCATACCCGCCTGCGGCCGCACCTTGACGGCGTCCACCTTATCGTAGAGCACGGCGGCGGCGTCCCTCGAGGCTCCCGCGACGAACACGTCGCGCGTCCCGATGCTGGCGTCGCCGGCGACGTCCACGCGTACGGTCACGCGGCCGGACTGAACCTGACCCAGGGACGCGACCTTCACGCCGGGGCCGAAATCAATGTCCGCGGCCGTGAGACGATCGGGAAAATTCGCGCCGAAGATCGAAACTTCCACGCCCGTCGCGCCCGTTCGCAGCGCCGCGCGCTCGACGCCGAGCACGATGGGATCGTTGCCGATGCGCTGCAACTTCACGTCCATGCCGAGCTCGTCGTAGTCGCCGCTGAACCAGCGTCCGGAGAGCTCGCGCTGGTTGCGATCCACGAACATCACCTCGCGCTGCGCGTTTTGGTCGCCCGATTCGAAGGAGCGCCCGCGCCACTGGAATCCGGTGTAGACGAGCCCCTTGCCCGTGCGTTTGACCTGCTTGCCGCTGCGCGCCTCGACGTAATTGATCTCGGTCGTAAACTCATCGTCCGCGGTCGCAGTGATGACCACCTGTCCGTAGACCGCGCCCTTCGCCGGCAAATATCCCGTCAGCGCCCACCGGCCCGCGAGCCGCGCGGGACGCATGTTCGCTGACCACGCCGACCATTCCGGCGTCTTGAGCGGAAACGCATCAGAAAGATGCGCGATCGCTTTGTCCATGGGATGCCGGTTGTCGGGCGAACGTCCGTCCGCGCCGGGCGTCGTCTGCGGAGGGCCGAGGCGCCGGAAGGCCTGGAAGTCGGAGAGCGGATAGTATCCGCGATGCATCGCGATGAGTAATTCCCATTCTTGCTTGGTGCGCCGCTGCGAGATCACGCGGCCCATCGAGTGGCACTTGTTACACGTCGATTCGGTGTCGCGGTCGGTGTACTTGTAGTCGATCATCCGCTTCTCGACTTCGAAAGCGGCGGGACGGGCTTCTTCGGGCGCGAGGCCAAGATTGTTAGCCAGATACTTCACGATCTCGCGCGCTTCGGCCGGCTCGAGCTTCACGCTGTTCAACGTGACCATGCGCTTGATCACTTCCTGCCAGCCTTCGGGCGTGGTCCGCTGCCAGGAGATGCGCGACATCCGCTGCTTCTCGTCGGATGTGTGGCAACTGCCGCAGGCGGTGCGCACCTTTTCGCTCTTGATCGGAATGCCCGCGTCGAGCTCCTCTTTTTCTTTTTCCGAGAGTTCCTTAGGTTTGTCCACCGGCGGCGTTTGCGGAGTTTGTTGTGCAACCAGAGGTAAGACCAGCGCTGCCGAGAGTGCCCAGAGAAGGACCTTATTCATGTTGTTGGGCCGTATTGTGTCATAGCGGGATACCGCTTGCCAGTGCAAATGTGTAGGCCCGCTTACGCCGGAAAATACGCGGTTGTTCTCTTCAGATACTCCGTGTAAACGCGCCGCTCCCGTTCGTTGTAGGAATCGAGCGCCATGCGACGCATCTTCGGACGCTTCAAGCAGGCGCTAGTGACTTCGGCGGCGAGCAATGCCGAGACCATCGCTTTTTTCACGCCAAACGACGAGATCGGATCGATGAATGATCCGGCGTCGCCCACCAGAAGGAATCCGGGACCCGCGAATGTGCGCGACGTGTAGAGCGAAGCGTCGCATCCCCAGGGTCCGGTCTCGAGGAATGCGCCGGCGAAGAGTTTCGCGAAGGCTCGTGTCTTCGAGAGCTCGGCGCGATAGGTGGTCGCGAGATTCTTGCCGCCGCGATCGACCATGACCGTGACGTAGCGGATTTCGCGCGATAGCGGCACGGACCAAGCCCAGCCGCCGGAGTACGTTTCGACCAGCGTATGGGTCGCATCGATGCGCGGCCAGCCGCCGTCGCGTCGCCAAACGCCGCAGAGCCCCACGGTGTGCGAGCCGGGCTGCTTAACGCGGAAACGCCGCGCCAGAACACCGGTGCGTCCCGAACAATCGAGGATCATGCGCGCGGAGATTTTCCTCACATCGCGCACCGCTTCTTCGCGAACTTCGGCTCCGGCATCGACGGCGAGCTTCAACAACAACCTATCAAAGTCCCTCCGCAGCACCTGGTAACCGAGTCCATCGTATTTTTCGACGCGCTTCTTCGAACTCCCCCACCAGACCGTATTGCCGGTGGTGCGATAGAATCCGGCGCGCGCCATCTCTTTCTCGATGCCGAGAAAGGCGAACACTCTGTTGATGCTCGGGGGCAGACACTCCGCGAGGCTCGGCGTTTTCCCCGGCGGGCGGTTGAAGATCGCCACGGAGTATCCGAGCCGCGCCAGCAGCCTTCCGGCGGTGGACCCGGCGGGTCCTCCGCCGATCACGGCAACGTCCGAGCGCTGCGCCGGCATAATGAGATAATACTCTTTCGCGATGATTCAACTTTCGGAGGCGGGCAAGCGGTTCGGAGAGAATCTCCTCTTTCAAAACCTCGATTGGATGATCACGCCGCGGGACCGCACGGGCCTGGTCGGCGCGAACGGGTCGGGGAAAACCACTCTGCTCAAGATCCTGGCCGGGATCGAGACGCTCGACTACGGCGCGCTCAACAAAGCCAAGGGGATTACCGCGGGCTACCTGCCGCAGGACGGCCTGTCGCTCTCCGGGCGGACTGTTTTCGACGAATGCATGTCCGTTTTCTCCGGCCTGCGCGAGATGGAGCAGGAGATGGAATCGCTCTCGCACCGCATGTCCGATCTCGATCACGAAGGCCGCGAGTACCAGCAGGCCGCCGAACGCCTCCATCAGCTCGAAGGACAATTCCGCAACCGCGACGGCTACGCCATCGAAGCCAAAGTGAGCCTGGTTCTCGACGGACTCGGCTTCGGCAAGCCGGACTGGAAGCGTCCGACGGAATCGTATTCCGGTGGATGGCAAATGCGCATCTGTCTCGCCAAGCTCCTGCTCGAGCAGCCGGAAGTGCTGCTGCTCGACGAGCCCACGAATCATCTCGATCTCGAAAGCCGCAACTGGCTCGAGCAGTATCTTGAGTCCTATCCCGGCGCGTACGTGTTGATCTCCCACGATCGCTACTTCTTGGACGTGACGGCGAATAAGATCGTCGAGTT
>CAZRND010000436.1:0-4380 GCA_964601345.1 uncultured Acidobacteriota bacterium | reverse complement strand
TGTTACTGAAGGAGGCCGCTGTAGCCCTGTTACCGCTGCTCTGGATCTCGCGGCGAAAGGTTTTTCCCGCGCACCTTTTTGCACTGGGCGCCTATCTGGTCCTTCGCGTGCATGCGCTCGGTGGATTGGTGATGACCGCGAACCAGCACGGCTTCCAGATTCTCTCCTCGGTCTATCTCGCGGGGAAGTATCTCGGGAAGCTTTTCTTCCCGTATCCGTTCAACATCTTCTATGTGTTTCATCCGGTCCTGTCGCCCGACGATCTTCGATTCGCCGCCGGCCTGCTGGCCCTCGGAGCGGGCGCGGCGTACGCCGTCCATTCCAAGCAGCGCGAATCGGGATTGTGGTTCGCGGCCGTCTGGATCTTGCTTCCGCTGATGCCCGTGCTGTACACGTCGCGTCTCGGCGAGAACGTATTCTGCGAGCGCTATCTCTATTTGCCCTCGGTGGGATTCTGCTGGATCGCGGGCGCGGCGCTCGCCAATCGCCGCGCCGTGATCGCGCTGTTGCTGATCGCCGGCGCGTGCCTCACCGTGTATCGCAACAACGAGTGGCACGACGACATCCGGCTCTATGAAGCGACGCTCGCGGTCTCGCCGGAGTCAGCCGTGATCCGCGGATACCTCGGGACCGCGTATCTGTCGCGAGGGATGCCGGAGCGCGCTCTGCCATTGTTTCAGTCGTACAATCCGGCCACAGCCGAATCGCAGCTCAACGCAGGTCTCGCGCTCTCGGCTCAGGGACGTCACGTCGAGGCGCGCTCGGCTTTCGAGCGTGCGACAGCGCTTCAACCGCAATGGGGCGCGGCCTGGCACGCGTTGGCCAACGCCTTCGAAGACGAAGGCGATCGCGCCTCGGCGGAGCTGATCTATCGCCGCGCGATCGGGCTCGACCCGAAGTTCGATGACGCCCACGAAGACCTTGGCCTTTTGTTGTTCAAACTCGGCCGGCTCGACGAAGCGAAGGAACAGTTCCAAGCCGCCGGTTCGCATCTCGGTCTTGGATTGCTCACGCACGGCGCCGACGCGGAGCGCGAGTTTCGCGCGGCCGTCGCCGCTGACGCTAACAACGCCGCAGCGTGGATTCAGCTCGCTCGCCTGCAGAAGGGCAGCGAGGCCGCACACAGCTTGAGCGAAGCGCGGCGGGTTTGGCTTTGGTCACGTCTGCCCAGGGACAAGAGGACGTTTCCTCCGATATAATTACCCTTACTCAATGGCCGCGCCCATCAAGGTAGTCTCGGGGGTCGATCCGGCACGAGCCGAGCGCCATGCGGGTCTCGACCGCGACGCGCTCATCCGCGTGTATCGCAACATGTACCTCTCCCGCCGTCTCGACGATCGGGAGATCATGCTCAAACGTCAGAATCGCATCTTTTTCCAGGTCAGCGGGGCGGGACACGAGGCCCTGCTTGTCGCCGCCGCTCTCTGCCTGAAGCCGGGCGCGGACTGGTTCTTTCCCTACTATCGCGACCGCGCCTTGAATCTGATGCTCGGGGTGACGCCGCTCGAAATGCTTCTGCAAGGCGTCGGCGCCGCGGACGATCCTGCATCGGGCGGCCGGCAGATGCCTTCGCATTGGGGGAACAAGAAGCTGAACATCGTGTCGCGATCGAGCCCCGTGGGCACGCAGTGGACGCAGGCCATCGGCTGCGCCGAGGCGGGACGCTACACGCACAAGGACGAAGTGATCTACGTCTCGGGCGGCGACGGCGCAACGAGCCAGGGCGAATTCTTCGAAGCTTTAAACGCAGCCTGCAACCTGCGCCTGCCCGTTCTTTTCCTCATCGAAGACAACGGCTACGCCATCTCCGTGCCCGTCGAGAAGCAGACCGCCGGTGGATGCATCGCGAGGCTCGTGACCGGATTTCCCACGCTGCACATGTCGGAAGTGGACGGCACCGATCCGATCGGAAGTTATGCCGCGTTGCGCCAGGCGGTCGGTTACATCCGGCAGGGGCACGGCCCCGCGCTGGTCGTCGGCCATGTGACCCGTCCCTATTCGCATTCGCTCTCGGACGACGAGCGCCTCTATAAGACTGACGACGAGCGGCGCGAGGAAGCCGAGCGTGATTGCCTGCCGCGCTTCGCTCACTATCTGCTCACCGAAGGAGTGATGGAAGAGAACGGTCTGGCGCGGCTCGAGAAGCAGATTGACCGCGAGATTCAGGATGCCACCGACCGCGCTCTGGCCGCCGCGCCGCCGCCTTCCGGTTCCGCGACTCTTTACGTCTACTCGCCGAAGATCGATCCGGCGGGCCCCGCATTCGGAACGCAGCCGCGCTTCAGCGGCCAGCCGCAGACGATGGTCGAGACGATCAACAAGGTCCTGCGGGATGAGATGAAGCGCGACGAGCGCATCCTCGTCTTCGGCGAGGATGTGGCCGACCTGAGCCGCGAAGAAAACCTCGACAAGGTAAAGGGCAAGGGCGGCGTTTTCAAAGCGACCCACGGATTGCAGAGGAAATTCGGCGCGCGCCGCGTCTTCAACACGCCGCTGGCCGAGGCCGCGATTGTCGGTCGCGCCATCGGCATGGCCTTGCGCGGACTCAAGCCGGTCGCAGAGATCCAGTTTTTCGACTACATCTGGCCGGCGATGATGCAGCTTCGCAATGAATTGGCGCTGATGCGTTGGCGTTCGAACAACGCGTTCTCGTGTCCCGCAGTGATTCGCGTGCCCATCGGCGGATATCTCTCGGGCGGCGCGATTTATCACAGCCAGTCGGGGGAAGTGCTCTTCACGCACATCCCGGGCCTGCGAGTCGTGATGCCGGCCACGGCTCTTGACGCGGCGGGACTGCTGCGCACCGCGCTGCGCTGCGACGATCCGGTGCTATTCCTCGAGCACAAACATCTTTACCGGGCGACTTACAATCGCAGCGCCGATCCCGGTCCCGACTTCACGCTGCCGTTCGGCAAGGCGGCTGTCGTGCGGGAGGGGAGCGACGTCACCGTCGTCACCTACGGCGCGCTGGTGAATCGCGCGGTGCAGGCCGCGGCCAAGGCGGAACGCGAGCACGGCGTCCAGACCGAGGTGATCGATCTGCGCTCGCTCAGTCCTTACGATTGGGAGACGGTCGCGCAATCGGTCACGAAAACCAGCCGGGCGCTCGTGGCGTACGAAGATCAGCGCACGTGGGGATACGGCGCCGAGATTGCCGCGCGCATCGCCGACGAACTTTTTGATTCGCTCGACGCGCCGGTCCGGCGCGTCGCCGCGCTCGACACGTTTGTCGCGTACCAACCGCAGATCGAAGACGAAATCTTGCCGCAGATGAAGGACCTCGAACGCGCCATTCTGGATTTGGTGGAGTATTAAAAGATAGGATAGAATGAACGTGTCGGGCCGTAGCGCAGCCTGGTAGCGCGCTTGCTTGGGGTGCAAGAGGTCCCGAGTTCAAATCTCGGCGGCCCGACCAAAACGTTTCAAACAGCCCACGCTGGGAATCCATTAGGTGCCCGACTTCGCGGGGCATTGAGAGGCCATTTCCGATGAGGCGCCGGTCGTTGGTATTGCTCGCTGCAGCCGTGTTTGGCGTTCTTGTACACTTAAGCGCGCAGACTCCGTCACCGCCGGCACCCGCGAAAGCGCTGACCCTGCCACGCAATGCCGACGGTCGTCCGGATTTTGAGGGGATCTGGACGAACGCCACGCTGACACCCTTTGAGCGTCCCCCAGAGTTTGCCGGGAAGGAGTTCTTCAGCGCGCAGGAAGCGGCCCAGTTCACTAAGATGATGCTGGAGCGGAACGATCGCGACAGGCGCGGCGCAACTCCGCAAGCGGATGTGAACGGCGCCTACAACGAAGCGTGGTTCGATCGTGGAAACAAGGTTTATTCGAACCTCCGCACGTCCATTGTCGTAGACCCAGGCAACGGAAGAGTACCGCCGCTGAGGCCCGAAGCGCGCCTTGCTGCGGCAGCTCGCGCGGCCGTGCAAGCACAACGGCCCGAGGGACCCGAGGACTTCGCCTTGCCGGTCCGCTGCCTTCTGTGGCCAACCGCGGGGCCGCCGATGGTTTCGAGCGCCTACAACAACAATTACCAGATCTTCCAAACGCGCGACCACATCGGGATTGACGTTGAAATGATCCATGACGTGCGGCTCATTCCCCTGAACGGACGGTCGCACATTTCTTCATCGATCCGCCAGTGGATGGGCGATTCGGTCGGCCACTGGGAGGGCGACACTCTGGTCGTCGATACGACGAATTTTACGGACAAAACGCATTTCCGCGGATCAGACCAGAACCTGCACCTGATTGAGCGCTTCAAGCTGATCGATGCCAACACGATCCAGTACCGCTTCACTGTAGATGACGCGACTGCGTTCGATCAGCCGTGGACCGGTGAGATCATCATGAACAGAGCGCAGGGGCCGGTCT
>CAZRND010000435.1:0-4395 GCA_964601345.1 uncultured Acidobacteriota bacterium | reverse complement strand
GGTGTATTCGACTCCGCACTACTCAGCCAAGGAGCTGACGATCTTCCCAGGGCGCAAAGTCACGATCAAGGATTGGGCCGCCTACGGCACGATCCTGGTGCAGGGCTTCGGCAAGTTCGGCGTTCACGACGTCGAAACGCCGGCGCTCATCCGCTACGGACAGATGACGCAAGACGAGCTCTTCGTCACCGCCGACAGCGCGCGCCACGGTGTCGAGATCACGAACAAGAGCGCGACCGAGAACATGGTATTTCTGAAACACTTCGGCCCAGGCAATCCCCAGGCTCCGAAGCACATGGTGAAGTAACTAGAAATTCAGTTGATCGATGTTGGCCTTGTTGATGAGCAGGGGTGTGCCGAGAATCACTTCCTTGCCGCGGATCTCGAGCGCGCCCAGGCGTCCTGTCGTCACCGACGTCGCGCCGGAGGCGATTCGGTTCTGCGCCAGCATCGCGCCGGCATACACGGTCAGATAACCCAGGTCCCGCGTGTTCCACAGGAAAATGGACTGCACCGTCCCCTCGTGGATATACGGCTTGCAGATGCTGGGGAGTGAGAGTCCGATCACGTTCACATCCTTGCGTCCGGCTTGGCGAACCGCTTCGCCGGCCCCCGGCACGGCGGGCGCGGAAATAGCCATAATCAGTTTCACAGATGGATGCGTCTTAAAAATGGTCTGCGTTTCGGCGAAGGCTTTGTCGCGGTCGTCGTCGCTCGGCCGGATGGTCGCGAGCTTCAAGCCCGGATATTTCTCCAAGCGCTTCTTGATGAATTCGATCCATTGATTCTGATTCGCCGCGCTAAGGACGCCGGTCACAATTGCGAAGTCCCCTTTGCCGCCCAGGAGCCGCGCGGCCTCGTCGGTGAGCGCGTTGCCGATTCCTTCCGCCGTCGCTTGATTCAGGAAGTAGTCTCGCGCGTCGGGTTCGGCGTCAGCGTCCCAGGTCAGGACATGGATGCCCTTTTCGCGCGCCTTGCGCAGCACGGTCGAAATACTGGCCTTGTCCGCCACGGCGACGGCAATTACGTCGACCTGCCGCGTGATCCAGCTTTCGGCGATTTCATTTTGCTTGGCGGCATCGAGGCTGGTGGGTCCGTCCCAAATCAACTCCGCGCCGAGCTCCCGCGCCGCTTCCTCGGCGCCCTTGCTGCAGCTCACAAAATAGGGATCGCCCTTCGCCTTCGGCATCACGGCGATGACCGGCGCGCGCTTGCTTGTTGAGACCGCAGGTTTGAGCGAGCGCACGAGCCAGGCATTCGTTACCGCGGTGATCAGCGAACCGGCAAGGATCGCGCCGCACAGGATGGCCACTTGGCTGTTCTTCACGGAGATTTCTCCTTCAGTGTTATCTGGAATTGTTTTCAGGCGATCGAAGGCGATCGCGCCGAGCAGAAGCGCGCCGGTTGCCACTCCCGTCAGCTCCGAGGGCAGGGCGGCAAGCTGCAAACCATTTTGCAAAACGGAAATCGAAAACAGGCCGAGGAGCGAGCCCCATACGGTCCCGCGACCGCCGAAGACCGATGTCCCGCCGAGTACGACGGCGGTGATGGCGTCGAGCTCGTAGCCCGTTCCCGCGTCGGACTTGGCCTGCCCGAGATGCGCGACATAAATAATGGCCGCGACGCTGGCCACGAGTCCCGAGAGGAAATAGACCTGTCCGTTCCGCCGCGCCACCGGGATTCCGGCCCAACGCGCGCCTTGCCCGGTGAATCCAATGGCGTAAAGCTGGCGTCCGAGCGCCGAGCGGTGCAGGAGGATTCCGTATCCAACGAGCACGGCCAGAAGGACGGGCGTCTGTGCCGGAATCACGCCCCAGAGATAGCCTTGGCCGAGAAACAGGAACGAGGCAGGGAAGCCCGAGTAACTCACCGCCCCGCGCGTGATGCCTTCGGCGATGCCGCGAAACATCGAGAACGATCCGAAGGTTACGATCAGCGGCGGAATGTTGAAGCGCGAAATCAAGACGGCATTCAACGAGCCGCCCGCCGCGCCGAGCCCCAGCGCGGCGAGCGCGGCCAGAGGAACGGGCCACTGGCCGTCGTGCCAAAGCGCTCCGAAGATTACGGCGGCGAGTCCCATCATCGACCCGACGGAGAGATCGATGCCGCCGGTGATCAGCACCGGCGTCAGCGCCAGGGCCAGCAGGCCGATCTCTACGCTGAGCCGGAGGACTTCGAAGAAATTGACGAGCGTCGAAAAATTTGTCGAGATCGCGGAGAAGACCGCGATCTCGGCGATGAGGGCAAGCAGCACGGCCCACTCGCCGTTCGGGAACCAGCGTTCGCGCCAGGGCCTACGCGGGAGCGGCGGCATCTCTCTCCCATCGGATGCGAAGGGCGTCGAAACCCACGGCGGACAAAATGATGGCGCCCTGGATGGCGCGTTCCCACCAGGCGCTGAATCCCAGGAAGGTGAGAGCGGGTCCGATGCCGCCGAGCAGCAGAACGCCGAGCAGCGTTCCGAGAATCGTCCCGCGGCCACCGGTGGTCGCCGCGCCGCCCACCACCACGGCGGCGATCACCTTCATCTCGAGGCCGAGTCCGGCGTTGCTCGGGATTTGATTGAAGCGCACCGAGTTCAGCATCGCGGCCGTGCCGGTGAGGGCGCCGGTGAACGCGAAAACGGAGAAGATCACCAGGCGCGAATGAATTCCCGAGAGGCGCGCGGCGTTCTCGTTCGATCCAGTGGCGTAGACGGCGCGTCCGGCGGCGAGATTGCCGAGGCCCCAGGCCATCGCTCCGGCAAGGGCGCCGGCGGCGGCGATCGTCACGGCGTTGCTCGCCTGTTGGGAAAGCCCGAACCATTGGAAGCTGCTCGGAAGGTCCTGCACCCATGCGCCCTGCGTCCACCAACGAAGCCCGTCGCGCAAGGCCACCATCGCGGCGAGCGTCACAACGATGGAGGGAATCCGGACATAGGCCACGAGCGCGCCGTTCACGGCGCCGAGTGACGCACCGACAAGCGCCGCGGCGACGCCAGCCAGGACCGGAGGCAGTCCCAATTTCGCGAAGACACCGGCCGCGACGCCGCAGAGCGCGAACATCGAGCCGACGGAAATGTCGATGTTGCCGGTGAGAATCACAAGCGTCATTCCGAGGGCGACGATGAGGACCGGCATGTTGGCGAGCAGCATCTCGCTCTGGTTCTGCAGCGTGAAGTAGGCCGGGGCTTGCCCGAGGAGCAGAGCGTCCATCGCCGCTATCACGAAGGCCACCGAGACTTCTCGTTGATACCGTTTCAGCATGCCAGCGAAAACACCTTTTGCGGCGTGGCGGCTTCCCGAGGGAGAATGCCTTGAATGGCGCCGCCGCGCATGACAGCGATCCGGTCGCTCATCCCCATCAACTCCGGCAGTTCCGAGGAGATCATGAGAATGGCCATGCCGCGCGACGCCAGCTCCGCGATAAGCGCGTGGATCTCCGACTTTGCGCCGATGTCGACGCCTTGCGTCGGCTCATCGAGAATCAGCACCCGCGGGTTGGCCGCCAGCCAGCGGGATAGCGCCACTTTCTGCTGATTTCCGCCCGAGAGCGATCCGGCCTCCGCATGAAGCGACGCCGTCTTGATGCGCAACTGCCCGACGTATTGGTCGGCCAGCCGCAATTCCATCTCTTCGTCGATGAGGCCGCCACGCGAAACACATTTGAGATTGGCGAGGCTGGTGTTCGCGGTGATCGGCATCTCGAGAGCCACACCGTGCCGGCGGCGGTCTTCGGGCAGATACCCGATCCCAAGGGCGATCGCCTGGGAGGGCGAATTGATTTTGACGGGTGCGCCGCCGAGCTGGATCTCCCCTGCGTCCGCGGGCGTGAGGCCAAATATCGTCTCGGCGAGCTCCGTGCGACCGGAGCCCACCAGGCCCGCGAGTCCGACGATCTCGCCGCTGCGCACGGTAAGCGATACACCGCGCACGCCGGCCTTGCGGCTCGTGACGCCGCGCAGCTCGAGCGCAACGTCACCCGGGGCAACGTGGCGCTCCGGAAAAATCGTCGAAAGCTCGCGCCCAACCATCAGGCGGATCAACTCTTCGCGGCTCGCGTCCTTGGCTTCGCGCGTGGCGATCGTCTCACCGTCGCGCAGGACGGTAATGCGGTCGGCGATCTCGGCAATCTCTTCCAGCCGATGCGAGATATAGATGATGCCCGCGCCCTGGGAACGGAGCTGCGCGATCACGCGGAAGAGGCTTTCGACCTCGCGGGCGGTCAGTGACGCCGTCGGCTCGTCCATGATCACGATGCGGGCGTCCGCGCCGATGGCCTTGGCAATCTCCACGATTTGCTGCTCCGGCATGCTCAGCGTCCCGGCCATCCGTGCGGGGTCGATGGGCTCGCCGGCGCGCTCGAGCAGCTCGGCGGCATGCTTGTTGCGTGCCTTCCAGTCCACGCGTTTCCAAG
>CAZRND010000434.1:0-4395 GCA_964601345.1 uncultured Acidobacteriota bacterium | reverse complement strand
GGCCAGGGTAATAAGTTCGTCATGCATTTCACCCAACACCACGCCGCAGTAGCGGCCCATTTGGACCGAACAAGTGGCTCCGAGGATCCCTCCGCCGATTACAGCCGCTCGTGGATTCCGCTTGCGCGGTCCAGGCACGGCATTCAGGGCCACGTCCACTGCGCGGCTTGCTTCCCGCACTCCGGGAAAGGAGGGACGTCTTGGCCCCGTTTTGGCGCCGATCACTTGAAGGAAGCGGCGCAGCACGCGCTCCAAGGGCCCGGCGCCGTCGTGCACAAAAGTTTTTCTCGCGCTCTCCCGATCCATGACTTCCACGGAGCCATCCAGGAAATCGGCCAGGAGTTTCTTATTGGCGTAATGGATCTGCAGAGTCCGATGTTTCCGCACGCCCCGCCAGCCCAATTCAAAAACGGCGTTGATGTTGCGTTGGTATCGCAAACTGATCTCGTTGACCATCCCGAGATTGGTGGAAAAGCAGCTCAACGGTTTGCACTGGAAGAGATCCTCTACCAGATAGAAATAATGGAGCATTTCCAGGTTCGGAGCGGCTTTGTCCAGGCCTGGCGGTGGCGGATCCGGATTCACAAAGCATGCCGAGATCAATCGAGGGTTCTCGGGAATCGCCGCCGCCAGCTTCTTCAATTCTTCCAGGACGGGATGAAAGTGGTAGAGGTGGTTGACCATCAGTACGCGCTTCGAGCGGCCGGCCGCCTCGACCAGGTCGCGCGCGTCTCGAAGTGTGGTGGCCAGCGGCTTCTCGACCAGCACGTGGGCATAGCGCAGGCAGCGTTTGGCGATGTCATGGTGGCTATGCGACGGAGTCACGATGTCCACGGCATTCACTTGCTCGAGGAGGCCGGCCGGCAAGTCCGTATACCCAGGAATCCCATAGCGACTCACCAGGAGCCGGCGGCTCGACTCGGTGGCGACAACGCCGCCGGCCAGTTCGACGAGGCCCTCGCCTTCCAGCCGCTGCCAGGTCTTCAGATGTTCCGCGCCGAAGCGGCCCACACCCACGAGAAGCACTCTCGGTTTCGTCTTCTTCACGCTCTCGCACTCCGTTGCAGGACCTCTCGGTAGATAGCCTCGAAGCGAGGCCCGATCATCTGCCAGGAAAATTGTTCGGCCGTGGCCCGGCAATGTACGCGGGTCTCCGGCCGGCGGCTCAGTTCGATGGCTTCCAAGATTGCCTGGGTCAGCCCTTCGAGGTTTGTAGGCTCACCGCCCGCGGGTGGTCCGGGATCGAAACTGCGTCCCACAAGGGGGTGCAGCACACGCGAATCGGTCTCGTTGTTGGCCACAATCGGAGTGCCGACGGAGAGAGATTCCAACAACGCTAAAGAGAAAACCTCCCAGAGCGACGGAACCACCAGCACGGCGGCGCGGCCGAAAAGCTGCGGAAGAGTGTCGACATCGCCGACCCCCAAAAACTGCACGTCCGGGCGCCATTGGGACGGAACTAGGTCGAGCAGTTCCCGCCGCCGAACGTCGCTGATGGAGCAGGAAATCTGAAGGATCGCCTCCGGCCGCCGCTGTTTGATCTGGGCAAACGCGCGCAGTAAGAGACGCCCTCCTTTTCGCAGGTCGTCCAGTTGGGACGCGCAGAGGATAATCGGTCTGGAGTGATCTCGTCCATCGGTCATTTGGAAAGTATCTGTATCAACCGGCGCAGCGATACGAACGCCCTGGCGCCCGAAGCGATTCATAAAATAGTCGTGCTGTGGCTGGCTGATGGTGATCACTTCATCGGCGGTCCGCACCGCTTGTCTCAGAACGGCGCCTCTCATCGTCAGGGAGCGGCGGTAACGAACCGGCGGAGGGATCGTGTTGAGGTGAAGAACAACGGGTGCGCCGTTGAATTGCTTTACACCGGTGCCTGCCAGAGCGTCGGTAAAATTGAAGCAGTGAACGATATCAACCTTCTCGCGAATCAGCGCATACAGAGTGGTGAGAGGGAAGACGTGGAAGTCGAGAATGCCCAAGCGGGCCATGGCCGGATACCACAAGCTGCGGTAGTAGCGGGTCGTAAAGCCGTTCTCGATCACCGTCTTGCCGCGCCCAGGCTTGCTGCATAGGATCGTTACCTGGTGGCCCCGACGGCTCAGGTAGGCCGCCAACTCATTCATGAATCTCTCGGTCCCGCGCCGAACATAAGGCCAGTTCGTGGGGTGGACGATGGCGATTCTCAGTCCGGAAACAGATTTGTCTTCGCGGCCCATGGATTGGTCCTGGAATGGGGACGGTTCAACGTTACCAAGATCGACTCTCACAGTTCCTTAATACTCCGCCAGAGAACCGGCCCGTTTGGAGATTCGAACGGCCCAATTGAAAGTAGCAATTCCCAGGGTCATCCATATGGCTGCGAAGGCAATCAGTTTGAGCACCAGGGGCATCATCTGGCCCAGGGCGAAGCCTCTCAACAGAGCGAGCCGCATTCCTTCCAAGGCATGAGTCAGCGGACTCCAAGAGGAGATCCACTGCATCCAGTCCGGTAAGACGGCCCCGGGGAACAGCACGCCGCTGACGAGGATGACGAGGTAGCCGGCCGCGGTCATGATCGATTCCCCCCGCTTCACGAGCAAAACAATGCCTGCCCAGACGATACCGACGCCCATGAAGGAAAGTACGGTCAACAAAAAGATAACGAGAGCGGAGACAAGATTGGCCTGGGCCATGCCGACTCGATAGAGCAGGCCTCCCAGAACCAGATAGAGGACCAGCCGGACCGCGCTGAACAAGTACGCCCACAAAGACGAATAAATCAGGATCACGGGCAGGCTGACCGGCGAAATCAGGGTCAATTCCAACGTCCCCGTCGTCTGTCCTTCCCGAATCTGCCGTCCGAATGTGCTCAGACTCACGCCGACGCAATCGGTCAGGGCGATGCCGATCAACAGGAATGCCAGGAAGTTTCCGCCATACGGCTCCAGGGCCGCGATCTTCTGTGTCCCGATGGTCTTGCCGATAAAATAGAAGACGCCCAGCACCAGGAGATTCCCGAACAGTTCGACGATAAACGTGGCGCGGTACGAGAAAGCAATAATGGCATCGCGCACGAAGAAGGCCCAAGCCAGTCTCAAACGGCCGGCTCCCCGCTCGATTTTCCAGCGAGTTCGGCGCGGTCATTCTGATCCTCGAGGATCATCGAACAAAACACTTCGTCGAAGGGCGCCTGCCCGGAATCGCATTGCAGAACCTCTCCACCCGCGGCCAGAATCCTCTCCAGGACGCAAGAGAGAGCTGGACTCTCATGCGGAGTTCTCAGACGAACGGTCGTTTGGTCCGCGCTGGTTGACTCTTGCTCCAGCTCTGCCGGGCCGGTCAAAGAACAGGATCTGAGGGCATCCAGGCCCACGCGTCCCCGATAAGTGATCCGATGGATCATGCGGTCGTGCCGGCGCCATTCGTTCCGGATTCGTTGAATGGTGCCCGACGCCAAAATCGCGCCGCGATTGATCACCAGCACCTGGTCGCAAAGCTGCTCGGCCTCTTGCAATTGATTGGTGGCGATCAGGTGAGTCTGATGCGGCGACTTGGCGCGATGCTCCCGCAAGAACTTCCGGATGTTCTGAGTGCTGAGCGGATCCAAACTGCGCGTGGGTTCGTCGTATAACAGGATATGTGGATCGCCGAGCAGACCGCGCGCAATCGCCAGCTTTTGCTTCATTCCCGAGGAGTAGGAATGGAAGGGCCGATCGGCGGCGTCACTCAGCCCGAGAATCTCGATCAGTTCTCCGATCCTCTGCGTCGCCTGTTTGACCGGCACGCCGTAGAGGGCCGCGAAAAATTTCAGATTCTGGACCCCGCTCAGCCGCCAATAGAAGCTGCGTTCGTCGCAGGTTACGATGCCCAGCATTCGTCGCGCCCTGGCGTCTTGCTCAAACGCGTTGTGGCCGTAGAAAGAGACCGTGCCCGAAGTCGGAAACAACAACGTAGCGATAATTTTCAGGAGTGTGGTCTTCCCGGCGCCGTTGGGCCCTAACAAGCCGAGGGTTTGGCCTTCCTGAACGGAGAAGGAAATGTCACGCAGCGCATACACGTCTGAGCCCCGGCTCCGAAACGAGCCAAAGAGCGAACGGCGTGGATACATCTTCCACACGCGATCGACCTCCAGCGGGATTTGTTTTCGGCCGTTGCCCATGCCCATATGCCTCTATCCTACAACAGGACTCAGGGGCCGCTGAGAGGCCGAGAGCGGCTCAAAGAGTCCGACGAGCAAGATGCAAGTCAGCAGGTTGGAGTCCGTCCACAGCGCGAAAGAGAAGAAGTCGCCGATCAGCAAGCCCGCGAGTCCGCAAAGCGTGCCGCCGATGACCGCGCGGGCAAAGAACTGAGCGCTTGTCGTTGCGCGGTACGCATGCCAAAACGCTCCGGTCCAGAACGCAGCGAACGCAA
>CAZRND010000433.1:0-4413 GCA_964601345.1 uncultured Acidobacteriota bacterium | reverse complement strand
TTGACGAAGCGATAGTGGAACGTCACGCCCGAGGCGAGGAAGAGCGTCGCCGTGGCCACCGCCAGCGGCACCTTCTTCATCCGCATCGTGCGTTTGCTGATCGGCTTTTTCGGGTGCAGAAAGTCGATGAACGAAAGGCCCTTGCGTCCGTGGCCGATCGCCAGACCCAAGGCGGCATTGAAGCCGCGTAGTTCGCGAGCACGCTGGGCCGGCAGCTCCATGGCCCGGTCCGGCGAAAATAACTCCGCCTGCGTGGCATAGCGCGCCGCCAGAGCCTGCACGACATAAGACTCCAGGCCGGTGGCGCCGCAGACGACGATGTGATCGAGACTGAAAGCCGGGTCGGTCGCCCGGTAGGCCTCCACCGAGCGAACAAACTCCACCATTAACTCATTCACCGCTGCCCGAGTGGCGTCGTCTTCCTCGCGCTCGTGCGTTTGAAGTGAGACAATGCGGCTGTCTTTGAAGCTTTCGCCACCAATGACGGGTGGTTCAGGCAGAGTGACATTCGCCGACCGGCTGAAGGTCAATTGGCCCTGGCGAACAATGTCGATTTCGGTGAAGTGCGGGCCGACCTCAACCAGGAGCTTGGCCTTGGCCGACAGGTCCTGTCCTTAGCTCGCGCTAACGATCCGCTTGGCCGGATTCCGGCCGAGGACCCACGCCGGAAACGCCACCGAGGCGGCGATCGATTTGAGACTACGCGGCGGCACGGTGATGATCAGCCGGGTGATCTTTCCTTCTGCGACCTGCGCCAACCGATCGGCGAGCAGGTCGATGTGCCAGTTGTGCGCGTAACGCGTCTGCGGATCCAACTGCGCGAAGCAACGCTCGATGAACAGCCCCAGATCGTTGCGCAGTAGCAGATCGAAGTCGGCAACAGAGAGCGTCATGACAGGTCGTCCTAAGTAGAACGTTCGTGGTTACGAGTTGTTTGCGGGTTCGTCATCGGCAGGACCGGCCAGCCGCTTCATCAACGACGCGACAATCTCGGACTCGGTCTGGTCGAGCGCGGCGGCGGCCTTCACCGGCTCGATGCCGACGAGAGGGACCAAGCCGAGCATTTCGTGGACCGCACGTGCATCTCCCTTGACGGCGCGATTGACCAATCCCTTGACCGCCGCGTCGAGCTTGGTGACCGACTTGCGCCGGCCGTTCTCGATAATGGTCACCTTCTCCTTCAAAGCGCGGTTCACCGCGGTGGCAAGGTTCATCGAGCCCTTGGGCCGACCGGCCGGATTGCCCGAAGTCCCGGACTTGAAACGGCTGCCGACCGGCGGCTTGCCGAAACCTACCTCATACGGCGGTTTCGGATCGGAAGGGTTTTTCATGGCGCCGCCGCCGATCCGAACCCATCGTTCGCGAGGTTGGTTTGCGCGCTACGGCGTGCCGCGATCTCATCGAAGCTGGCTTCGATCGAGGCGTGCATGGCGTGCTGACCGGTGAGCCGCTGCCAGCGGCGCACCGCGACATCGACGTAGAGCGGATCAAGCTCAATCCCCAAGCCGATCCGGCCGGTCTTTTCCGCGGCGATGATCGTGGTGCCGCTGCCCAGGAACGGATCGAGGATCGCCTCGCCGCGCTCCGACGCATCGAGAATCGCATCGGCGATCAGCGCCGTTGGTTTCGTAGTCGGGTGCAACGCCAACAGGTTGCCTTCGGACGTATCCCTGGCGAAAGAGTTGACGCCGGGGTATGCCCATACGTTGCTGCGGTTGCGACCAAACCGGCCGAGCTGGATGTTGTTGGTGTGCTTGGCCTCGCCTGCCTTGAACACGTAGACGAGTTCGTGCTGCGAGCGATACAGCGAGCCCATCCCGCCCACGCCCTTGTCCCAGATGCACAGGTTCTTCTGCTCGAGTCCCTGGGCTTCGGCGGCAGCGAGGATTTCGATTGCGTGTCGCCAATCCATGAACGCATAGAGCAGGGCGCCGGGAACGACCGACTGTTTCATCAAGCCCAGCGCTTGGCTCAGGAACGCCGTGAACTCTTTGCGTGTCATCTCGCCCGAGGCCATCGCGAATTCTCGGTGCTGAATCTGACCGTTGCCGCACACGAACCCGGAAATTGGCACGTTGTATGGCATGTCCGTGATCACCATCGCCGCCCGAGTCGAACCGAGCAGGGCGGAGTAAGCATCCGCATCGAGCGCGTTGCCGCACACGATCCGATGCCGGCCCAGCAACCAGACATCGCCCAGCACAGAAACAACCTGCAGCTCCGCCTCGCCGGCCGGCGGTGATTCTTCCTCCTCGTCCACACTCAGCCCCTGAATCCGCAGGTCGATCTCCGGCAGCTCGAAGCCGATCGCGGTCAGATCAAAATCCAGATCCAGTGCCGAGAGCGCCTGCAGTTCTTCGGCCAGCAGACGCTCATCCCAGACCGAGCAGTCGGTCAGACGGTTATCGGCGATGCGATACGCGCGTACCTGCGCCGGCGTGAGATGTTCGAGGGTAATGGTCGGTACCTGGGACCAGCCGAGGAACTGCACGGCTAGCAGCCGGCCGTGACCGGCGATCACGTGGCCGTGCGCATCGATCAGAATCGGGCAGGTAAAGCCGAAGGTCTGGATGCTGCGCGCGAGCTGCTCGAGGTGACGTTGCGGGTGCTGGCGCGCGTTGCGCGGTTCGGGCGTCAGGGTCGAGATCGGCCGCAATTCGATCGTGAGCGGGTGTGCTTCGGGCGGGTCGTGATGAAGCGATTTGGCAGTCATGGCGTTCTCCGACGAGGATTAAAGAAAGTGTGGAACCACCATTAAATGAACAAAACTCTACTGCGGCCCAGGCTTTGTTTCGGGCGCATCGAACGCCCATGCCACGGCTTGGAGCATCACGCGTTTGAGTGGGACCAGCGGCACCGTCTCTCCATTGGGAAAGCGTTCCACCAGATCGCCAAACGTGAACAACGGATTGGCTTGCAGCTCCTCGATCGTAACGATGTCATACGTTCCAGACCGATCCATCACCTTGTCGTGCAAGCGAAGGTACTGTTCATTGCCAAACATCGGCGGTCGGATCGTGCCGCGGCTTTTCACCCAAGGGTCTGTCAACGTCTGCCGGGGCGTCTCAACGAACAAATCGCGGGCGAGCTTGCGCAGCGTGGGGCGCTCTGCGACTTGGACATTGGCCAAATCTTTAGGCTTGAAGCGTTGTTGGATGGCGTAATACCCCACCGCGCACCCAAACAACTGAACGAAGCCGTAGGTCTGTCGATTACCACTGCCAGCGCCTTGTTCATCTGGGGCGAAGGGCACACCCAGCTGGCGCAAATGGCGGAATCGATCCTGGGTGATCGGATCCGGAGGATTGCCGGCGCACAGTGCCCAGGCCACTTGGCCGAAGGTCAGACGAAGGGAGTCGACAATCTCTTGCATCGGACACCGTATATATATGTGGAATCACACTAACATACCGGCGTTGGGGCGTCAATTCCGTTTCCAACCTTGGCGTAGCGAAGAAATATCTCAAGCTTTGACAACCTGAATTCAACGATCCTGTCAGCGTGCCCCGAGTTGGCGAAAGCACGACCGTTATACAACGCAGAACGAAAATTGCTTCAAGCGAGGAGACAAGTCCTTATGCACACGCATCAGTCCGCATTTTGCGAACATGGGTAGGTCCTGCGCCGCGCGGCCCATCGATACAAGGCAAATTTCCCAGTCAAGGCTTCGCGGTGGATTTGCGAGCCAAGCCATTTCCAGCCCGGGATTGTACTGCGCGATCGTGGCGCGAAGGCGTGCCAAGTAGTTCTGATTGTTGCCGAAGTAGAGTTCGCAAGTCCTTCTCGCTTGCTCGTAAAGGTGGCTCATGCCGTTCGCGGAATGGGGGTTCTTAACGAAGTAGAGGATCTGTCGACCGACATCGGCGAAGTCGCAGAATTCGAACCTGGAATAGCCCCCTCCATAGGAGACGTTGCGGGCATCCATCAACAGCAAGCCCGTTGTTCCATTGCAGCATGATTGGTTGTAAGGCCCTTCTTGATCTCGCTGGTTCCATGTAGGTGGAGGTGAAGTAGGTGCTTCAAGGCGCGCCAGAAAATCTTGCAATTTCCGTTCAAGATTTGGAGACGCCCTGTACCACCTGTTCGATGACAACACGAAATGATTTCCCGCGTGGACGTGGTCAAATGCCAATGCCTGTTGGGCGGAAATTGCCGTTCGTCTCTCGCCCGTCGCTGCGTCGACGACGTGAATCGAAGAAGTACGAGCAGCATTAAGCGATGCATCTCCCCCACGAAGAGACGCAATCCAGGCTCCATAAGACAGGAACCAGTCGCGCGCGTGCCCCTTTTGCTTCCACCTGCCGTAAGAAAAATAGATGTCCTTATCGATCGATTCCAATGTCAATGGCGGAACGAATGAAACCCCGCCGGTTAGGATTCCGCTGCCAATTTCGTTTTTGAGGTCAAAAACTA
>CAZRND010000432.1:0-4419 GCA_964601345.1 uncultured Acidobacteriota bacterium | reverse complement strand
GCACTTCATTGGGGAGCGGGCGCGGGACGTCGATCTTTTCGACGCGCACGTTCTCCTTGCCGTAAAGCACGGCGGCCATCATTTTCTTCGTCACAGCGAGTATCCTTCGGTCATGGTGACCATGATCTTCAGCGAGTCGGGCTTGGGATGCGTCGCCAGCTCCAGCGCCTCATCGATCCGTTCCAGCGGAAAGCGGTGCGTGACGAGCTCGCGCACCGGCAGCCGGCCGTCGAAAATCAGCCGCGCCGACTCGTCTTGCAGATCGGCGTCGGCGCTGTAGCTGCCAAGGAGCTGCTTCTCATCCATGCAAATGGATGCGGCAGAAAGATCGAGGCGGTCTTTCCTCGACGTTTGCGCGAAGAGCAGCACGCGTCCTCCGGTCCGCACGGCTTCAAGCGCCTCTTCCACCAGTTTGGGACTCGGCGCCGCTACGAGCACGGCATCAACGCCACGCCCCTCGGTCAGCGGCTTCACCGCTTCGGCGACTCTGACTTCTCGTGGATTGAACAACGCCGAGGCGCCGAGCTTTTCGGCGTGTTCGAGACGTTCCGGCATCGGGTCCGATGCGAACACCGTGCATCCGGCGCGCTTGGCAAGCATCAGCAGCATGAGTCCGATCGGTCCTTGGCCTTGCACCAGCACCGTCTCGCCGGGCTTGAGGTCAGCACGACGAATTCCTTTGAGACAGGTATTGATCGGTTCGACGAAGCTGGCTTCCTCGAAAGTGACGCGCTCAGGAATGCGCACGACTCCGCGTTCCACGATCCAATCCATCACGCGGACATACTCGGCGAATCCGCCGCCGCTCGGCTCGAAGCCCGCGGTGACGCCGACTTTCTTGTAGACCGGGCACTGCGCGTAGACTCCCGCCGAACAGTAAAAACAATTGCGACAGGGAATGTGGTGGAAGACCACAACGCGGTCACCGGCAGAAAACGCCTGGACTTCCTCGCCGACGCGCGCCACGGTTCCCGCCGTCTCATGGCCAAAAATGCGCGGCGGAGGCAGGAGGTCGTCCTGGATTTTTTTGACGTCGGTATTGCAGACGCCGCAAACCGCCACGCGCACCAGAATTTCGCGCGGCCCGATTGCGGGCACCGGCACGTTCTCCACCGTGACCTTGCGCCGGCCGCGATAAACCGCGGCGCGCATGGCCGAAGCCACAGGCGCATCGACAACGCTCTGTGCGGGGGTCATCTTTTTTCCCAGTGTCCCAAAAACTCGAACAAATACTCCGAAAGCACCCGTGATGCCTCTTTAGAAGCGTACCAAAGTTGACGCATTTCCGCTATGCCTCCGGGCGTGCGAAGAGCCGCGAAGACGCCCGCGGCCGTGCGCATCGTTCCATCGGGACGGCGATATTTGTCCCAGTCGAGAACCAGCTCCGCGTCTGGACCGTCCGTAATCGCTCGCATCGCCGCGAAGGGCAGGTGGTGGGGCGCGGCGAGGCGGCCCCCGGCCTCGGACCCCAGGTGGACGGCCACGGTGCCCGTGGCCGGGGCCAACCGGGCGGGTTCCGCGCGCGTTCGCACCATCATCGCGCTCAGCGCGATCTTGCCGCGCACGGCCGGAGGCAGGCAGCGTTCGATCGCGGGATCGCCGGTGTCGACGACGATCGCGCCGATGCGTGCCGGCTCCATGAGCCCGCCCGCATAGCCCGCCGAGACGAGCGCAGTCAGCGATCCTGCCGCCACGAGCGCTTCCGCGCCCTTCAGCGCCGCATCCGCGCCCATTCCGGCGGCGAGAATCCGGCAGCCGGCGGGCTTGCGCCGCAGGAGCGGCGCAAGCTCACGCGGAAGCGCGCAGAGTATTCCGACCATACCAATCCACCGCCCGCTCCAGGGCGTCCTCGACGTTGCCGGGCTTGAATCCCAGATCGTGCTCGGCCCTGTTCGACTTCACAAACATCTTATGTCGCGCGAGCTTCACTCCTTCGAGCGGCGCGCGCGGCTCGTGTCCCGTGACGCGCGCCACCACGCTTTCGGCCGCGGCGAAAGCGTACGCCACGGCATACGGGATGCGGATGCGCGGCGCCGGACGTCCGGTGATTCGCGCCAGGACTTCGAGAATCTCGCGCAGCTCCATGTTGCGGCCGGCGAGCAGGTAGCGCTCGCCGACGCGCCCGCGCTCGGCGGCGGCGAGGTGTCCGGCGGCCACGGCCCGCACGTCCACCAGGTTCAGACCTGTGTCGATGTAAGCCGGCATGCGGCCACGCAGAAAATCCAAAATGATCTTTCCCGTGGGCGTCGGCTTCCAATCGCCTTCACCTACGGGCGCCGTGGGATTCACAATCACGACCGGAACGCCGCGTTGAGCACACTCTAGCGCCGTCATTTCGGCCCGAAACTTCGATCGCTTGTAGTGGCCGGTCATTTGGTCCAATGAGACCGGCACGTCTTCGTTCGCCGGTCCGCCGTCCGCCGGCCAGCCCATGCAACCCACTGTACTGGTGTAAACGATTCGCTTCACGCCTGCATTCGCGGCCGCAGCGAGCAGGTTCCTCGTGCCGTCGACATTCGACGCATACATGTTCCATGGATCGGGCGCCCACAAGCGGTAGTCGGCCGCGACATGGAAGACGGTCTCGCATAGGTTGACTGGGACTCGTAAGGATGCCGCGTCCGTAAGATCGCCGTAGACTCTTTCGACCTTGAGATCGTCGATAAAGGAAGTGTTCGAACTCTCTCGCAGCAGCACGCGCACGGCCGCGCCGCGCTCGACGAGAAGTCGAGCCACATGCGCGCCCACGAACCCGCTGGCGCCGGTTACGAGAACCATGATTCGTTGAAAGCCGTGTCGGCTACCCGAGGGCCCAGGCCATCATCTTGAACGTATCGCCGAGGCGCCCGTTCACGCCGATGGCCGCGGACGGTTCGTATCCCGCGTGCACCATGCAATCCTGGCAGCGCGGATCCTTGCCGTACCCATACTTCTCCCACGGGGTCTTCTCCATGAATTCGGAGAAGGTTTTGTGATGCCCGTCGGTGATCAGGTAGCAGGGGCCCTTCCAGCCGGAGGTGTTGTAGGTAGGATTGCCCCACGCCGTGCAACTCAGATCTTCGCGCTGGCCCTTCAGGAATTCCAGGTACACGGGCGACGTATTCAGCTTGAAGCGCTTGAAGAGCCGGTCCACGTCTTTGAACTTCGTGTGGATGTCCCGGCGGGTCATGAAGATTTCCTTGCTGTTCACGGCGGAGTACGAATAGGCCGGCGAGAGCATGTGCCCGTCGACGCCGAAATCCTGGAGGAACTCGAAGAGGTCCTCGATTTCCTTCATGTCCGTTTCCGCGTAGACCGTGGTGTTGGTGAAGACCATGAACCCGGCGTTCTTCGCGGCCTTGATGCCGGCGATCGCCTGCTGGAAGACGCCTTGCCGCTCGACGCACAGGTCATGCGTCTTTTCCAGGCCGTCGAGGTGGACGTTGAAGAAGAAGCTCCGGCTCGGCTTGAACTCGTGCAGGCGCTTCTCGATGAACATGCCGTTGGTGCAGAGATAGATGAACTTGCCGCGCTGCAGGAGCTGATCGACGAGCCGGCCAAGCTGCGGATAGATCATCGGCTCGCCGCCGCAGATCGAGACGATGGGCGAGCCGCAATCGTCGGCCGCCGCCAGGCACTGCTCCACGGACAAAGTTTGCGTGATGGTCGGCTGGTACTCGCGAATCCTTCCGCATCCCGTGCAGGTGAGATTGCACGCGTGCAGCGGCTCGAGCATCATCACCAGCGGAAAGCGTTTCTCGCCGCTTATTTTTTTCTTCGCAATATAGGCCGCCAGCGTGGCGGTCATCTTGAAAGGCAGAAGCATGAATTCCTCGGAAAGTTAATGAATCCCGTTTCGCGGAACCACAGGTTTGGGTCCGCCGCTCTTGGCGTATTCGGCGAGAGCGAGAAGCGGGAAATAATGCCGATACAAATGATATCGCAGATAGAACACTCGCGGGAACCCCGTTCCCGTGAAGTAGGGCTCTTCCCAGGTACCCTTCTTCGTTTGCGTCGCCAAGAGATAATCGATGCCCTGCTGAACCGACTCGGAAGAGAGATCGCCGCTGGCGAACAATCCCATGAGCGCCCAGGCCGTCTGCGACGCGGTGCTCGGACCCTGGCCCTTCAAGTCGGGATTGTCGTACGATTCGCAACTCTCGCCCCACCCGCCGTCAGGATTCTGGACAGATCGCAGCCACTCGCCGGCGCGGAGGATGTACGCTTCGTGATAATCCTCGCCCGCGGCGCGCAGTCCCCGGAGGGCAAAGCAAGTTCCATAGATGTAGTTCACGCCCCAGCGCCCGAACCAGCAGCCTTCCGGCTCCTGCTTCTCCTGCAGGAAGGCGATCGCCCGGTCGGCCTGCGGCGATCCTTTGCGATATCCGAGCACGGAGAGCGCTTCGAGCACGCGGCCGGTGATGTCGGCGCAACTCGGAT
>CAZRND010000431.1:0-4419 GCA_964601345.1 uncultured Acidobacteriota bacterium | reverse complement strand
CACCAACTTGTGCTTTCGCGGCCAAGCGGAGAGGCGTTCGAGAAAATAGCGTCCCGACTCGGCGGCGTTCCGGATCAGTCCGCCTTCGAGGAGATCGAGCGCGGCCAGCGCCGCGGCAATGCACACCGGATTTCCTCCAAATGTCGAGGCGTGCGCGCCCGGTTTCCAGTCCATGATTTCGGCGCGGGCGATCGTCGCGCTGAGGGGCATTCCGGACGCGATGCCTTTCGCCGCGGAAATGATATCGGGCACGATGTCAGAATGCTCACAGGCCCACATCTTTCCGGTGCGGCCCATGCCCGATTGCACTTCGTCGACCACCAGCAGTGCTCCGTGCGCGTCGCAGATCCGGCGCAGCTCCTGCAGGAATGCCGGCGGCGATACGAGGTATCCGCCCTCGCCCTGGATGGGTTCGACGATGATCGCCGCCAATTCTTCGGGCGGCAACACGGTGCGAAAGAGTTGCTTCTCGATGAAGTCGATCGACGTTCGCACATCGATGCCGCGATAGGCATTCGGATACGGCGCGTGAAAGACGCCCGGCACGAGCGGCCCGAATCGGCCGCGCTGCGCGATCTTGCTCGAGGTGAGCGAGAGCGATCCCATGGTGCGGCCGTGGAAGCATCCGTAAAAGGCCAGCAATTTGTCGCGCCCGGTGTGATAGCGAGCCAGCTTCAGCGCCGCTTCGTTGGCCTCAGTTCCGGAGTTTCCGTAGTAGACGCGCTTCGCGCCAGGGCCGGGAAAGGTCTTGGCCAGACGTTCGCCGAGTTGCGCCATGCCGGGATAGTAAAAATCCGTCCCGGACATGTGCAGGAATTGTCCGGCCTGTTTCTCGATCGCGGCAACGACACTCGGATGCGAGTGGCCCGTGGCGGCGACGGCGATGCCCGCGTTGAAATCGAGGAACAGGTTGCCGTCAACGTCCTCGAGCATGCAATCGAATCCGCGCTGGACGACGAGCGGGTAGGCGCGCGTGTACGACGGCGAGATCACTTCCCGGTCCGCGGCAATCACGGCAGCCGCTTTGGGGCCGGGCAGTGCGGTAATGATCTTGGGGAAACGGTCTATACTAACTTCCAACGTACACCCTCTTTGGTGTCTTCCACAACCACCCCCATCGCCAGCAGATCTTTGCGGATCTGGTCGGAGGCGGCAAAATCTTTGCGGCGGCGGGCTTCCGCACGTGCCTTCAGGTATTCTTCGACGCGCCGCGTGAAGTCGTCCCGTTTCTGAGACTCGCCTCGCTCGATCACCGCGAAGACCTGGTCAAACCGCTTCAGCAGGTCGAGCGCAGCGGGGACGTCGCCGGCGCGCATTTCGCCCGCGTCGGCGGCGATGTTGAGCGTCCGCACGGTGTCGAAGACCATTCCCATGGCCGCGGCCGTGTTGATGTTGTCGTCGAGCGCTTCCTCGTATCCGGTCTTGGCCTTCTCCACGATTTCTGCGAGCCGCGGATTCGCGCCCTCGGCGAGCTTGTCGGTTTCGAGACGCCGGCGGAAGTTGCGCAAACGGTCGATGGACGCGGCCGCCTGCTTCAGCCCGTCCTCGGTGAAGTTGAGCTGTTTGCGGTGCGGAACCGAAGCGAGCAGATAGCGGATCGCTTCGGGCGTGTAGCCCTTAGCCAGAATGTCTCGCAACGTGTACTGGTTGCCGAGGGACTTGGCCATCTTCTTGCCGTCCACCATCAGGTGCTCGCAGTGCAGCCAGTAGCGCGCGAAGCGTTTGCCTGTGGCGCCCTCGGACTGGGCGATTTCGTTTTCGTGATGTGGAAAAATCAGGTCGCTGCCCCCGGCGGGAATTTCCAAGCTCTCTCCGGGAAATTTCATGGCCATCGCGGAGCAGTCGATGTGCCATCCAGGGCGGCCCGGGCCGATCGCCGTCTCCCACGACGGCTCGTCTGACTTCGGAGCCTTCCAGAGCGCGAAGTCGCTGGGATGTTCCTTCTCGTATTCGTCCACTTCCACGCGCGCTCCGGCCAGAGTGCCTTCGAGATTCACGCGCGAGAGCTTTCCATAGTGCGGGAAAGCAGCGATGCGGAAATAGATCGATCCCTCGCTTTGATAGGTGAGACCCTTCTCTCCGAGGCGCTGGATCAGCGCCACCATCTCGGGAATGTGCTCGGTGGCGCGGACGCGAACTTCCGGCGGCTCGAGACGCAGGGTGGCGCTGTCCTCGAAGAAAGCTTGCGTGAAGCGCTCGGTGTATTCGCGCAGCGTCATCCCGGCGGCCTTGGACTCGCGGATGATCTTGTCCTCGACGTCGGTGATGTTCATGACGTGCATCAACCGGTAGCCCTTGTACTTCAAGTAGCGCCGCAGCACATCCTGAAAGACGAAGGTCCGGTAGTTGCCGATATGCGCGTAGTTGTAGACGGTCGGGCCGCACGTGTACATCTTCACCTGCGGGCCGTCGAGCGGGATGAACTCGTCCTCGCGTCCCGTCAACGTGTTGTACAAGCGCAGCGCCATGGGGAAGCTATTCTAACCCAGAACCAAATGTGCTAGACTCCTGTTGACCGTCTAAAGGAGTGTATGCCCGCTTCCAAAACAGATGTCTTGCAAGGCACGCTCGACCTGCTGGTGCTCAAGACGCTGGACTCGATGGGTCCGATGCACGGATTCGGAATCGCCCTGCGTATCCAGCAGGTCTCCGAGGACCTGCTGCAGTTGAACCAGGGAACGCTCTATCCCGCGTTGCTGCGTCTCGAACAGCGCGGCTGGATCGCGTCGAAGTGGGGCGTCTCGGGGAATAACCGCAAAGCCAAGTTCTATTCGCTGACGCGCGCGGGACGCAAACAGCTTGCCGTGGAAGCCGAAGGCTGGAGCCGAATGTCGGCCATGATTAACCGCGTCCTGAGGACCAGCTAATGCGCGAATGGATCTCCAGGCTCGCCGGCCTCTTCCGCCGCAAGCGGCTGGAAGAGGATTTCAACGCCGAGTTGCGGTCACACCTGGAGATGTCCGTGGAACGCAACCTGGGCCGGGGGATGAGCGCGGCCGAGGCTCGCCGCGAGGCGCTCCGAATCTTCGGCGGCGCCGAGCAGATCAAGGAAATCCACCGCGACCAGAGAGGACTACCGATGATCGAGACTGCGCTGCAGGATCTGCGCTTCGGTTTCCGCATGCTTCAACGAACGCCGGGCATCTCTCTGCTGGCGATCCTTTGCTTGACCCTCGGGATCGGCGCGAACGCTGCGGTCTTCAGTTGGATCGAAGGCACGCTGCTGCGTCCGTTCTCCGGCGTGGCCGATCAGGACCGGCTCTTTGTGATGGTCGGGACCAACCGGGGCGAGGGTTATGCGCCTGTGTCGTGGCCGGATTTTCTCGATTTCAGGAAGAACTGCTCGCTGCTCGAACCCATCGCCGAGAAAATCACCGGCAGCACGCTGAGCATCGGCGGACGAGCCGACCGCGTTCCGGGAAGCGTCGTTTCCTCGAATTATTTCGCGGCCATGGGCGTGCATCCGGTTCTCGGGCGGGGATTCGAGCCGGCCGAAGACGTCGGGCGCAACGCGCATCCTGTCACTGTCATCAGTCACAACTTGTGGAGGACGCGCTTCGGAAGCGATCCCGCGATTTTGGGGAAGAAGCAAATTCTGAACGGCATGCCCCACACGATTGTCGGCGTTGCGCCGGAAGGCTTTTATGGAACCTTTGTCGGATACGCCTTCGAGTTCTGGGTTCCCGGCTCGATGCAGGAACGGATGGATCCGGGAGGTTACAAGCTTGAGGACCGCGGCGCGCACTGGATCGAGGGCTTCGTCCGGCTGAAGCCCGGCGTCACGATCGAGCAGGCACAAGCCGAGATGTCCGCCGTCGCAACGCAACTCGAGAGCGCCTATCCGGCGACCAATCGAGGGCGGGGAATCAAGCTGCTGCCTCTCTGGCAGGCGCCGTTCAATGCCGCCAGCCTGCTGCTTCCGACGTTGTCCGTCGCGCTCGCCGTAGTGGTCTTCGTCCTGCTGATCTCGTGCGCGAATGTGGCCAATCTGCTGCTCGTGAAATCTCTCTCCCGCCGTCACGAGATGACCGTCCGGCTGGCGATCGGCGCGGGACGGGGAAGGTTGGTGAAGCAGCTTTTCACGGAGGGCCTGATCCTCGTGGTCTTCGGAGCGCTCGGCGGACTGTTGGTGGCGAATTGGTGCCGCGGACTGCTGGTGCTTCTGGTCCCGCCACGGAGTGCGCCGCTGCACATGAGCGGTGAATTGGACTGGCGGGTTCTCGTGCTGAGCGCCGCGGTCGGCATCGCCTCGACGTTGATCTTCGGTCTCGTCCCCGCGCTGCAGGGCAGCAAGATCGATCTTGCCGGCGCGTTGAAATCCGATTCGGGCGGAGCGATGGGAAGCCGCGGAAAATCCTGGATTCGTTCCAGCCTCGTGGTGATACAGGTGGCTCTGAGCTTCCTGCTGGTTGTAGGGAT
>CAZRND010000430.1:0-4450 GCA_964601345.1 uncultured Acidobacteriota bacterium | reverse complement strand
AGGACTCGTTCCCTATAAAGGGGCGCTCGACGTGATGGTGCATCAAATGGTGGGAGGCTTGCAGGCCGCGATGGGTTATTGCGGCGCGGCTACCATCGAGGAACTGCAACGCTCCACCAAGTTCGTGCGCGTCAGTTCCGCCGGGCTGCGGGAAAGCCACGTGCACGACGTGATCATCACCAAAGAAGCGCCCAACTACCAGCCCGACTAGGCACAGCTCCCATGAAAATCCTGACCGCAGCGGAGATGCGCGAAATCGATCGGATCACGATCGAAGAACTGGGAATGCCCAGCCTCACGTTGATGGAAAACGCGGGGATGCAATTCCTCAAAGCGCTCGAGGAGCACTACCCGAACCTTTCCGAGCATCGCATCACGATTCTTTGCGGAAAAGGCAACAACGGCGGCGACGGTTTCGTCATCGCCCGCCAGTTGTGGATGCGCAACATCATCTCGCGCGTGGTGCTGCTCGCCGATCCCGCCGATCTGAGGCGCGACGCCGCGGTCAATTACAACTTTCTGATCAAGATCGGCCTCGATTCCTACATCGTGCGCGATCTGCAGGACTGGCTGGCGATCAAGCCCGGACTGCTCAACTCCACGATGCTCATCGACGCCATCCTGGGCACGGGGCTCTCTTCCCCGCTCTCGGGCTTCTACCTGGAATTGGTCAGCGACCTGAACTCGCACTTCCCGGCGGTGCCGCTCGTTTCGGTGGACATGCCCTCGGGGCTGCCGAGCGATACAGGCGACTACATGGGAGAAGCCGTGAAGGCGAGCATGACGGTCACCTTCACCGCGCCCAAGGTGAGCCAGATTTTTCCGCCCAACCTCAACAACGTCGGAAAGCTGGTGATTGCCCACATCGGAACGCCGCCCGAACTCGTCGAAGGCCGGCCGGACTTCGCGCTGAACCTGGTGCGGGAAAGCGACCTGGCGCCGATCGTCACACCGCGGCTTCGCGACGCGCACAAAGGCGACTTCGGACACGTCCTGGTCGTGGCCGGATCGCGCGGCAAGACCGGCGCGGCGGCGATGGCCGCCATGGCCGCGCTGCGCAGCGGCGCGGGCCTGGTGACGGTGGCGACTTCGGAAAGCGCGCTACCCGTCGTGGCTGCGTCTGCTCCGGAACTGATGACCGAAGCGCTGCCGGAAACGTCCGCCGGTTCCATTTCCGCGCGGGCGCTCGATGCCGACCGCTTCCAGAAGATCGCGGAGGACAAGAGCGTGCTCGCCATCGGACCCGGCTTGTCCATGGATCCGGACACTGTGAAGTTTGTGCGGAACGTCGTTACCAAGTATCGCCAGCCCATGCTGCTCGATGCCGACGCGCTCAACGCCCTGGCCGGAGCGCCCGAGTTGCTCGACGGGCGCGACCGGCAGATCGTGATCACGCCGCATCCGGGCGAGATGGCTCGCCTGGCCGGCGTCTCGACCGCCGACGTGCAGGCACGTCGCGTCGAGACGGCGCGCGCGCTGGCGCGAGCTCATCATCTCTACGTGGTCCTGAAGGGATACCGTACGTTGGTCGCCGAGCCCGGCGGGCAGGTCTACGTGAACGCCACCGGAAATCCCGGCATGGCCACGGGCGGCACGGGCGACGTGCTGGCCGGAATCATCGCCGCCTTCATGGGCCAATTCTCCGACCGCCCGCTCGCGGCGGTCATCTCCGCAGCGGTCTACCTGCACGGTCTCGCGGGCGACATCGCTGCTGCGGAGGCGGGCGAAATCTCGCTGACCGCCGGAGATATCATCCGCGCGTTTCCGAAAGCCCTCAAGAAGGTCGCCTCAACATCGTGAGGGGTTCGTGAAGCGGGAGTTCACTACGGATTCCGACGAGGCGACAATCGACCTCGGCCGGGAACTGGCTCGCCAAATCGCTCCGCCGCTCGTAGTGCTGCTCGAAGGCAATCTGGGCGCGGGAAAAACCACACTGGCCAAAGGCATCATCCACGGCCTCGGAGCGGCATCGTTGGCCGAGGTGACCAGCCCGACGTTTACGCTCGTGCATCAGTACGGATCGAAGCCCAAAGTCTTTCATGTGGACCTTTACCGCATCGAGCCGGGACGCGACATGGAGACGCTGGGCCTCGAAGATCTATGGAACCAGAATGCCGTGGTGTTGATCGAATGGGGCGAAAAACTGGGGACATTACGAGGCGCCCATTGGAAGATACATCTCGAAGATCTCGGCGGAGAGCGCCGCAAAATCACCCTCGATGCCTGAGCTCCCGGAAGTAGAAACCATCGTACGAGACCTGCGCCGACAGTTGCCGGGACGCCGCATCGTGCGCGTGGAGCTGGGGCGCAAGCGCGTGCTGAAGACGCCGCCACGAAAGATCGTCCAGGCCCTCGAAGGCGCGGTGGTGGAGTCGGTCGAGCGCTGGGGAAAGAACATCGTCCTGCGCGCCGCGCAGGACGGGCCGGTGTGGTGGGTGATCCACCTGGGCATGAGCGGGCGGCTCACGGTCGAGCCCGCCGCCGAAGATCGCCTGCCGCATACGCATGGAATCTTCACGCTCGAGTCAGGAGAAGAGCTGCGCTACACCGATCCGCGGATGTTCGGACGCATCGAAGTATGGGCCAAGCTTCCGGACCGGCTCCGAAAGCTCGGCCCCGAGCCGCTCGAAATCTCCGAGGACGACTTTGTCGCCGCGCTGCGCGCCCGGCGCGCGCGGCTGAAGGCTCTGCTTCTGGACCAACGCTTCGTCCGCGGCGTGGGAAATATTTATGCCGACGAGAGCCTGTTCCGCGCGGGGCTGCATCCCGCGGCGATTGGATCGCGAGTATCGAAGGTCCGCGCCGCCGGACTTCACGCGGCGCTCAGGAAGGTCCTGATCGAGGCGATCGAGAGCCGCGGATCTTCCGTCCGTGATTACGTGGACGGCCGCGGAGAGGCGGGGCGATTCCAGTTCGAACACCGCGTCTACGGCCGCGCCGGAGAGAAATGCCTGAAGTGCCGCCGCATCCTGCGCGGCGCGGTCATCGCTGGACGAGGAACCACCTACTGCCCGCGCTGTCAGAAGAAATAGTTTCTAGCTGGCGCCCTTGCCGCTGAGGACCCGCGGAATGGTGCGGAAGAGAATCTTGAAGTCGAGCAGCAGGCTCCACTGCTCGATGTAGTCGAGGTCGAGGCGCATCCAGCGGTGGAAGTCGAGCTGGCTGCGGCCTTCGAGCGCCCACAGGCAGGTGAGGCCGGGCTTCATCCGCAAGCGGCGTCGCTGCCAGCGCTCATACTGCTCCACCTCTTCGGGCAGCGGCGGACGCGGTCCCACGAAGCTCATCTCCCCCTTCAGGACGTTGTACATTTGCGGCCACTCGTCGATGCTCAAGCGGCGCAGGACGCGTCCGAGCGGCGTCACGCGGGGATCGCGCGCGATCTTGAACACCGGCCCGTCGAGCTCGTTCAAATGCGCCAACTCGGCGCGGCGCTCATGAGCGTCCTTGTACATGGACCGGAATTTGTAGAGGCGGAAGCGGCGTCCGTTCAGGCCGCAACGCACCTGAGAGTAGATGACCGGACCTGGCGAGGTCAGCTTCACCAGCAACGCCACGAGCAGATAAAGCGGCGAGAGCACAATCAGCAGAATTCCCGAGAGAGCCAGGTCGAAGATCCGCTTCAAGAAGAGCAGGTACTCGTTTTCCGGCGTCGAGCTGAACGTCAGCAGCGGGACGGATTGAATGCGCTCGAGCGAGACATCGGAATTGATGTGCGGAAAGAAGTTCACCAGCACGCGCGTCTTCACGCCCTCCTCCTCGCAAGAGAGGAAGATTTCTTCCATCTGCTCCAGATCTTCCTTGGCCACGGCGAATATAATTTCGTCGACCACGTGGTTGCAGAGCATTGGGGAGAGCTCGGTGAGCTCGTGCAGCGGATAATTCCGGCGCAGCGCCGCGGCGGCCGCCTGGTCGAGCTGAGCCTGGGGGCGTTCGCGCACGAAAGCCAGAACCTTGTTGCCGTAGTCCTCGCTGGCCTCGATCATGCGAGCCATCTCCACGGCCTTGTCGCCCGTGCCCACGATCACGTAGTAGCGAAATCCGGCGAGCTCCTTGCGGAAGAGGCCGCGCAACAGCCGGTATATCAAAAGAAGCGCCGTGTTCACCGCCGCGAAAAGCAGGATGAATCCGCGGCTCACCTCTCCCAGCTTTAAGAGGTAGAGCCATCCAGCGAAGAGCGCAGTGGCGAGGAGCGCCTGTCGCAAAGTATCTTTGGCTACGGCCACCGGCTCGAAGGTGTCCACGCGGCGGTAGACACAGATCATCGTGCCGACCACCCACCAGATCACGAGCGCGCTGGCGAGCAATCCCAGCGCGACGCCGCGAGGCAGGAAGAACAGCCTGAATTCCGGAAGACTCTGGCGGATGAGATAGGCCAACTGGAAGGCGATGGCGATCACCGCCAGATCGCTCATGCCCAGCACGAACCCTACGATTCTTCTGCGGCGTGCAA
>CAZRND010000429.1:0-4482 GCA_964601345.1 uncultured Acidobacteriota bacterium | reverse complement strand
GCACGTCTCCGAACGAAAGACCGCCGCGGCCGCTGCGTTCACGACGCATCGCGTACAGGCCGCGCCGCTCATCGTTTCACGCGCGCATTTGAAGCGCCGCCGGGGAAGGGCGCGCGCGATCGTTGCCAACGCCGGCAACGCCAATTGCGCCACACCCGGCGGACGGGATGTTGCCGTCGCGACCGCCGCCGCCGTCGCGCGCGAGCTCGGGATTCCGGGACACGAAGTGCTCATCGCCTCGACCGGCGTCATCGGCGTGCCTCTCGATGGATCAAAGCCTACGGCGGCGATCCCCGCAGCCATCAAGTCGCTCTCACCCAGCGGACTTTCCGCCGCGGCGTCCGCCATCCTGACCACGGATACGCGGCCGAAGATCGCGTCCGCGCCGTGCGGCAAGGCCAGCGTCCTTGGCTTCGCCAAGGGCGCGGGCATGATCCATCCGCGGATGAAGCCGCACGCCACCATGCTCGCCTTCATCGTCACCGACGCCGCCGCGACGCCCGCCGTGCTGAAAAAGCTGACGGCGCCCGCCGTCGAGCGGACCTTCAATCGCGTCTCGGTGGACGGCGACACATCGACGAACGATACCGTGTTCGTGCTGGCGAACGGCGCCGCCGGCGCCGTTCCCAACGCCAAGCTGGCGGCGGCCCTGGAACAGGTGATGCAGGAGCTCGCCGTCGCCATCGCGGCAGATGGCGAGGGCGCGCGCAAGCGCGTGCGCATCGAAGTCACCGGCGCCAAGAACGACGACGAGGCCGCGACCGTGGCCCGAGCTATCGCCAATTCTCCTTTGGTCAAGACCGCGATCGCCGGCGGCGATCCCAACTGGGGACGTCTGCTCTCGGCCGCGGGCGCATCGGGCGCTCCCATCGATCCCGGCCGCGTCGGCATCCAAATGCAGGGAAAACAGGTTTGCCTCCAGGGAGCGGCCGCCGATTTCGACGAGGGCGCGCTGGCTCGCGACTTGGCTGCCGCCACGGACATCCAGATCGCCCTGGATTTGGGCCGCGGCAAGAAGGGCCGTGCAACTTTCTGGACCTGCGACCTCACAGAGGACTATATTCGTATTAACGCCAGCTACCGGACTTGAGCTGGACCATAAGGAGTGAGTCATCATGGATAACGACGTGATTGCCGCCGCCATTCTTACCGCCGCCTTCGTTTCCTCGCAGCGCGTTCCCATTTCCTCCGGCCGCGTCGACGACAGTGTTCGTGAAAAGTTTCTGGAGTACCTCGATTTCGTCCGCGAGAACGCGGGCCCGCCTCCCGCCCGCCCGCAAAAGAAGACTAGCGCTAAGAAATGACGTAGAATAGATCTTCCTGGCTCTTTTATCCCCAAGTGTGAGAGGTGACATCCATGGCTGAAGCGAAGAGCTTCGGACAGACGCTGCGGCGCGATTCCTGGTGGCTGGAATTGGTCCCGGTCATCGTGGTGTTGGGCGGTTTCGGCTTGTACGCGACACTGCGGGCTTTCGAGAACAATTATTTTCAGTGGGGACCGTATCTCTCGCCCTTCTATTCGCCGCTGATCGATCCGACCCATCGCTGGTGGCCGTTTTCCCCCGCCATCCTCATCCTCGGCGGGCCGCTGAGCTTCCGCGCCACCTGCTACTACTACCGGAAAGCCTACTACCGGGCCTTCTTCCTTGATCCACCGGCCTGCGCCGTGAGCGAAGGTCGCTCGTCGTATAAAGGCGAGACGGGATTCCCCTTCATCCTGCAGAACATGCACCGCTACACCGTGTATGTCGCGCTGATCTTTCTCTTTTTCCTCTGGACGGACGCGATCGAAGCGTTCTCGTTTGACGGCCATTTTGGAATCGGCGTCGGATCGCTCGTGCTGCTGCTGAATGTCTGGATGCTCTCGATGTACACGCTCTCCTGCCATTCCATCCGGCATCTCGTGGGCGGCAAGCTCGATTGCTTCTCCTGCGCCGTGGCCGGCGATGCTCGCCACACCGCCTGGCGCGGCATCACATTTCTGAACGATCGACACATGCTGCTGGCCTGGCTGAGCCTTTTCTCCGTCGGCATCGCGGACCTTTATGTGCGCTTGGTGGCGTCCGGAACGATTACCGACCTGAGGATCCTGTGAACGACAAATACGAGACTCACGAACATGATGTGCTGATCATCGGCGCGGGCGGCGCCGGATTGCGCGCATGCATCGAAGCGATGGGGCAAGGACTCCGTGTGGGAGTGGTCTGCAAATCGCTGCTCGGCAAGGCTCACACCGTGATGGCTGAGGGCGGCGTCGCCGCAGCCATGGGCAACGTAGACGCGAAGGACGGCTGGGAGACGCATTTCCGCGACACGATGCGCGGCGGCAAGTTCGTTAACAACTGGCGTATGGCGCAGATCCACGCGCAGCAGTCCCCCGACCGAATCCGCGAGCTCGAGCAGTGGGGCGCGCTCTTCGATCGCACCGAGGACGGCCGCATCCTGCAACGCGCCTTCGGCGGGCATACGTACAAGCGGCTCTGCCACGTCGGCGACCGCACCGGGCTCGAGATGATCCGCACGCTGCAGGATCGCGGCGTGCAACTCGGCGTCGACGTCTACATGGAGTGCGCCATCATCCGCTTGCTGAAGGACGGCAACCGCATCGCCGGCGCCTTCGGTTACTGGCGCGAGCAAGGCCGATTCGTGCTCTTCAAAGCCAAGGCCGTGGTGATCGCCACGGGCGGCATCGGCAAGGCCTGGTCGGTCACGTCGAATTCCTGGGAATACACGGGCGACGGTCAGGCGCTGGCCTATGAAGCGGGCGCGGATCTTGCCGACATGGAGTTTGTGCAATTCCATCCCACCGGCATGGTGTGGCCTCCCGGCGTGAAGGGAATCCTGGTCACCGAAGCCGTGCGCGGCGAGGGCGGCCTGCTCACCAACAAGAAGGGCGAGCGCTTCATGGAGAAGTACGATCCGAAGAAGATGGAGCTCTCGACGCGCGACGTCGTCGCCCGCGCCATCTACACTGAAGTGAAGGAAGGGCGCGGCACCGAACACGGCGGCGCGTTCCTCGATATTTCCTACAAGCCGGCCGAGTACGTGAAGAAAAAACTGCCGAGCATGTATCACCAGTTCAAGGAGCTGGCCGACGTCGACATCACCAAGGGTCCCATGGAAGTAGGACCCACCTGTCACTACGTGATGGGCGGCGTCCGCGTGGATGCGGAGACCGCGGCGTCCACCGTGCCGGGACTCTACGCCGCGGGCGAGGCGGCCGCCGGATTGCACGGCGCGAATCGACTCGGAGGCAATTCGCTCTCCGACCTGCTGGTCTTCGGACGAATCGCCGGTGAGGCGGCCGCGAAGTACGCCAAGACCGCCGCCGCTCCGACGATCGACCAGTCGCAAGCGGAAGCAGCCGAGAAGGAAATGCTCGCTCCGTTCGCGCGCACGGAAGGGGAAAGTCCTTACGGGATCCATTCCGAATTGCAGGAGAAGATGCAGGCGTTGGTCGGCATCTTCCGCACGGAGGAAGATCTGAAGAAGGGCCTCGTCGAGATCCAGAAGCTGAAAGAGCGAGTCGGCAAGGTGCGCGTGGAAGGCTCGCGCATGTTCAACCCGGGCTGGCACCTGGCGCGGGATCTCAAGTCCATGATGATCGTCACCGAGGCGGTGGCGCGTAGTGCGCTGGCGCGGAAAGAAAGCCGCGGGGCGCACAGCCGGATTGATTTTCCGAATTACGACAAAGAGTGGGAAAAGCTCAACAACATCATTACGCGCGACGGCGAGACGATGAAATTGAGTCAGGCCCCGGTTCCCCAGATGCCCGACGATCTGAAGAAGATCCTGGCGGAAGAATAACGCGGAGGAGATTCATGGCGGATGCAACTGTAAAAGTATTTCGCGGCAGCGTCGAGGGAGGCGATTGGGTCTCCTACCAGGTGCCGGTCTCGCCCGGTATGGTGGTGCTCGACGCGCTGCACTACATCCAGGCCCATCAGGCGCCGGACCTGGCGGTGCGTTGGAACTGCAAAGCCGCCAAGTGCGGGTCGTGCTCGGCGGAGGTGAACGGCCGCCCGCGCCTCACCTGCAAGACGCGCATGGATTCGCTCCCGCTCGACCAGCCTGTCATGGTCCAGCCGCTCAAGTCGTTCCCGGTGATCAAAGACCTGGTGACCGACGTCCGCTGGAATTACGAAGTGAACAAGAAGATTCCGCCCTTCCAGCCGCGTCCGAACGTGGAATGGAAGATGTACCAGCACGACGTCGATCGCGGCCAGGAATTCCGCAAATGCATCGAGTGCTTCCTGTGCCAGAACGTCTGCCACGTGTTGCGCGACCACGACATGAAGCAGGGATTCGGCGGACCGCGCTTCTTCGTCCGCGTGGCAGGGCTTGAGATGCATCCGCTCGATGGCGCATCGCGAACGCAACTTCTCCAAGAACCGATGGGCATCGGCCGGTGCAACATACCTAAGTGCTTAACCGAAGTGTGTCCCGAGGCCATTACACACACCGAACACGCACACATCCCCC